>NZ_JBHYJW010000052.1:0-29874 GCF_042741125.1 Amycolatopsis sp. NPDC058986 | reverse complement strand
GTGAGGGGGATTCGGGTCAGTGGGTGGCTGCGGTGGTGGATAAGAAGCCGGATGCGCCGCATTATAAGCGGGATTTCGTCAAGCCGGATAGTTCCCATGTGGAGCCTTGGAAGGCGACGCAAGTGTCAGGTGACGCGGATGTGACCAAGCCGAGCTGACCACGGCGCCGGACAAGGCCGGTGATCTTGTCTTAATTTGTCGGTTCATGGATAGGCAGGTGAGTCATGGGTGTTTTTGATATACCGGATGATCCTTTTTGGGGGCCTATTTATGAGTCGATGATGTATGTGGCGACGGGTCAGCAGTTGCCGCAGGTGAAGCCGGGTGATATGTATGCGTTGCAGGCTCGGTTGGAGGAGCATGCGAATTCGTTGTTGGGGGCTGTGGCTGATGTTGATGGTCTTTCTTCTGGTGTTTTGAGTAATGTTAGTGGGGGTACTGCGCGGGCGTTCGCGGATCATGTTCGGGGGGTGGTGGATGGGGTTCCGGGGCAGGCGGCGATGGCTCGGTATACGGGTTTTCAGTCGGCGCAGTTGGGGGTGAATGGGGAGGAGTCTGTTTATGAGGGGTGGCTTGTTCTGTGGATTTTTGCGATGGATATTTTTATCGCGGTGGTGACGGGTGATGCGTTGGGTGTTCCTGGGTTGGTGGTGGCTGGGAATAGGGCGTTTACGAAGGTTGTGGAGGAGTCGGCGGTCCAGTCGAGGTTGCTCGCGGATACGTTGAAGGGTGTTTTTGATGTGGCGAAGACGAAGGTGCGGGATAAGTGGTGGCTTGCGCGTGAGGTGGTGCAGGAGGGTGCGGAGGAGACGGTGGAGACGGGGGCTCCGCAGGCGGTGACGAGTTTGGAGCATCATCGGCAGGGTGCGGATGTGCAGTCGTTGGTGGCGTCGGCGGTCGCGGGGATGGTGGCGGCGATGTTGGCGTCGGCGATGCATATGGCTGCGGGGAAGAACAAGTTTACGAAGGATTTTATCCATACTCCGGCTGGTGCGGGGATTTTGGATTATTTTTCGGAGGCGCCGATTGATGTGTCGGTGTCGTTTATTTTGGCGGCGGGTGCGGGGATGGATCCGTTTGGGACGTTTATTTCGAGTTTTTTGATGGGTAGTACGTCGAAGGCGGTGCACAACTGGTCGCATGGGGGTGGTCATGGGGGGTCGCATGGGGGTGGTCCTGGTGTGGTGGAGGCGTCGTCGCCGGAGTTGACGTCGTCTCCGGAGGTGAAGCTGGAACACCTGGACCAGGATGGGAAACCGGCGCAGGATCCGCCGGGGGGCAAGGTCACGGAGCAGGTCGTGGGTGGGAAGCCCTCGGCTGACGGCGGCAAGCCGGGTGACAAGCCGGGTGGCCAGGTGGGGGAGGGGGCGCAGCCGTCGGCGGCTCCGCCGTATGACGCCCCGTATACGCCTCCTCCGGCCTACCGCCCCGAGCCCACACCACCGGCGGCCAGTCAGCCATCAGGCACGCCTGCGACCTCACCAACCATCACGACCTCACGAACCACCGCGACATCGCCTGCGCCCGGGACCTCGGCTGCGCCCGGGGCCCAGTCCCCAGGAGCGGAGTCTCCCCGTGAGCAGACACCGGCCGTGCGGCAGTCCGGTGGGCAGCCGTCGGTGGAGGCGCCGGTGGCTCACCAGGGCACGTCGGACGTCCGGCCGGGTGAGTCGCTGTCATCGGCGGGTCACAATCCCGCCGTGAGCGACCCCGCATCACATAGTCAGAATGCTGGTCCGGCCACCGTCACCACAGGTTCCGGCATCGGCGCGCAGCACCCGGAAGCAGGAAACACGCCGCAGACTTCCTCGCCGTCTTCGTCGTCGATCGACCCGACGCGGCACAGCAACGACCAGCAGCCGAACGAGAACGGCAGTACCCAGCAACCCGGAACCACCACCACGGCCACCGGCCAGCCAAGCCAGCCGCCGGGCAGCACACCGGCGCAGACCCCGAAACCCGAGACCAGCACACAGCAGACCTCTGGCCCGGCCAAGGAACTACCGGGATTCGACGCGACCCGGACCCAGCAGAGCGGACAGCCGCTGCCGGAAGGTAAGCCGTCGCTCGGCGAGGGCCACGCCGACCTCCGCCAGTCGCCACTCGACCAGAAAACCTCCGTCGAACCACCGCCCCTCGCACCACAGCGGACGGACTCCCCGGGCGCGGACATGACCATCGAGCAGCACGTGCCTGCCGGCCAGAACACGGCCGGGCCAGAGCACGGCCGACCGTCGGCTGACCAGCTCGGCCAGAGCTCGCAACCGGAACCCGGCACGTCCGCGCAGCTCGGCGGACCGTCGAAGGACACCACCGCCCAGCCACCGGGAACGTCGAACACGAAGCCGCCTTCGACAGGATCCCTGCGTACTCCCGAGCCCGCCCCGAACGCGGCTACCCCCGCCAAGACACGCGTCACGGAAAAGGCCCCGGAAAGCAAAGCGGACCACGATCCCACCGCCGGTCACGCGAAACCGCAAATCCGGCACCAGACCGAGATCGAAGGCCCCCACCTCCACGAAGCCCCGGCAACTGACCCCGCTGCCGCCTCGAACCGTCAGCTTTCGTCGCAGCAGAGCCACAAACCGACCGGTGATACCCCTGCGACTGCCACTACCGAAGGGGTAACCGGCAAGTCCGGAAACCGGAGCCGTGAGATCAGCGACGCGGCTGTGTTCGGCGCCTTCGAGAGTAGCCGTCCGAATAATCATATGGCGCAGCCCGGTGACACCGGCCCTGTCGCGGCAAATCAAAATCACCACGACCTGTCGAACGCGCCGAGCGTCAATCGCGGATCTGTCGAGGAATATCTGGCCAAGGGGTCCGGGATCATCGATGATTACCACGGGATTGTGTCGGAGGAGACGGGGACCGGTAAAGTCAAGGTCCCGCAGATGCTGTTGGGCTGGGTTGGCAAGAAAGAATCCCAGCTCAACGACGTGGAAAAAGGCGCGATCCGGTTGCTCTTCACGACTCATCGGGGCGATGTACGCGCACCGGTCAGTGCTGGGCGAGAGGTCAGTAGTGCGGAGTCTGCGGCGGTAAGCATTCTCAAAGGGATGGAACAGGAGATCGCCATCCGAAACGCGACCGCCACCGCGTTCGATGACTCCTGGACAGCGCTTCGCAAATCGGTTCTCATCGGTACTGAATTCACTTTTGCGCACCCGAAAATCGCTGGAATGGTTGTCAGCAACCAGGTTTCGGGCAGTAAAGAGAAGCGGCAGCAAGAAAACCTTCGAAATTTCGCCGGTCGCCTGATCGACCAGTGGGTCGACCGGGTGCGGTCGAACGCTCGCACTCTCCAGGACATCAACCTCCGGGTGGAGGATGTGGATGGTGCGAAGAAGTTAACCTATACCAATAAGGACGGGGAGACTTGGTGGTGGGCGATTGGGGTCGATGACAACTGTCTGGAAACCCAGACGATGCCTTCCCCTGCCGCCAAGTTCGAAAATGGTAGCTGGGTCGCCGAAATCGTCGACAATCACATCTTCAAGCAGGCCGACAGCTTGGGTCTCAAAATTGACAAGTCCGTCAATGGCGGTGGTGGGCATCTTTCCATCGACTCGGATACCTCGTTCGGCAGTAGTGTGGAACTGTTCCTCGCCACGGTTAAAAGCATTCAGGACGGGCATCGAGAATGGAAGGAGGCTTTCCGGAACGCCGAGGATCCGGTGAACACCCCGTGGCTGAACGATCTGCGCATGAGGGACAGCGAGGGGGGTGGCAACGCGCTGGAGGCATTCCAGGTCAAGGTTGAGGAGTTGCTCGCGGATGTCCGGGCCGGTCACCGGGACATGTCGGCCGTAGTCGATGAGCTCACTGGGTTCAACGAGAAGTTGGTGAATTCGGCGGTAGAGGATATCGGAAAAAATGCCGATACCAAGACGCAGGTCGCCGTTGTCAAGAGCCGTCCTTCGCATTACCAGGCGACCAACGTCGAACATATGACCGCCGGCGATCCCAGTCACCATCGACTGGAGCTGAGGGACATACCGGCACAGCGGAACCGCGCGGAACTGTTGGACCACATCCGTCACGTCTTCGACCGACTGCAGAACGTCCGCAGTGAGGTTCGGATCGAGCAGCAGAACCGCATCCAGGACCAGCAAAGTCGACGGCGCACCCGGAACGCGCCGGCACACGCGACTGATTCTGGCGCAGCGTCTCCCCGGCGGGAGCCGCCGAAGCGATCGGAGAAGGGGCCGGAGGCGCTCGGCAAGAAGCCAGTTGCCGATGGGGGGCACTCGCGTCCAGCGAGCGATGGACCATCGGATACCGTGCCTGCGTTGCAGAGCATCCCGAATGAGCACGCGGTTAGTGCCCCCGTCACCGTATCCACTCCTGGTAACAGTGTTGGCGCGGCGTCGGCGAGTCAGGCAGCTGCGGTGGATGTATCACGAGTGCACCTGTCGGCGTTGAAAGAGAATGATCATGATCACCGGTTCGCCAGCGAAATTGTTAACGGCCTTTTCACCGGAAAGCGCGGCGATGGCGGACGGGTGATCCTCTCCGGGGTACGCCTGGAAAATCTGGTCAAGGACGTCAAGAAGTTCTATAATCTCACCGATCACTTGCGGACGAACGAGCCGCCACGTGAAGCGTTCAAGGTCTACCGAGCGGTATTTTCTGGTAAGGATTCACTCAGCGGATCCGGATTTCATGAGGTGCTCCCCTCCTCGACCTCGCACTCGCTGAAATTTGTTCTAGAGTGGGCAAAACAGCGCGGCGGTCTGCATAACTACAGGATCATGGAGATCAGCGTTCCGCCGGAGCATCGGGTGATGATGCTGTCATTTCCGGCGGGATACGAGCGGAGTGCGGGTGATCCGCCGGAGATCAACAGCGATCAATCCGAGGTGGTGCTGGCGCCGACGGCGTTGCGTGAAACCGCCCGCCGAAGTGAGGGCGGAGCCACGATTATCTCGGTTGACGCGCATGACCTGTCATTCCAGGACGCGGTGGATCTCATTCGCGACCAATCGCCGGTAATGAGCATTCCGGAGGCATTTGAACGCTTCAAGAATTTCTACCAAGACGGGTGGCTGCAGCAGACGTACTCGTTTGACTTGCATGATGCAACGGTGACCACCGAGTTGTCCGTGGATGGCCGTAAACACACGGCAACTATTACCCGTCCGGGCTCGGGTAATCGAGTTACAGTTGAAGTCCGGCATGTGCCGCCAGAAAATGGCAAGCCTGACTCGGTGCTCGTGCAGATCACTTGCAGTGACGGCAACTGGTCTCCGAAATTGGAATTCGCAGCCAATGATCTGAACAGAATCGGTGAGTTTCTTCGTGGGCGGGTGCTGCACCAGCACGAGTCCTTTGACTCATTTCCGCTCCCGTCGGATTGGTATGATCTACCCAGTTACGATGACGTGCACGGCGTCCCGCAAAATGATTTACCCAATCATGACGACCAATCGTCGAAAATGGCTGAGGGAGACCAATCCGCTACGGCTGGTGAAGTTCATTCGAACGTTGTCAGTGTTGAGCCTTCGGACTTGGTGCTCACGTCGCGTAGCTTCCCGAACGAGGATGTTTCCCGGGAGTTTCTCCGGGGTGACAAGGAATATGGGCAGTTCGTCCTGGCTGTCAATGCTGCCGGGCGGGAAAACGGAACATTGGGGGACGGTTGTGGGCCACTCAACGTGCAGTTGGCGAAGTCCATCCAGCGAGGTGAGCCAACTACTGAGGTACCCTCGAAGGGGTTGTGGTCGCTTAATGATTTGGTCAAGGAAACAAATGGCACTCTTGTTGGGCCGTTCCATGACAATGAGCCGGTAGTTAAGCTTCTCCTGTCCTCGAAGAAAGAGTATCTTGGCGCTCTCGTCGCCAGGAAGAATCCGGGAAGCGAGACTGGGCATATCACTTTCGGGTATCTGACGTCCACTGGCAAACTCGCCTACCTGGACGCCACTATCGGCAACTTCGCCGATGTTCTCCCGATAGATCCGAGTATTCGGATCGAAAATCTGGTCGAGTCCGGAACGGATGGGATCAGGGCGGTGCTACTACCGCGCAACGAGGTGTCCAAGGCGAGTTCCGATATCCCGCCGAAGTTGCCCGGCAACGGCGTTGACGCAGTCTTCGGGGCACCCGATCGGTACGGCTATGGTGGCCGTTACGGTCCTAGTGGGTCTACTGGTCGGTACGCTGGGTCCGGCGGTACTGATTCCTCTCGTTTCGCAACGACAAGTGGTCGCGGATGGCAGCTGGGGGACGTGAAGTACCTCGAGTCCGAGGATCCCGCACAAAAGCTTAAACAGTTCAACTTTCTGGCCGATCCGGAACTGAAAGAATCCATGCGCGGCTGGTTCAGGGATGTCAGCCGGCGCCTCAAGGTAGTGCGCTCGCTGACCGGTGATTCGGTGGGGACGGCCCTGGCCAGGCCCGGCGGCGAGATCAACGTGCCGTTCGAAACTCCCCTCATAGTCGCGATCGAACCTGGGCACAGTGACTCCGCGGACGCTCGCGTCAAGTTCCGCATCGAGCCCGAAGGTAGGCCGGCCGGTGTGGGGTCGTTGAGTGTCGGGTTGGCGGCGGAGACCATCAGTACGGCTACGCACGCTGAACGCCGCAAGTCGATGTTCATTTTCGCTCTCAAGAGCGCCGGACAGCCGGATCTTGGGGTATTGGTGGCCAGCGAAATCGCGATGCGGAATCCGGGGCTGGTCGTTCGCACAACCGCGGGTGTGACGTTCGCGGAGAACGGCAAGCTCGTCGTGATGGATAACGCCGGGCTGGTGGAGTTCACCGCGCAAGTGGAGCGGAACAGCGGCGGCGGCCGGTCCATCGTTCTCCGCAAGTCGATCGTGCCCGACAGCCAGTTCAGCGACGCCGAACAGGGCGCGCCGAGGCCGTCGCGGCCAGAAGATCACGGTCCGGATCGTCGTCGGCCGACTGAGAGTCCGTCGCGGCCGAACCGGCCCGAGAGCGGTTCTGGACAACACCGGCCGACTCAGCCTGGTCCGAACCCGGCGCCGGGTACATCTTCCAACGCGCGAAGTAACGCGTACAAGTTGCTAAATCTCAGTGAGCACGCGAAGCCGGATCTGAGGACGATCGAGCAGGCATACAGGGCCGCCCAGATCAAGGCAGGCCTCAACGAGGCCAAGCTGGGGGAGGCCACCTGGGCCTTCGAGCTGCTGACGGCAGACCTGGACCGTAGGACAGCGAGCGACGAACAGGCGGGCAGCCGGTTCCAGCATGGCGACCGGCCCGCCGCCAAAGAGGACAGGGGCAACGATCAGGAGGCGTGGAGGCGGCAGCGGGAGGAGGCGCGGGGGGAGGCGCGGGCGCGGGAGGCGCGGAGGCGGGAGCGGGAGGCGCGGGAGTGGGAGGCGCGGAGGCGGGAGCGGGAGGAGGCGCGGGCGCGGGAGGCGCGGAGGCGGGAGCGGGAGGCGTGGGAGGCGTGGGAGGCGTGGATGCGGGAGGAGGATCTGAGGCAGAAGAAGGAGGAGGCGCGGAGGCAGGAGGAGGCGAGGCAAAAGCGGGCGAACGTTTTGACCGGTGACTACCTTGGTCACTACAAGGCGCTTGGTCTCACGCCTAACGCTACGCAGGCGGAGATCAAGAATTCTTATAAGAAGCTGGCCCTCGAATTGCATTCCGACAAAACCATACACCTGAAAGAGCAAGAGAGGATTGACAGGAAAAATAGGCTTACGGAAAAGGTTAATCCTGCCTATAAGCTATTGTCGGATCCGGTCGAACGGCAGAAATACGACGATAAATCCCGCCTGGAGGACATCAGGGCGGAAATGAAGGCGAAGGCGAAGGCGAAGGCGAAGGTGCCGGGCCGGGGAGGCGCGTCTTCGGCGTCGGCGGGTTCACGGTCGAGGCATCCAGACCCGGACGTTTTTTCGCAGGAAAACTTCGCGGGTGACCCTCAGGGGGAGGCCGAGTTCCTGAGGGAGACCGGTTTCGGCCCCTTCATGAACTTGAACAACCCGCGCAACAGTCAGGATGTCGAAGGGCGCGATACGAACTGCCTCCCGGTGAACGTCGGGGTGATCAACGCGTCCCGGCATCCTGAACGGGCGCAGGAGTTCCGGGCGAACCCGAGCGGAGTGGTGGATCCCAACCGTGTTCCGGAGTCGGGTTTGGGGCCATTGGTCAAGAACGAAAATGGCTATGACGATGTGATCAAGTATGTGCGTGAGCAGAAGAACGATGGCGTTCATCAGCTCGTCTACGTCTATTTTGGCGGTGACGAAGGACATTTCATTACCGTGCACAAACGTAATGGAAACATCATCTTCTTCGATGGGCAGGCGAGGTGGAACGACGGTTCGACATGGCAGGACATCCGGACGGGCCGGCTGGCCGTACTGGGTGATCCGGTCTCCGTGTGGTCGGCGCCGGTGTCCTCGGACCCGAAGATCATCTTCACGCCGATCTATTCACCGGTTGGTACCCGGTCGGTCGAGATGTCCGAGAATCTTGATCGGATCACCGACAAGGCGGACTTCGACGAAGACTTCTTCGACCTTTCCCTTGATGAACCGGTAATCGAGGGTCCGGACAAGTCAATCGACCGGCATCCGGCGGAGTCGAACGACACCTACCTCCGGGACGGTCTACATTCGGTAAAGTTGGATCCGGCGCGGGTTCGAGCATGGCTGGCCGAGCACGAGATAACCTACCCTCTCGACGGTGGCGTAGCGCAGACCATCGCGGTTTACGTCGGCATGCCGAAAGACATGGAAAACGCGCCTCCTCCTCGCGTTTACCACCTCGACGAGGCGGCGCGTTTCCGTGATGTGGTTCGCCGTCTCGCCGGTCAGCACCATCTGGCCGAGCAGCAACGGATCGTGCTTGCGATGAACGGTGTGGTCGAATCGATCCTCCGCGACTATCCGCCGGATCGGTTCAGCTACGTGGGCGTCGGCCGCAGTCCGGCGCCAGTTATTGCCGCACTCCAAGGGCGCGGTCACTATGCTCGTTCCGTTCCGCTCTCGAGTTTTCGGCCGTCCCCGCCGCGGAGTTCGATTCTGCAGTCGACCTTCAAGGCTAGGGGTGAGCCGCTGCCTACAAAAGGTCAGATCAAACTTCTTCGTGAGCATTTCGTGAAGTACTTGGGTGATCTGCCCAAAGAACGGGCAGTGCTGCTCATCGACTACGCTCAGTCCGGTCTGTCGCTGATCTCGACTCAATTCTATCTGCAGCGGCATTTGAACCACCTGGCCGATGGTTCCGGTCAGGCAGTTCATGCGCTCGCGATGTATGGGCGGAAGCAAGAAGAGGGAATTGACAGTGTCTATCAGAAAATAGTGGGAGATGAATCTCTTGACCCCCTGGAACGTGCGAACTGGAAAACTCATTTCGCACTCCTGCGCCTAAACAATCTTGAATTCGGCGACGCGTCCTCTTCCGCGTTCGGGAACGAAGGATTCGATGGGCTGGCGGAGCACGGTTCCTACAAGATTCTGGAGGAGAAGACAAGCAATCCCAAGCCGCCGGAGAGTCGCGCTCAGGACGGTTATCGGCTGCTGCAGAAGCTGGTCAGCGAAGCCGAACGAGGGATGGACCCAAGTAAGGCCGCCTATTTTGAGAAAACTGGCGCGCAGAAGAAGCCGCCCGGTATGGGTGGATCGTTGCCGGCAAATCTTGTTTCCCTTGAGCACGAAGGCCGAGTGTCGGACTCTTCGGTCGGAACGACGTGGGATCCGACCGCGCAGCTCCAAGACTGGGAGCCCGCCGCGGCGGCCAAGGATTGGGATCCCGCCAAGGCGATCGAGGGTTGGAACCCCGCGGATTCTGCGGGAACGCGGGATCCGCGGGACCGCGATGGCGGTGAAACGAAGACTTCGACTCCAGGCGAGCAAACATCGGACGTCGACCTGGCAAAGCCGGGCGACATCTCTTCCGAACAGCGCGAGAGCGGGACGACCGTCGACCCATCCGGCCAGACGATCGCGCAGGAGCGGAACACGGCCGGCCAGATCTCGACGCCGCACACCGAACCCGTGTTTGTCGCCGGTGGCGATCGGGAACCTCGCCTGTCGTCCGCGGACGCGACGATCTGGCGGCAGCGGGCGGCCGACGCGGCGAAGTCGTTGTTCGGCAAGGTGGGCCTCGGCGATGGCACGCGGAACTGGTCGCAGATCATGGCCGAGGCCCGGCAGGACGCCACGGAGCTGGGGAGGCGGCTGCGGACTTCGGATCTGGCCTCGGTCCTGCGCGAGAAGTCGGCGGCACTGGAGTCGAGCAGGTACCAGAAGAAGGCGGAGGGACTGCGGGAGCAGGCCAGGCGGCTGCGGGAACCCGAGGACGCCGCCAGGGCGGAGGAACTGGCCGACGAGGCCGTGGAGAGCGCCAAAGAACGCGACGACGAGGCCAATGAGCTGCGGGCGCAGGCTGCCGACCTGCGGGCCGACTCCGGGCAGTCGCCGGAACGGCCGGCGACCGAGGTCGGCGGCCAGGATCGCCAGGCCGAGCCCTCGCAGCCGGGGCCGGTGCGCCGCGAGCCGAACGAGGTCCGAGCGCACGAACTCGACGAGCAGGCCGACCGGCTGCGGGGACAGGCGAACGAGCTGCGGACGCGGGCCGGTGAGCTGCGGACGTGGGCGGAGACGCTGCGAGCCCGGGTACCGAGTGCGGAGCAGGGCAGGGAAGCGCGGGCGCAGGTGCTGGATCGGCAGGCCGACGACGCGCAGCGGCGTGCTGACCAGGCCCGGGAACAGATCCGGCGAGAGCGACAGCTGCGTGGGCACGAGGTCGGTGGTTCGCCTGATTCGGGGGCCGTCCAAGCCGCCGCCCAGCGCCCGGTGTTCCAGGGCGGGAAGGGCGTCCCGGCGATCCGTGCCGCCATCCTGGCCCGGTTGGATGCGGACTCGCCCTACTACCGGAAGTTCGTCGAGGTGGCGGCCTCGGACGAGAACCTGATCAAAGCATGGGAGGAGGTCGCCGACGGGCAGTTCACGATCAGCCTCGGGGAACAAGCCAACGACGGCGATCCGGAGTTCAGGATCCGGCTGTTGCGGCTGGGCCAGGGACGCAACGTCCGGTCGATACGGTTGGACCGGGAAAGCTCGAATCGCCGGTTCGACCAGCGGACGTCTTCCATCAAGAGCCTGCCGTTGCAACATGAGCCGTTCGTGATCTTCATTCCTACCGGGCATGTCTCCATCAGGCTTTGGCCCTTCGGGATTTTCAATTCGCGGCGATCCAATCTGAGTGTGGCTCGCTCGGACGTCGACGAGATCAAGGTAGTCCAGCGCGACGTCGAGCACGACGAGAAAGATCACACCGCGATCGTCGAAATCGAGTGCACCTCACCTGGTAAGTTGCCGTGGAGCGGGTCGCGCTCGTCGTTCGATCAGGTGGCCATCGAGGTGACGCTGGCCTGGCCGAAGGAAAAGCCGGCCGCGACGGAGGAGCGTCCGGTCAGCTCGACGGACCGTGAGCTCACGCTCTTCTCGAACCTCGGTGCGGTGTATGACGCGGTCTCCGCCAAGGTGGGCGGATTCGCCCCGAACGACGTCGAGACCCGCAAGAAGCTCGAGGATTGGCTCACCAGCAAAGTCGCGGTCGACGCGCTGCTCACCGGGAAGGTCGTCCGCGACACGTTCGACTTCGCGGGGAAGGGCAAGACGCCGGTCTACGTGGCCATCGCCGGTCCAGGTGCCGGAGCGCCGCTGAAGTCCCGGCCGGTCTGGGATGGCGAAGGCTCGGTACAGCACATTCAGACCGCCGGCATGGATGTCACCCACACCTCCTCGTTGGGACTACGCCGAGGCGGGGGTATCGCTGTGACGGGCGGCGACATCACCGGCGGTAACGACGGCGGCCTTGGTGGAGTACAGGTACGTTTCCACCACAACAGCGATCTGCGGAACGGCGACACCGTCCCGGTCACCGGTGGGCTGACGCATACCTATTCGGGTCCGCTGCAGGTCCGTGAAGCCGACGTCACACTGATCGTCAGTGTCGGTGAGCCGATGCCCGGCATCGCCGGAGACACCTCGCGATCTCGCGGTTCCGCGGCTCGACACGTGCCGGACAACCTGATCCGGCTGCCGAGCAAGGCAACCATGTTCCTGCGTGGCCGGTCGGATGACCCGACCCCACAAGACCTGCGGGACAAGCTCGGCCTCACCGAGGCCGCGCAGAGCGGGTTGCAGTCCCTGGTGGACCGGCATGGCGTAGTGGTCGACGTGCGGCCCGCTCCTCCGCTTGCGGCGCGCTGGATCGCCGGCGGCGAGACGATGCCTCGCCCCGCCGAGATCCCCGACAAGCTCATCGACGAGGCCGACGTGCTGCTGGGCGCGCCGGCGGACAAGATCGGCCTGGTCGGCCACTTCAAGCCCGTTCTGCCCGACGTCGGAGACCCCCGGTTGGCGGACCTGCCCGGCGGGCTCGAACGCCTGGAAAGCCGGTTCGCGGAACGGCTCACCGAGTTCCACAGGGGAATGCCCGCGGGGGATCGCTACCGCGTGACCGGCGAAGGGGTGGTCGAGGAGCGATCCGCGGACGGGAAGTACCGGCCGCTCACCGATCATTCCACCTTCGGCGTCCGATCCGCGGACGACCACCCGCTGTCCGCGGCCGAGCGGGACCGGTTCCTGTCCGCCGTGCGCGCCAGCGCGCTGGGCAGCGGGCCCGGCTCGATGCGTTCGTGGGAGGAGGGTTCCCAGCCCCGGCGGAGCCCGGACGGCCAGGACGAGCCGTCCGACGGAGTCCGGTTCCAGCCTCGGCGGAGTCCGGTGACGGCAAGCCTGCCTCACTGGGCGATCGAGAACCATACGGGGGAACCCGCTGCCGAACCTCGAGACCGGCCTGCCGAATCCGCCAGGGAAGAGGTCCCGGACCCATCGGATTCCCGTCAGAGTTCCGAAAGGCAAGAACCCGCACCGGAACAGGGCACACCGGAGGCCGACGACCCGGCGGACACCAACCGGCACCAGGCGCCGTACCGGCTGGACGCGAAGGTGATGCTCGCGGAAGCGGATATCGAGCACCTGACCGAGCTGCTGTTGCACCGGCTCAACGCGGAGGGGGTGATCGGCGGCAGGGCGGGCTCCTGGCCCAAGCGGCTGTTGCGTTATCCGGACGCGTCGGCGCTGCCCAAGCTCAAGCAGAAGATCGCCGATCACCTCAGGAAGGGGATCACCGCCAGGGAAATCCGCAACGGCGGTGACGGGATCCGGATACCGCTCGGCGGGAACTACCGCGGGGTGAAGGACCTGTTCGTGCGCTTTGTCGAGAACCGGCAGCAGGCCAGCTACCTCGGTAGCGACAAGGGCGAGCGACTTGAGCACCTGCACGACCTCGGCCGGTCCCAGGTGTCGGACGTGGAGGAGTCCCGTTACCTCACTGCCGGCATCGTCGGCGGTGGTTATGCCGATAAGCAGTCGGTATGGCCGAGTGCGGAGGTCTCCGTCAAGAGGCGGACCGGTCACAGCGACGCGCGAGAAAAGGAACGTGGCAACAAGTCCACGCTGAGCAGTAAGAACGACGTACACTATTTCAGGTATCCGGGCCGGTACCAGGTCAGTAGCGGCGGCCGTTGGGGTAAGCCCAAGCCCGCGCACGAGTGGCTGAACCTGGACACCGGCGCCGACGACAGCGGTATCCCGGGGTCCCTCCTGGTGGCCGTGCCCGGCCTCCCCACCGGGTACCGCACAACAGCGGACCGGCTGGCCGCCGAGTCGCGGATTTCGGAGGAAGCCGAGCCGGCCTGGAACAACGACGATGTGCCCAAGCCGGTGCTGCGACAGACCGATCTGCCGCCGAGCGCCGAGCTGGTGGTGTTCCGGCCGTTGCCGAACGGCATAAGCACTGCCGCGAAGATGCTCAATCTGCCCCGCCAGGCTCGCTGGAAGGCCTGGCTCAAGTTTCCGCTCATCGGTCGCGAGGCGAAGCCGATCGACAAGCACCACGACCGTGTTCTCCTGGTCGCCGACGACGGTGGATCGCACTCCGCGGGCGAGCACGACGGTGCGCTGGACGGACTGGAAGTCTTCTTCCACCCGCTTCGGCGGATGGCACTGACGACCTGGGACCACATCAAGCTTACGACGCGCAACACCGGTGGGCTTTTCGGCAACCGGGAACGGAACGCGGACGTGGAACTGTCGGTCGAGCGAGCCGATCCCCGGATCATCGACCGTATCGAGGACTACGACTTCAGCGAAGTGACCCACGGCGCCGACACCCTCGTCGACGGCCCGACCAAGGGTGTGGGCGCCACCGTCAAGCTTTCGGTAGGAGACTTCGAGCAAGCCATCCCGCCGTGGCTTCTTGCCGGGCGCATGGCCGCGATCATCGCGAAGTTCACGCAAGTGTGGGAAAAGAGGGCACAGACCGGCGGGCGGCGCGAGGAGAAACCCACTTCCCGTGAAGCCGCAATCCTGGTCAGTACCCATGTGCTCGCTGACTTGTCCATCAAGGAGAGCCGCCGATGGAACGATTCGTTCGGCGGTCAGCACGACGGCACCGTGCACGCGAAGCGGATGTGGATCCACGACCCTCGCGGAGAAGTCTGGGTGATGAAGGCCAGCGAGGCTCACCTCCTCAAAGGGCTGCCGCCCGAGGACCTGGCCAAGCTGAACCCGGAAGAGGCCGCTCGGTACCGCGAGAAGAATCCGCCCGGCCAGGAGGCCCAGGACGCCGAAACTTCGCCCGAAGACCGCCAGGAAAGCGTCGGCGGCGAGTCGTCGGGGGCCGCGGAGACCGCTGCGTTGCGACCTCCGCGGAACGTGGGTCATGGCACGGGGTCCGTGTCGTTCGCCGATACCAAGGCGCGGCGGGAATTCGGCGAAGAGGTCATGCGGCGGCTCACCGAGTGGTCCAGGCACCAAGGTGCGCGGGTCCAGGCGGAGAACGAGAACAGCCCGGTCAAGCGCGCGGCCGACTGGGCCAACCAGATAATTTACGTGCCACGTGGAGACAGCCAGGAACCGGTGTCGCTCAAGTGGTTCGACCAGATCAATGACGGCCTCTACAAGAATGTGCTGAAGCCGGACCTGACCACCAATGCGGCCGACATGCTGTTGCTTGAGGCGATCAACGGTGGTGTCTCGATCCTGCGCTTCGCCCTGACTCCCGTCGGTCGGGTCGAGCAGCTGGTGGTAATACGCGGAAAGCTGGGCGAGAGCACTTACCATGGCAGCGTCGAAAAGCGCGGTCTGAAACAGGACGTCGAGGTGAGTTGGGGCTCTTCGGGCAAAAAGGCCGTCACCGCCGTCCTGGAACTCGCCGCCGGTGGCCACGCCTATAACAAGAGCGACAGCGCGGGCAATCTCAACCTGTTCGCGGCGAAGGCCGAGATGGAGCAGAGCCGGGAGACCAGCACGGCTCAGGAGATCACCGACACCATCTCTGCCATGACCGAGCAGCGCAAGCACCTCGAGTTCGTGCAGCACGGCGAATTCACCATCTATGTGTATCCACTGTCGGCTGCCGGCACCTACACCAAGTTGGTGGGGAAAGTTTTGCCGTCGGTCGAGCCACACCAGTTCGCCGACCCATGGGAAGAGCACTTCACCCTTCCGCAGAGCATCCGAACCACTGTGGACGAGAACCTGGTCGTCCGGGAGGGCGACCGCTCGGCCCCGCCGCTCGCGAGGGGCGAAGGGTTGTGGCAGTACCCGCAGACCAGGAAGCGCACCGAATACGGTTTCGCTTTGGACGACGAGGGACGTACGGTCGCGTATGTCAACGTCCACCCCTTCGACGCGGAAAAACGGGACGAGGTACTGCGGGAGCTGTTCACGGGCCGCTTCCGGAACGAGAGCGGTTCGGCGCCCCTCATGCCGAACCGGCCTGCGATGCCACCCAGGTCGATAGATAAGGTCTTCGCCGCGACCGGACTCCACCGTGGTCCGCTGCATGTCCTCAAAGCGCTGACCAGGAACCGCGATGTAATCAAGTTTCCCAAGGGCTCCCCCCTGAAGGAAATGCGAATCGGAGTGGACTTCGCGGATATCAAGCTGATCGGTCCGGTCAAGGACGGTCCGTTGGACCGCTCCGCCACGGAGAAGCAGACCGTGTCCTCCAATCTGACCCGCCACGGCATGCTGCAGTCGGTGGAGCAGCACGACCTTCGCGGGGCACCGGTCGATGACGTGGCCCAGCGCCCGGGCGGCGGCGTCGCCGAACTCGTGCGGACGGTCGTGGACCGCACTGTCCGGCACGACAACTCCGCGTCGACCGAACGGAAGCTGGAAGGGCCCGGCGGAGAACCGGCGGAGGCCCGATACGAGGTGGAGGTCACTCCCCGCTGGTCGATCACGCCGATCTACCGGGGGAAGAAGGCTCGGTGGCTCGGGTGGAACCGGACGATTCACACCGGCCGCGACAACCCGATCACGCTCGAAGTGGACCGCAGGGGGCTGGAGGAACTCGGCCTGCGCGTGCCGGGGACGGGAACCGGCGAGGAGGCACCGAAGCTTCGCGATCCGGGTGAGCGTGGCCCGGACGACAACGCCGTCACGACGAAGGCACCGGGATCCGATTCGGCTGATTCGGGTGTGAAGAACGCCGCCCCGCCGGCACCGTCGCTGAGTGTCGACGAAACGGTGCCACCGGGTTCTCCGCGATGGGACGAACTGGTGTCGTCCGCGCGGAAACGGCTTGGCAAGCTCTCGGAGGAGGCCCACCAGGCGGTCGTCTCACGGGCGACGAACATCGTCCAGGCAGCGCGGGGCGAACTGCCGGGGTCCGGGCCGCGCCCACGGGACGGAGAGATCACGGCGCTGGTCGCGCACCGCCTGCTCGATGGCGACGAAGACGCCGCCCGCCAGCTGTCCCATCAACTGGTCACCGGGCGGGGCCTGGCCGACCCGGGCGCATCCGATGGGCCGGCGCGTCGGCAGAAGGAGTTTCAAGAGCGTTTTCCGGAGTTTTGGGGGGTTAACGGCGAGAAGTTCGCTGGGCGGGTCGAGGGGCATACCGAGAACTGCGAGCAGTCGGTGATCGCTGCCGGGCGGACGAGGCGCAACATTCTGTCCGGTGATCGGTCGGCGGGCGTTACGGTGCCGGCACGCGGCGGTAAGCCGATGACGATCGGGGAAGCGAACAACGAGCACCGCTTGGAAAACGAGCAGCGCTCGGAGGCGGTGGTGGCGACCTTCGAGGAGGTCGAGGCGCACCTGTCGAACCATATCCCGGGTGCTTTGGGTGAGGTGTACATCGAGGGCCGGGACGGCAAGGTGCACGCTGTGATGGTGGAGCGCGCGCCGGACGGTCCCGGGCGCGAGGGGACGCGGCCGGTCCAGTATCTGGATCCGCACCGAGGGATTGTTCCGGATGTGGGGCCGCACAATGTGCGTGGCTATCGGCCGTTGCCGGACCTCGGTACGACCCCGATGGCCGGCCATGAGAAGTTGCCGGTGGAACTGCTGGTCGGCGCACCTGCCACGGCTGGGCCGGTGCGTGCGAGTGAGCTGCTGGCCATCCCCGGGGTGAGCAAGGAGCACGCGTTCGGCCTGGTGCTGGACAAGGTCGCCCAGGACGTGCGCGCGGCCGCTGCGGACGGTGGTGTCGACGAGACTGTCCTCGACGAGCTGTCGATCAAACACGGGATCGACAAGCAGCAGGTGCACCGTGTAGTCGAAGCCGCGGCGATGGAGAAACTGCGGGAGGCCCGCGGTGACGCGGATGCGAAGCTGGATGTGAGTGCCGCCTACGGCATCGGCTTTGATCAGCTGTTCCGCCTGGAGCAGGCCGCGGCTGTCGCGGACCTGCGTGAGTCAGCCGATCGCGGACGACCGCACACCGACCAAGAGCTGGCCGCCCGGTACGGCCGGGACCTCAATCAGGAAAGTGATGCCGAGTGGATCAATGAAGTTGTGTTCGCGGCCATGTTGGCGGACGCGCGCGACGCGGTCAGGTACGGCGGTCAGCCCTACCCCGTCCGCGAAATGGGCAAACGGTACCGCGTGCCGCGTGAGCGGGCTCGCACGCCGATCCTGACGGAAGCGGCGCTGCGGGAAGATCCGTCGGAACCCGAAGTCTCCGCACAGCTGATTCATGTCAGCGGTTTGAGCCGGGTTGATGTCGAGGGCACGCGTATGCAACCTGCGGGGGAGGCGGAGTTGCGGGCACGGGCCGCGGTTCGTGCGGCGGTAGCCAACAAGGAAACGTTGAGTGCGGACGAGCTGGCGCGGGGATTTGATCGGCCCGTGGAGTGGGCGGAGCTTCAGATCAACGTGGTGGCGCATGGTGCGGTGATCGAGGCGATAGGGGCTCGGCGGCCCTACACCATCGAGCGGCTGGACCGGGAGTTCGGCTTGGGAACCGAGCGGGCGCGTGCCCTGATGCTGCATGCGCCCGCGCTCGAAGAGGTCGGAACGCGGGCTGCGAAAGAGGCCGCCAAGAGGAGTGCCAAGGCCGGGGACCCACTTACCGCGGAGGAACTGTCCGCCCTGTTCGGCATCAGCGTCGCAAGCGCGGAAAAGGCGATCACCCAGGCCGCGAGAAGCGATATCCTTGGACGGGCGCGCCGCAATGCGATCGCTGAGGAGGAGTTGGCGAAAAGGCACGGAAAGAGCATTGAATGGGCTGGCAAGCAGATCGATGCAAATGTGCGCGAATCAATAGTAGTTTACGCACAGAAGATGGGAAACCAAAAAAATCCGGAAACCTTTCTCGGATTCCTTAAAGATCGTTTTGGGATTACTGAGGATCGATACAAAAACGAATACAAGGCGGTTGTCGAGGTCGAGCACAGGCGGGCCGCTTGGTATGGCAAAGCGGCTGTCAAGGCTGAGTACAGGCGGGCCGCTTTGTATGAGGAAGAACCGCGAGTTGATCGTATTGGGCGGTACCTGAACACGTGGGCTGGTGTAGATAGTTCCAGGTCTGTCGCGGAAGAGGATCTGCGATGGGCTGTCGTGGAAGGGGCGCCGTTCTCTGTTGAGGACCTGGCTCGACTGCAACGGGGGGATCTGGCCGACCTGTCCGCCGAGAAGCGAAAAGAGGCGCTCCGGCAGGCGCGTCAGCAGATTGATGCTTTTGTCCATGAGGACCTGTTGGCGAGCGCTGAGAATAATAATCCTCCTCTTTCAGTGGAGCTGCTTGCCCAGCGCCACGGCATTACCCCGAGTGAAGCTTCGGACCACATAGCTGCTGCTGCTCAGGAATATGCGAGCGCGGCCTGGCGTGCCGGGGGTAATTGCAGTCCGAATGATTTGACTGCGCGCTTCTATATCAGCCTAGCTGAGGCAAGGCGATATATCCGAAAGGTGGAGGAACTCTCGACGGGTTCTGATGACGAGCCGATGTTCGATACTCAAATGGAGTTCGAACGGGATCAGATGCAGCGAGTGACCGATAAAAGCGGGATCGTTCTTTCTCGGGAGAATGTGCAGTTTGGGGAGCTTTTTCCGGAGTTGTGGGGAGTGAACGCTCCGAAGTATGTGGCTGGGGAGTCGGGGCATGAGTGGAATTGTCCGCAGTCGTTGGTGGCGGCGGTGCGGACGTTGGATCGTAATCGTTCGGGTCAGGTGGGTGATGCGATTCTTGCTGAGTCGGGTGGGCCGCAGCGGTTGGGGTGGTTGGCGGAGCAGTTGAGTGTGTCGGAGGCGGTTATGGTGGAGGCGAAGCATGATCAGGTGGTGGAGCATTTGGGTGGTGCTGGGGGTGTGGTGCCTGGGTATGAGGGTGTGGTGTGGGGTGGGGTTGTTCTTTGGGAGCAGGGTGCTCCGGTGGGGCATGTGGTGTTGGTTCGGCGGTCGGTGGATGAGGCTGGTCGTCCGAGTTTGATGCCGGCGGATGCGCATCGGGGTGTGGTTCCGAAGATCGTGCCGCGTAGTGTGCTTGGCTATTTCCCGATTCCGGGTTTTGGTTCGACGCCGATGGTCGGCAAGCCGCTGGACCCGAACCTCCCGGTCGGTGCGGGCGGGAGCAACCCACGCCGGACGTCCGGCGGCATGCGAGCCCCGCTGTCTCGTGATCGCGGGATCCTGGCGGATCGACCCGAGCTGATCGGTGCGGAAGCAGGGGGCACGACCGATCAGGTCGGCACGGAAGTGCTGGCCGAGATCCGGAACGCCGCGAAGGAGGAGCGGCCTTACACCGTGGACAAGTTGGTCGAAGAGCGTGGTCTCAGCCGGGAGACGGCGCGGAAGGCGATCCGTGCCGCAGCGCACGCCGCGGTGGAGGAGCGCGTGCGTAGCCGCGATCCTTATACTGTCCGTGGTCTCGCCGACGGATTCGGCATCAGCATCATGGAGGCCAAGCACGAGATCGAGTCCGCCGCGCTGGCTAAACTCCAGGTCCCGCGTGTCAAGCACAGTCCGGATGGTTTGGCCGTTCAGTACGGCCTGAGCCGGCGGCGGGCGTTCGAGCTTATCGGGAAGCAGGTGCGTACCGACGCCAGTCGGTTCACCATTGACGCGCTGGCCGAGCGGTTCGGTATCAGCCCTCGCGCGGTCGAGTTCCATATTCGTACCGAGAACGATCCGGACGGCTTGGCCGACGTGCGCACGGTACGAGACTGGATCCTCACCGAAAAATCGCTGAAGGCGGGAGGCATCCTCAAGCCGACCAAGGGTGGCGGTGAGATCGGGGCTCTTGACATCGAACCGGGAACTCCGCCGCGCCTTGACGTCGTGATGAGTCAAACGGGACTCCCGCGTGATCAGGCGCTCTTCGTGGTAGCGGAGAACCTGATCAACAATCGATTCGGCCGGCAAAATTCCGCGGCAGAGCTCGCCGAGAAGTTCGGAATCCGGCTGGCGGAAGCCGAGGTTCTGATCGACACCGAGGCTGAATTCGAGATTCTGAAGAGGGCGCTGGTGCGTAATCCGCCCACCCCGGAAAGCCTCGGCGCGGAGTACCGCAAGGATTCAGCGTGGGGCAGCAAGCGGATGGAGTCCGCGATTGTTCAGCAACTTCTTCGTAAAGCCGCCGTGGGTGGGAAGCACGTGGCCGAACACCTGCACGTGACCCTCTCGACCAGGAGGTTGGGGCTAAGGGACGTGCGGCGTCCGGAGCTGGTGGCGGAGGCCGTGCGGGCTGATGTGCGGGTGGGGGTTGGTCGTGGGGAGCCGTTTACGGTTGCGGAGCTTGCGGCGAAGTATGGGATGCCGGAGGCGTGGTGTGCTGATCAGATTTCGGTGGTGATGCAGGGTGTGGTGCGTGCGGGGGTGGTGGATGGTGGGCCGCGTGGTGTTGGTGTGCTTGCGGCGGAGTTCGGTGTTGATGTTGCTGTGGCTGAGGAGGCTGTGGTTGCTGTGGTGTTGGGGGAGGTGCGGGCTGCGCGTGCTCGTGAGGAGTCGGTTGATGTGGCGTCGGTTGCCCGGCGGTATGGGATCGGTCGTGAGGTGGTGGATCGGCGTATTGATGCCGTTATGCGGGCGGACGTGCGTGACGCGGCGATCCGGCGCGACCCTTACACAGTCGCCCAATTGGCCGAGAAGTATGAGGTGGACGAGTCCCGGGCTCTCGCGCAGATCGAGGCCGCCGCACTGGCGCATGTGCACGATGCGGCACGGGCAGGGGACGGCTTGACGACGGCTCAGGTGACCGAGCGGTTCGGACAGGGTGATGCGTGGTCTCTGGGTATCAAGCGTAGGGCTGCTGCCGAAGCCATCAGGGCAGTGGGGCGTACGGGTCGGCCGATCACCTACGAATACGCTCAAGACCGTTACGCGATCAACACGGATGACATTCCTTATGTGACAAAGGAAGCCATTCTGCCCCTCGTGCGCGAGGCGGCAATGCGCTCTCAGCCTTATACCAGGCAGCAGCTGTTTGACCTGTTCAAACCCTATCCGCAGCGGCGGCCGGATACCCCCGCCGAGGTGACGGCGTGGGGGCCTGGTGATGTCGAGCGGTGGTCGGCTGAAGTCATTCATGCCGCAGCGCGAATGGACGCTTGGGACGCTCTCGGGCTAGGTGAGCCCATCACGTCGGCGAAGCTGGCTGAGCGGTACGACATCGACCTGGAGGATGCCAGGGATCAGGTTGCTCGGGTTGCTCGTGAGTATTTGCGTGTGGCGCGGGGAAGTATGGAGCTTCCGTTTGAGCCGGGGCCCCACGATCCCGAGGCTCCGGCGCTTGCATTCTTCCGGGTGGGGCGGGGTGTGATTGATTCGGATACTGCGGAGGATTTGGTTGCGCGGCTTGGTATCGGTGACGGGGATGCTGAGGCGTTGGGCCGTCATGAGGTGGATGAGCCGCTGGACACTGATACGGAATCTGATCTGGACGACGAGGACTATATTACGAACCTTGCTGAGAAGTTGGTCCGTGAGGTGCGGAATGAACCGCCGGACGCTTATACGGAATTTGTTCTGGATGAGCAGGACTATAATGCGAACCTTGAGGAGGGCCGCGTAGGTTTGGCGGCGCGGTTGGCTGGGTATGCGCAGAATCCGCCGGAAAGGCTGGATCTTTTTCTTGCTCCGGAGAATGTGGAGTTTTTGGGGCGTTTTCCGGAGTTGTGGAGGGTGAATGCTCCGCGGCATGTGGCTGGGGTGGAGGGGCATAACGCGAATTGTCCGCAGTCGTTGGTGGCGGCGGTGCGGACGTTGAAGCGTAATCGTTCGGGTTACGTGTGGAGTGTGGGTGATGCGATTCCTGCTGCCTCGGGTGGGCCGCAGCCGTTGTCGTGGTTGGCGGTGGAGTTGGGTGTGACGGAGGCGGTTATGGTGGAGGCGAAGCATAATCAGGTGGTGGCGCATTTGGGTGGTGCTGGGGGTGTGGTGCCTGGGTATGAGGGTGTGGTGTGGGGTGGGGTTGTTCTTCTGGAGGAGGGTGCTTCGGTGGGGCATGTGGTGTTGGTGCGGCGGGCGGTGGATGGTGCTGGTCGTACGGTTCTGACGCCGGCGGATGTGCATAGGGGTGTGGTTCCGGAGATCGGGCCGCACAATGTGCATGGCTACATTCCGCTGGCGGATTTGGGTTCGACGCCGATGGACGGCGAGCCGCTGAACCCGGACCTCGAGGTCGGGGCACCCGGTCGCGGCTTGGTCAATCGAATGCTGGGGCGCCACCGGAATTCCGCCGAAACTTCTGCACCGGGGTCTCGGGCCGGGGCTTCCCGTGAGCAGGCACAGCCTCAGGTCGAGGCGGCTATTAAGCAGTTAGTAGCCGCTCTCATTCCTATTGTCCGTCGCGCTGCGGAGAACGACGCACCCCTCCCCCTCAACTTGCTTGCCGACGAGGGGCTGGATGGCGTGCCAGCGAATCTCAGGCGGGAGACAGCCCGGAAAGCGATCAGCGCTGCGATTGTCGCCACGGTGCGGGAGCGCGCAAGCAAGCACCCGGACCCGGACCAGCCTCCCTTCACCGCGGCCGAACTCGCCCGGGATTTCGCAGTCATGGAGGTGGTGGCCGAGTACGAGATCAAGGCCGCTGCGATGGCCGAGATCAGTACGACGGACGGTCCCCACAGCCCCGAGAAGCTGGGCAGGCGATACGGCAAAAGCCGGAGGTGGGCATCCGATCTGATCGGTGAGCAGGTGCGTGCGGATGCGCAGAGTGGTCGGTTCACCACTGCCCAGATGGCCGAGCGGTACGGCATCAGCGGCAAGACGGTCGAGTTCCATCTCCGTCCCGAAAATGCTCCGGATCACCTCGCGGCTGTACGAGCCGTGCGCAACCGGATTCTCACGCTAGGCGTTGGCAGGACCGGGGACCTGTCTTTAGGCCAAGATCCGCACCTTCGCGAGTCTTTAGGCCAAGATTCGCACCTTCACGAGGTGATGAAACGAACTGGTCTTTCGCGCGAGCGGGCACTTTTCGATGTGGGGGCGGTCCTGGTCCACGCTCTGGTGTCTGGCCGGGCTTCGCGCAGGCTCTCGGTCGACGCAATCGTCAAAGACCTGGGGATCGGCGCCGAGGAAGTCGGCGTCCTGATCGACACCGCCGCGGAGCTGACGGCCATGGACTGGCCGAAGCACGTCGATCCGATCACACCGGACGTTCTCGGCGAGATGTACGGAAAGGATTCGGATTGGGGGATCAAGCGGATCGAGACCGCGATCGTCGGTTTTATGCTTCGCGAGGGTGCCGCCGGGCGGAGGCACTTGGGGGTGCACCTCCACTCGGGGCTGGGAGGACAGTTTGGTGCGGTGCCTCCCAAGCGGGTGTCGGAGTTGGTGGCGGAGGCCGTGCGGGCTGATGTGCTGGCCGGGGTTGGTCGTGGGGAGCCGTTTACGGTTGCGGAGCTTGCGGCGAAGTATGGGATGACTGAGGCGTGGTGTGCTGATCAGCTTTCGGTGGTGATGCAGGATCTGGTGCGTGGTGGGTCGCCGCATGGTGTTGAGGGGCTTGCGGTGGAGTTTGGTGTTGATGTTGCTGTGGCTGAGGAGGCTGTGGTGGCTGTGGTGTTGGGGGAGGTGTGGGCGGCGCGTGGTCGTGGGGAGTCGGTTGATGTGGCGTCGGTGGCCCGGCGGTATGGGGTCGGTCTTGAGGTGGTGGATCGACGTATTGATGCCGTCATGCGGGCGGACGTGCGGGACGCGGCGATCCGGCGCGACCCTTACACGGTCGCCCGATTGGCCGCGAAGTATGGAGTGGACGAGTCCCGGGCTCTCGCACAGATCGAGCTGGCCGCAATCGGGTACCTGCAGGATTCCGCCAAAGACCTTTGGATGGAATACCGGATCAAAAATTGGCTGAGCAGGTCCGCTCTGGCTGACGACGAGGTGGTCGCACGATTCGGCCAGACCCTTGGCTGGGCCCGCCGTATGAAGCACAAAGCGGCCATTCTCGGAACTAGCCGGATGTACCCCGCTGAATCAATGAGCCTCTATTTCGGAATTGACACGCGCATAGCTGAGCTGTTGGAAGGTGCGCCTAGAAATAGCCTCACTACAGCACGAGTGGAGGCTTGGGATGCGCTGGAGCAGGGTGAGTGGACTTCGCCGGAAAAGCTGGCTGAGCGGTACGGCATCGACCTGGAGGATGCCAGGGATCAGGTTGCTCGGGTTGCCCGGGAGTATTTGCGTGAGATGCGGGATAGTGTGGAGCTTCCGTTTGAGCCTGGGCCCCACAATCCCGAGGTGCCGGCGACTGGATCCTTCCGGGTGGGGCGGGTTGTGCTTGATTCGGATACTGCGGAGGATTTGGTTGCGCGGCTTGGTATCGGTGACGGGGATGCTGAGGCGTTGGACACTGATACGGAATCTGTTCTGGACGACGAGGACTTTGCTGAGAAGTTGGTCCGTGATGTGCGGAATGAACCGCCGGACGCTTATACGGAATTTGTTGTTCTGGATCGGCAGGACTATAATGCGATCCTTGAGGAGGGTCGCCGCGGTTTGGCGGCGCGGTTGGCTGGGTATGCGCAGAATCCGCCGGAGAGGCTGGATCTTTTTCTTGCTCCGGAGAATGTGGAGTTTTTGGGGCGTTTTCCGGAGTTGTGGGGGGTGAATGCTCCGCGGCATGTGGCTGGGGTGGAGGGGCATAGCGCGAATTGTCCGCAGTCGTTGGTGGCGGCGGTGCGGACGTTGAAGCGTAATCGTTCGGGTTACGTGTGGAGTGTGGGTGATGCGATTCCTGCTGCCTCGGGTGGGCCGCAGCCGTTGTCGTGGTTGGCGGTGGAGTTGGGTGTGTCGGAGGCGGTTATGGTGGAGGCGAAGCATGAGCAGGTGGTGGCGCATTTGGGTGGTGCTGGGGGTGTGGTGCCTGGGTATGAGGGTGTGGTGTGGGGTGGGGTTGTTCTTCTGGAGGAGGGTGCTTCGGTGGGGCATGTGGTGTTGGTTCGGCGGTCGGTGGATGGTGCTGGTCGTCCGCGTTTGATGTCGGCGGATGTGCATGGGGGTGTGGTTCCGGAGATCGGGCCGCACAATGTGCATGGCTACATTCCGCTGGCGGATTTGGGTTCGACGCCGATGGCCGGCGTGCCGTTGGACCCGAACCTCGAGGTTGGCATGCCGCGAGGGAACGCTTCGCTTTTACGCACGGATCACAAGGGTCGGAAGATACCCATGGAACCGGGCGAGGTGCAGAGTACTGAGGGGCGTAGTACTTTTGTCCTCCGCCAGGGCGAGCGTCGCGGGACTGCCGGATTCGGACTGCACAACACCAAGAGTGGCCTGACCATGAATCTGCGAAGGGTGGTGGACGAACTGCACACTACTGGCCAAGTTCTCCGTACCGCTCCTGGGGAAACGGTCACCCATGCGGAAGCCGGCTTGGCCAACCCGGCAAGACTGGTGCCCCTGGGGTTCAACGATGTGATCGTGACGTCGCTGCACCTCGACCCGGACCGTAACGAGTTCGAGATGTGGGATCCCCGCAAAGAGAAGACGGCGTACCTCGATGCGGGCTCGGCAGCGCGGATGGTGCACGGTTCCAAGTCTTTTCGGGATGCGTATCGGAACCTCCTCGGTCGAGCGGGATCGCGGAATGATCCACCGGAGGTGCTCCTCCTCGTCTCCGGTGTCCGGATTGCTGCCGACAGCAGCTCGAAATCGGCTTCGGTCATGAGAAACTTTGCTCGGGAGCTGACCCGATTGATGCTTGAGGAGCCGATCGTGGGCCGGACGATAAAACGTGCAACGGTACACGCACCTCGGACCAAGGCGGAGATCAGCGAGGGTTTTCGTATCGGTGTTCCGGACAACAAGGGTTGGGTGACGTACGAGCGCACCCGGGAGACGCGGAGCGTCCCGGCTGGAAGCATCGGTGCGCTCTTCAACGTAAATACGAAGGTGGAGAAATACCCGTTTAGTACTTTCGACAACGTACGCACGCGGTTCAACGATGAGGAGCTACGCGATATCGCTCGGGTCGAGGACCAGTCGTCGCAGCAGTCCGAGTCGAAGGTGGAGCCCGAGGCGGGGCCGGAGCCGGTGAAGCCGCAGCAGGCCGAGGACCCTTCGGGGAAGGGTAAGGGGCCGGTTCGTCCGGAGCCGGGGCCTTCGGCGGGGTCGGGAGCGACGGGTGGTGATCGGCCTCGGGCTCCGTATGGAGGGCCGGGTTCCGGGGAGAAGTTCTCGCTGCGGCCGGAGGGCCAGGAGGCGCAGCCGCAGCCGCAGCAGCAGCAGCCGGAGGCGGAGCCGCAGCCGGCGGGGCCGGGGTGGAACATCTCGGATGCGAAGCCGGATTCGGCGAATCTTTACCAGCGCCTTGGCGTCGACCAGTCTGCCGATGCGGAACTTATCAAGCAGGCGTACCGGAAACTGGCCTTGAAGTACCACCCGGACAAGAACCCCGAAGAAAAGCGGGAGGAGGCGGCAGCAAATTTCAAGAGCGTCGGAGCAGCGTATGAGACGCTGATCGACCCAGATCGGAGGCGGGCATACGACGCCGAACTGAATTCTGCTCAAGCGCAGGGTCAGTCGGATGGTGACCAAGGGAATTTCGCCTTCCCGCAGTCCCAGGGCTGGGCGGAGTCGCAGTGGGGGTCGCCGCAGCAGTCGCAGTGGGCGCCGCCGCAGCAGTCGCAGTGGGGGCCGCCGCAAGGGGAGCCCTTCCAGAGTTCCTCGCAGTCCCAGCACTATGGGCAGGGAGACTACGGCAACGACATTCCGTCGCCGACAAGCGGTCCGCGGATCCGTGTCGAACCGCCTCCCGGGTGGGTAGCCGGGTTCGCGGGCACTCAGAAGATCTATTTCGATGCCCGGACTCCCTATCAGCAACGTATTTATGGTTGGCGTAAGGATCATGTGGGGGCATATTACGCAGCTGTCATTGGCGTCTCATTTGTGACTGGCCAGGATGGCGAGGCCATGGCGCGCGGTTTCGCGGGTCGGATTCCACAGATCGACAAGGTTGTGCGAACCATGCCGGGTGAGTCTGCCTGTGAAGCGTTCTTAAAGATGCGTCGCGGGGCTCAGGTGGAAGCGCCGTGGGCGACGGACTACCTGTTCAGGATGAATAGAGGCCGGGGCCCGTCACTCCTCGATTACCATGGTGAGCCTGATAGAGCCGCGATGACCTTGCCGCCGGGGGCGTGGAGCATGGCCACTGACGGTGGTTTACGGAAGTTGACCGATGAATACCCGGTGACGGTGGGTGGTGAAAGCTTCGCTGACGTCCAGCGCGCTTCCTGGGTTTTCCAAGAAGTTTATAACTCAAACCCGGGCGGCTCGTTTGCGCATATCGCCTGTTGGGTCGGTAGTGGTGAATTCGCCAAGGAATACTTGGCTTCAATTGGTCGCCCGAGCAGAAATTTCCAACACGGCTATCCGGAGAACGTATCCTATTTTGCGAGGAATGAACTTGGGTTTAGCACCTCGGCCGAAATGGACGATCGCGGCATCATCGGGGTCTATGGCAACGCGGGGTTCGTGGCTGGGCGCCCCCGGACCGTCGACTCCGAGGGCAGGGTGACCGAGTACCAAATAGTCGACCTTCCGTACACACGCTTCACGGATGACGAGATCCGTGGGATACGCCGGGAGGACAGGAAAAAGGGAAAACCCTGATCCGGCGAGCGGAACGAACGCGCCATCCGTCCCCGACGTGCCGTGAAGGCCTCCTTCACAGCGTTGAGCGCTGTGAAGGAGGCCTTCACAGCATGGGGCGGTTTCGATACTGCTAGGGAGAATGACATGCCGACGAAGGACTCTGCGGGGCGGCGGGTGGTGGACGTCGAGCTGTCCACCGATCCGCAGGACAGCGGGGAACCGGTCGAGGCCGGAGACCAACCCGGGGAGCCGGGTCAGGCCGAACAGGCGGCGGGGAAGCCGTCGCAGGCTGAGGACCTGTCCAGCCACTGGGTCTTCATGGTCGATCCGTCCTGGAAACCGGTCGAGAAGGACGCCGAGCCGCCGATCGCGGCAGTGGTCGGCGGCTGGTACGTCGACGACGACGGGGTGACCGGGCTGTTCCACGCCAACCCGCGGTACGTGCCGTCCGAACCGAATCTGCCGACCGACCCGGTGGACGCCGCGTTGCATTTGACGGTGAGTGGCAAGGTCGACAGTGACGAGCTGCTGAAGACGCTGCCCCAGATCGTCTATGGAGTCGGACTGGACGCGGACGGAACTCCGGTGGTGGCACCCGCGCCGGACGGCCGGCCGTCGGTGTTGGTGACCACCGCGCCCGCACACCGGGCCAGGGTGCGCGTCGCGAGCTGGCTGGAGGTCACCATGGCCGAGCTCGCCGAGGCCCTGCCCGACGAGGGGGTCGACGTGTTGCTCAACCCCGGTGCGCCGAACTCGGTACGGCTGCTGGCCGGCGCGGTGAAGGAGTCCGTGGCTTCCGCTGCCGACCGCTCGGTCGGTACGCCCGGTCGCGCCGGATTTTTTGCTCGAGGAGACGTTAGCTGATGTGCTGGCGCGGTTTGTGGCTGGTTGTGTGAGTCATGGGTGTTTTTGATATACCGGATGATCCTTTTTGGGGGCCTATTTATGAGTCGATGATGTATGTGGCGACGGGTCAGCAGTTGCCGCAGGTGAAGCCGGGTGATATGTATGCGTTGCAGGCTCGGTTGGAGGAGCATGCGAATTCGTTGTTGGGGGCTGTGGCTGATGTTGATGGTCTTTCTGCTGGTGTTTTGAGTAATGTTAGTGGGGGTACTGCGCGGGCGTTCGCGGATCATGTTCGGGGGGTGGTGGATGGGGTTCCGGGGCAGGCGGCGATGGCTCGGTATACGGGTTTTCAGTCGGCGCAGTTGGGGGTGAATGGGGAGGAGTCTGTTTATGAGGGGTGGCTTGTTCTGTCGATTTTTGCGATGGATATTTTTATCGCGGTGGTGACGGGTGATGCGTTGGGTGTTCCTGGGTTGGTGGTGGCTGGGAATAGGGCGTTTACGAAGGTTGTGGAGGAGTCGGCGGTCCAGTCGAGGTTGCTCGCGGATACGTTGAAGGGTGTTTTTGATGCGGCGAAGACGAAGGTGCGGGATAAGTGGTGGCTTGCGCGGGAGGTGGTGCAGGAGGGTGCGGAGGAGACGGTGGAGACGGGGGCTCCGCAGGCGGTGACGAGTTTGGAGCATCATCGGCAGGGTGCGGATGTGCA
>NZ_JBHYJW010000051.1:0-72884 GCF_042741125.1 Amycolatopsis sp. NPDC058986 | reverse complement strand
TCGAGGGACTGTGAGTCTCTCCATGTGGCATTCACGGACCTTCGGCTCCCGGCGGACCGCCCGGTTCCGCCGGGAGCCGAGAACTGGGGCCCCAGAGCCGTCAAGACCGCCCGCGAGGGGTGCTTCGCCCTGCCCGGCTCCTGGGCGGGCGATCACGGGACGGCCTTGACGGACCTCTTCCTCAGCTCTTCGTGGCGAGGCCGCGCAGGAAGAACGTCAGGTTCGCCGGACGCTCGGCCAGACGGCGCATGAAGTAGCCGTACCACTCGTCGCCGTAGGGAACGTACACGCGCATGGTGTCCCCCTCGCCGGCGATCCGCCGCTGCTCCTCGGGCCGGATGCCGTACAGCATCTGGAACTCGTGGTCGCCCGGCCCGCGCCCGTTGTCCGCCGCGAGCTTCGCCGCGATGGCGATCATGCGCGGGTCGTGCGAGGCGATCATCGGATAGCCCTTGCCCGCCATGAGGATCCGCAGGCAGCGCACATAGGACTTGTCCACTTCGGACTTGTCCTGGAACGCCACGGCCTCCGGCTCCGCGTAGGCGCCCTTGCACAGCCGCACCCGCGAACCCGGGCCCGACAGCTCGCGGCAGTCCTGCTCGGTGCGGTGCAGGTAGGCCTGCAGCACCGCGCCCACCCACGGGTACTCGGCACGCAGCTCCTTGAGGATGCCGAGCGTCGAGTCCGTGGTGGTGTGGTCCTCCATGTCCAGGGTGACCGTGGCGCCCACCGCGTCGGCCGCCGCGCAGATCTTGCGGGCGTTCTCCAGCGCGACGTCCTCGCCGTTCGACGGCAGGAACTGGCCGACCGCCGACAGCTTCACCGAGACGTCCGCGCCGTCGGCGAGGCCGTCCGCGCCCAGCGCGTTCAGCAGCGTTTCGTAGGCACGGACGGTGGCCGAGGCCTGCGCGGCGTCGGTGGTGTCCTCGCCGAGGTGGTCGAGGGTGATCTTCCGGCCGTCGGCGGCCAGTTCCCTGGCCACCCGCACCGCGTCGGCGGTTTCGGCACCGGCGACGAAGCGGCGCACCACGGATCGCGTGGCGGGCACCGCTTCGACCAGCGAACGCATCCGCCGCGATCGGGCGGCGGCGAGGAGAGAGGCTCGCAACATGGGGATCTCCCGGGAGACGAGGGACTGGGGAACTCAGCCCTGGTGGGGGTACGGGACGCTGGTCGGCGGGACGAAGGTCTCCTTGACCGAGCGAGTGCTCGTCCAGCGGAGCAGGTTGAAGATCGAGCCCGCCTTGTCGTTGGTGCCCGAGGCGCGGCCACCACCGAACGGCTGCTGACCGACGACGGCGCCGGTCGGCTTGTCGTTGACGTAGAAGTTGCCCGCGGCGAACCGCAGCGCCTCGGACGCCTTCGCCACCGCGGTGCGGTCGTTCGCGATGATCGCGCCGGTCAGCGCGTAGACCGCGGTCTCGTCGACCAGCTTGAGGACGTCGTCGAACTGGTTGTCCTCGTACACGTGGATCGACAGGATCGGCCCGAAGTACTCGGTGCGGAAGATGTCGTGCTTCGGGTTGTCCGAGACCAGGATCGTCGGCTGGACGAAGAAGCCGGTGCTGTCGTCCGCGGTGCCGCCGGTGAGGATCTCCACCTCGGCGTCGCCCTTGACCCGCTCGAACACCGCGGCGTGCTTGTCGAACGCGCGGCGGTCGATCACCGCGCCACCGAAGTGGCTCAGGTCGGTGACGTCGCCGTAGCTCAGCGCCTCGGTCTCGGCGACCAGGCCGTCCTTGAGCTGCGTCCAGACGCTGCGCGGGATGTAGGCGCGCGACGCGGCGGAGCACTTCTGGCCCTGGTACTCGAAGGCGCCGCGGACCAGCGCGGTGCGCAGCACGTCGATGTCGGCCGACGGGTGCGCGACGATGAAGTCCTTGCCGCCGGTCTCGCCGACCAGGCGCGGGTAGCTCCGGTAACCGGCGATGTTCGCGCCGACGGTGCCCCACAGGTGCTGGAACGTCGGGGTGGAGCCGGTGAAGTGGATGCCCGCCAGGTCGCGGTGGGTCAGCGCCACCTCGGAAACGACCTTGCCGTGACCGGGCAGCAGGTTGATCACGCCCGGCGGCATGCCCGCCTCTTCCAGCAGCCGCATGGTCAGCTGCGCGGCGAAGCTCTGCGTCGGCGACGGCTTCCAGACGACCGTGTTGCCCATCAGCGCGGGCGCGGTCGGCAGGTTGCCGGCGATGGCGGTGAAGTTGAACGGCGTGATCGCGTAGACGAAGCCCTCCAGCGGGCGGTGCTCCATCCGGTTCCACACGCCGGGCGAGCTGTTCGGCTGCTCGGCCAGCACGCGGCGGCCGTAGTCGACGTTGAAGCGCCAGAAGTCGGCGAGCTCGCAGGCGGAGTCGATCTCGGCCTGGGTCGCGGTCTTGGACTGGCCCAGCATGGTGGCGGCGTTGAGGGTGGCGCGCCACGGGCCGGTCAGCAGGTCGGCGGCGCGCAGCAGGATGGCCGCGCGGTCGTCGTAGGACAGCGCGCGCCAGGCCGGGGCGGCCTCGGTGGCCGCGGCGACGGCGTCGGCGGCGTCCTGCTGGGTGGCGCCGTGGATCACGCCCAGCACCGACCGGTGGTTGTGCGGCTGGACGACGTCGATCTTCTCGCCGCCGCCGGCGCGCTGCTTGCCACCGATGGTGGCGGTGATGTCGACAGGATCAGCCTCGCCCAGCCGCTTGAGCGCACCCTCGAGTTCGGCGCGCTCAGCGCTGCCCGGTGCGTACGTCAGCACCGGCTCGTTCTTCGGGGCGGGGGTCTGGGTCACGGCGTCCACGGCGGCTCCTCCACAACGACGGGTGAGGGTCTCTCTGCCCCGAACGGTAACCCCACGGACGGCCCAACGGTTTGTCCGAACGGATAGAATCGGGGTGATGACCTTGTCCGATGGAATGAAAGCCGGACGCGGAGCGTCTCCGTTGAGGGTGGCGGCGGGGGCATGGATGGAGAAAGATGGCGAATGACCACGGGAACCTCGCTACGCCACGTGCTGGCCACGCTCGGTGAGCCACTCGTCCGGGTACTGGTCGCGCCTCGTGGCCTGGGGGTACCCGTCGAGGACGTCGTCATCCTCGACCCCGAGGACCCGCCCGAGGCCCACCCCGGCGACCTCGCACTGGTGATCGGCGCGAGGGGCCGGGCGGCCGGGGCGGCGATCCGCGCGGCCGGGCGCGGCGGGGCGGCCGCGGTCGCGATCAAGGGCGAACCCGGTGCGGCGGAAGGGATCGCGGCCGACGCGGGCGTCGCGCTGCTGGCCGTCGGGAACGAGGCGCGCTGGGAGCAGGTCGAGGCGCTGGCACGCGGCGTCGTCGACACGGCGCGCGCGGGCGGTGAGGCGGAAAGCGGCGAGGTGCTGGGCGATCTGTTCTCCCTCGCGCAGACGATCGCGACGTTGACCGGCGGGCTGGTGAGCATCGAGGACACCGCGAGCCGGGTGCTCGCCTATTCGCGGTCTTCGGACGAGGTCGACGAATTGCGGCGGTTGTCGATCCTCGGGCGCGAGGGCCCCGAACGCTATCTCGCGATGCTCCGCGAATGGGGCGTCTACCAGCGGTTACGTGCCGGTGAGGGCATCGTCCGGATCGACGAGCGGCCCGAGCTCGGGATCCGGCGGCGGATCGCGGCGGGCGTGCACGCCGGCTCGCAGCCGCTCGGCACGATCTGGGTCCAGGAGGGCGCGGCGCCGCTGACCGAGCAGGCCGAGGTGGCGTTGCTCGGCGCGAGCCGGACGCTGGCGCCCCGGCTGATCCGCGCGCGGACGTTGCCGACGCCGGAGCTGCGGCTGCGGGAGGACCTGCTCGCCAGCCTGCTCGACGGACGGCTCGACGCGGACTCCGTCGCCGACGACATCGGCGCCGATCCCGCCCGGCCCGCGGTCGTGGTGGCGTTCGCGCTCACCGGCGAGCGGACGCAGGCCGACCGGCAGCTGCACCGCGCGGAACTGGTGCACCTGATCGCCGTGCACACCGCGGCGTACCGGCGCAGCGCGCTGGTGAGCGTCATCGGCAGCCGCGTGTACGCGCTGCTGCCGGATCTCCCCGACGTCACCGAGCACGCCGAAGGCCGGATTGTCGCGCTGGCCAAGGAAATCGTGGCCGCGGCGCGGCGTCATCTCGACGTCGGCGTGCGGGCCGCGCTGGGTGGCGTGGTACCCCGGCTGTCCGACGCGGCGGCGTCCCGTGGCGACGCCGACCGGGTATTGGCGACGATGGCGCGGGGGCACTGGGATTCCGACGTCGCCTCGCTGGCCGACGTCCGCGCCGAGGTTCTGCTCTCGGAGATCCTGGCGTTCCTCGCCGAGCAGCCACGCATCCGCGATCCGCGCCTGGCCGAGCTCCTCGCGCACGACGCCGACCACGGCGGCATCCTCGTCCCCGCAGTCCTCGCCTACCTCGACGCCTTCGGCGACGTTCGCGCCGCCGCCCGCGCACTGAACATCCACCCCAACACGGTCCGCTACCGCGTCCGCCGAGCCGCCGAAGTCTCCGGCCTCTCCTTCACCGACCCCACCGAACGCCTCCTCACCCACCTCCTGTTACGCCTGTAGATCACGCGAGTTCTCCGTCCGATCACGCGAGTTCTCCGTCCGATCACGCGAGATACGCCTCCAATCACGCGAGTTCCGTGTCTGATCACGCGAGTTCCTGGCTTTTCGACACCGGCGGAAAGGGCGAAATCGGTCGCCCACGGATGCCGCGCGCTGCTAACTTTCCGCCGTGGATCTCTTCTCACGCTCGTGGACCGCGTTGCGCACAGCGGTCGCCGACCTTTCCGACAAGGACTTCGAGCAGCCGTCGGGCTGCACCGGCTGGCTCGTGCGGGACCTGGCGTGTCACCTGATCATCGACGCGCAGGACGTCCTGATCACCCTCGTCACCCCCGCCGAAGCCGCGCCGACCGACGACGCGGTCACCTACTGGAAGGTCGCCGAAACGGCGCCGACCGGCGACGACCCGCTCGACGCGCTGATCGTCCGCCTCGCCGCCGCGTACGAGGACCCCGCACTGCTCAAGTTCCACCTCGACGACGTCGGCGCCGCCGCCGGGCGCGCCGCCGAACTCGCCGACCCCGGCGTCCGGGTCGGCACCCAGGACATGGTGCTCACGACGGGCGACTACCTTTCCGCGTACGTCCTGGAATGGACGCTGCACCACCTCGACCTCGTCGCCCATCTCCCGCACGTACCGGGGCCGCCCGCCGAAAGCCTCGCCCGCACGCGCGAAATGCTGGAGAAGATCGCGGGCGGGGCGTTCCCCGCGTCTTTCTCCGACACGGACGCGTTGCTGATCGGCACCGGACGTCGATCCGCGACCGACGCGGAGAAGGCCGAACTGGGCGAGCTGGCAACAAAAATCCCGCTCGCCCTCGGCTGAAACGTCCACTGTGGACATCCAACGGGGTGAGGCAGGGCGTCCTGCCTCACCCCGTCACGGCGTCACGCCAGCACCAGGCTCATGCGACGGCGTTCGACGTCGAGCTGGTTGATTCGCACCGAAATCTCGGCGCCGGGCACGGGGACGTCGGCACCGAACGTGTGCGGCAGCAGACCTTCGATCCCGTCGGCCACTTCGACGAAGGCGCCGAACGGCACCACCTTGGTCACCACGCCGTCGAGCGCTCCTCCGCCGGCGTGCGCCGACACGAACTCGCGCCACCTCGGCAATGGGACGTTTTCCTGACCGGGCATACGATTCACCTCCCTTCCCGGCACGTTCCGCGGAAACGCGCACAAGGAGGCGGCGGGCCACGCGCCCGCCCGGAGGTCACCGCGTGGCCGGGTGACCCGTCTGCTCACGGCTCTCGGCCGACCCGGCAGTCATGGCGCGACAATAGCAACCCGGGGCAGGGCCGGGCCAGTCTTTTGCGGCGAACTCGCGTACCCGGACAGACGACTCACGTACCCAGCTGGACGACTCACGTACCCAGAGAGTCGGCTCGCGTGATTGGACGGAGAACTCGCGTGATCAGGCGGAGAACTCGTGTGCTGGGGCGAGGGCGCGGTAGGTGGCGAGGCGGTCGGCGGGGTCGTGGGTGGCGGTGGTGAAGAGGAATTCGTCGGCGCCGGTGCGGGCGGCCAGCGCCGACAGGCGGGAGAGGACTTCGGGGGCGGTGCCGTGGATCTGGGCGTCCAGTGCCGCCTCGAGGCGGTCGCGTTCGCGGGCGGTCATCGGGAGCGCGAGGATCTCGTCCGGTGGGGACAGCGGCGGGAAAACGCCGTGGCTGCGCGAATAAACCGTCGACCATGCCTCGGGGACGAGCAACCGCCGGGCCGCCGGAGCTGTGTCGGCCACCGCCACCGCGGTCGAGACCACGACGTACGGCGCGGGCGCGAAAACCGAGGGGCGGAACCCGTCCCGGTACCGCGTGATCGCCTCGATCATCGCGGCCTCGCCCCGGATCTGGCCGATCACCAGTGGCAGACCCAGTTCCGCGGCGAGGTCCGCCCCGGCGCCCGTCGCCAGCACGAACGGCGGCACGCGCAGCCCCTCGGCCGGGATCGCGTGCACCCCGGGATACGCCGTCTGCGCGCCGCCGAAGAACCCCAGCAGCTCCCGTACCCGGTCGCCGAAATCCGCCGCGTCCTCCTTGCCGTGCCCGAGTGCGCGGCGGACGCCGTCGGTGAACCCGACCGAACGCCCGAGCCCCATGTCGATCCGGCCGGGGAACAACGACTCCAGCACCCCGAACTGTTCGGCGACGACGAGCGGACGGTGGTTCGGCAGCATCACGCCGCCGGTGCCGACGCGGATCCGCGAGGTCGCGGACGCCACCGCGGCGGCGAGCACGGTCGGCGCCGAGCCGGCGACCCCGGGCACGCTGTGGTGCTCGGACACCCAGAACCGGTGGTATCCCAGCGTTTCGGCCTCCCGCGCGAAGGCGACCGTCTCCCGCAGCGCCGTCGCACCGCTGGTGTCGCGGCGGATCGGCGAACGGTCCAACACGGAAAGCCGGGCAGGCGATGCGCTCACACCGGGTTCAACGCCATCGGCGCGCCCGGATTCCCGTCAGGGCCGCCACCGTTCGCTGTAGTCGGGGTGATCGGCGTAGGGCAGGGCGAGGAGACGCAGCGTGGTACACCAGTTGGAGCCCGCCTCGTCACCGGGCACGTGGCAGGTTTCACACCAGTATTCGCTGCCGTACAGCGGAAAGCCGGGGACCTTCTCGGAGACCGTCGTGCGGTGGGCGAGCAGGATGCGGCGCGTGGCCTCGACCTCGTTGATCATCTGGTTGACGACGTCGAGCTCCATATCGGACAACGCGCGGATCCGTTGCTCGACAACGACTCTCGTCTCGCCCCTGCTGAGCGGCTCGCCCGCCTGGGCCTTGTTGACCGCCTGCATGATCAGCGCCTGACGCTGCCCGACACGTGCCGCGAGAAACGCGATCAAGTCGTCCACGTAAGGCCCTCCCTCCTGCTCGCTCCCCAGCCCCGGTCCGGGGAAGGTCGCCGGTCAGGGCCAGGACGTTACGCCCCCTTTTCGCTCGTCACAGCCGTCCGAGACACAGTGCGATCACACCGTCACTACGATCGGGCCCTGCTGGGCTGGACCCGCTTCGGTTCGCCCGGCATCTTCGGGTAGTCCGGCGGATACGGCATGTCACCGAGGCCGTGATCCCGCTCGTCACGGGCGTACCACTCCAGCAGCGTCTCGATGCCGAACGCCCGCTCGTCCATCGGCGCGTGCAGATCCCCGTGCCCGGCGAGGAAGTCCGGGATCGTCAGGACGTCGAAGTCGTCGGGATGCACCTCGCCCAGCAGGTCCCAGGTCAGCGGCGTCGACACGGTCGCGCGCCGGGTGCCCCGCACCGACCACGACGAGGCGACCGTGCGGTCACGGGCGGCCTGGTTGTAGTCGAGGAACACCCGCCCGCCGCGCTCCTCCTTCCACCACGCGACGGTCGCCCGCTCCGGGATCCGCCGCTCGACCTCCCGCCCGAGCGCGATCACCGCGTGCCGCACCGCGACGAAGTCCCACTCCGGCCGGATGCGCACCAGCACGTGCACCCCGCGCCCGCCCGAGGTCTTCGGGTAGCCGGTGAGCCCGGCTTCCGCCAGCACCTCGCGCACCACCCCGGCCACCGCGACGGCGTCGGCGAACCCGGCCTCGTCCGGCGGGTCGACGTCGACGCGGAGCTCGTCGGGATGATCGACGTCGTCACGGCGCACCGGCCACGGATGGAAGTCGAACGTGCCGAGGTTGGCCGCCCAGGCGAACACGGCGGGCTCGGTCGGACAGACCTCCTCGGCCTTCCGCCCGGACGGGAAGGTGATCTCGGCCTTGTCCACCCACGCGGGCGCGCCCTTCGGGACGCGCTTGGCGTAGAAGACGTCACCCTCGACGCCGTCGACGTACCGCTTCAGCGTCGTCGGCCGCTCGCCGATCGCCCGCAGCAGCGGGCCACCGACCGTGATGTAGTGCTCGACGACCTGGCGCTTCGTGATCCCGCGCTCGGGGAAGTAGACCTTGTCCGGGCTCGACACGCGGACGGTGCGCTCCCCCACCCGGTACTCGACCGGCTCACCGTTCTTGGGCATGCGCCCACCGTAGTGGGGTTTCAGCCGCGCCGGTCGCTTTCCAGAACGCCCATCCGGATCACGTCGTGCCAGGCGCCGTCCCAGCGCAGCGCTTCCCGCTGCACGCCTTCGGCGACGAACCCGCACTTCTCGTACACACGCCGCGCGCGGGGGTTGAAGTCGAACACCTCGAGCTGGACCCGATGCAGGCCGACCAGCCCGAAGGCGTAGTCGAGCACGAGGCGGACGGCCTCGGTCCCGTAGCCGCGGCCGAAGTCCCCCGGCCGGGAAAGCGCGATCCGGAACCCCGCGGAAGCGTTGCCCGCGTCGACGTCCGTCAGTGCGGCGTCGCCGACGTAGACGCGGTCTCCGGCGCGCAGGATCGCCCAGTCCGCGCGATCGGTCAGCCCGGGACGGCTCGCGTTCCACTTCCGGATCTGCTCGTGGGTGAACGTCGTGTGTGTCCCGGTGAGCCGCCGCGACTCGGGGTCCATGTCCTGCAGCGACGCCCACGAGTCGTCGAGGTGCGACTCGTCCAGCTGGGTCAGCACGACCTTCTCGCCGGTCAGGTCGGGTTGTACGCGCAGTGCCTCGACGTCGATCATGGGCCGAGCGAAGCACGCCGGGTGACGCACGTCATCCGAGTTTCGGCGCGCCCGCTACCGTGGACGCGTGTCCGGCCGTACCAAGCTGATCCTCGCGCTCGCCGTGCTCGCCCTGCTGCTGGCGGCCGCGGTGGCCCTGCCGATCCCCGGCCCGGCGCAGCTGCGCGCCTGGGCGGCCGCGACGGGGTCGGCGACGCCGCTGGTGCTCTTCCTCGCCTATTCCCTGCTCACCGTCGCGCCGGTGCCGCGGACGGTGTTCAACCTGGCCGCGGGGCTGCTCGTGGGCACCGCCGCCGGGATCGCCATCGGCCTGGCCGCCACCACGATCGCGTCGGCACTGTCGTTCGGGCTCGCCCGGCTGCTCGGCCGCGACCTGGTGACCCGGCACCTGCACCGGCACGTCGTGCGCACGGTCAACGAGCGGCTCTCCGACGGCGGTGTGCTGGCCGTCACCTCACTGCGGCTCATCCCGGTGGTGCCGTTCGCGCCGTTCAGCTACGTCTGCGGCGTGTCGGGCGTGCGGGTCGTGCCGTATCTCGTCGGCACGCTGCTGGGGAGCGTTCCCGGCACGGTGGCCGTCGTCGTGCTCGGGGACGCGCTGACCGGCGGGACCCCGCCCGCGCTCCTGGTCTGTTACGGCGTTTTCGCCGTCGCCGGCGCGGCCGGGCTGTACCGGGTGTTCCGAAAACGGCGCGGTGACACGGAGTCCGGGAAAACGGTCTCGACACCCGCTGGCTGACGGCGGCCGCGAAGTTCGGACCGCTACACTCGGACGGGTCCGCGCGGGGAATTCGCGCTGAGTAAGGCCACCATCACCGGGATTTTCGAGGAGCAGGCGCCATCGACACCGGGCAGTTGATCGCGGGGCACTACCGTCTCGCCGAGCACATTGGTAGCGGTGCCATGGGCGTGGTGTGGCGTGCCGTCGACGTGCGCCTGGAACGCTCCGTGGCGATCAAGCAGATCCTGCCGCAGCCCGGCACGTCCGAGGCGGAGCGGGACAACCTGCGCCAGCGCGCGATGCGCGAGGCGAAGAACGCCGCCCGCTTCCAGCACCCGAACGCGATCGTCGTCTTCGACATCGCCGAGGACGGCGGCGACCCGTGCCTGGTGATGGAGTTCCTCAACGGGCCGAGCCTGTCCGCGATCCTCGCCGAACGCGGCACGCTGCCGCTGGGCGAGGTCGCCCGCATCGGCGAGCAGGTGGCCTCGGCGCTGGTCGCCGCCCACCGGGCCGGGATCGTGCACCGCGACGTCAAGCCCGGCAACATCCTCATCGACGAGACCGGCACCGCGAAGATCACCGACTTCGGCATCTCGCGCGCGGCGGGTGACATGACGCTCACCGCGACCGGGCTCATCGGCGGCACCCCCGCCTACCTGGCGCCCGAGCTGGCCCGCGGCGCCGACCCGGTGCCCAGCTCCGACGTCTTCGCGCTGGGCGCGACGCTGTATCAGGCCATCGAGGGCAGCACGCCCTACGGGAACTCGACGAACCAGCTGGCGCTGCTCTACGCCGCCGCGAACGGCCAGATCAACCCGCCGCAGCAGGCGGGCGCCGCGACGGCGTTGCTGATGAGCCTGCTCAGAGCCGAGCCCGAGGAGCGGCCGTCCATGGCCGAGGCGCGGGACCGGCTCGCCGCGCTGGCCGCCAAGGACCCGGCCGCCCCGGGCACCCAGGTTTCGCCGCCGCTCTTCGGCGGTGGCGCCGGCACCGGTGGCCGCAAGCCCGCCGGTGCGGACCTCCCCGCCGCGCCCAGCACTCCCGGCCGCGGCACCGAACGTCCGCCGTGGCAGCGCACCGGCGCGCCGTCGTCGGCCCCGATCCCGGTGCAGGCCCCGCCTCCCGCCGGTCCGCCGCGTACGCCGACCGCCGCGTTCGTGCCGCAGCAGCCCCCGCGCCAGCCGCACACCCCGCCGCGCCCGATGCCCTCGGCCGCCGCGCCCCAGCGCCCCGCCGCACCCGCCCCTGCCACCGACACGAAGCGGAAGGCCGCGATCTTCGCCGGCGTCGGCGCCGCCGTCGTGGTGGTGGCCGTCGTGGTGTTCCTGATCCTGAACTCGGCCACCGACAACAAGGGCACCTCCTCCGGCACGCAGCAGCCGCCGAACTCGCCCGCGGCGTCGCAGAACAAGCCGTCCACGAAGCCGAGCACGGCCTCTCCCGCGCTCAACACGACGAAGACCGACGGCAAGGTCGGCGACTACGGCGGGGCCGGGCAGCTGGTGGTCAACTTCTTCGGCAACCCGGGCGGGAACTGGAGCCTGCTGACGCCCGCCGCGCAACGGGTCTACGGCAGTGAGTCGGGATACCAGCAGTACTGGAGCCAGCAGCAGCAGAACATCAAGGGGTACGTCAACGCCCACGCCGACAGCGGGACCAACGAGAGCGACGGTTCGCTGATCATGAACCTCACCCTCAACGGGACACGGCGCGCCTACCGGATCGTCATGCAGGGCGGGCAGATGGTGATCGACAGCGACACCCGCCTCGACCCCACGGCGGCCCCGGAGAGCGGCGCTAACCAGTGAGACGTGCGGCGCGAACGCTGTCCCGCGCCGCGCCGGTGGCTTACTGTGGTCCCATGGCCGAAATCGGACAACCCGGCCAGCATCCTCGCTTCCACGAGGATCTGGTCGGTCTCGATCCGAACGATCCGGAGGCTCGCGCGTTCGCCGAGCACCTGGACCGGATGGAGCGCTGCGGGCCGAACTTCACCATCGAGGCGTGCCTCGACGGCGTGTCCGACTTCGCCGACTCCAGCAACCGCCTCGGCGGCCTCCGCTACTGGGTCTCGGCGCTGATCGCCGTGCTCATCATCGTCGGGGTGATCGTGGCCGCGTGGGACATCGTGACGCGCGCCGTGGCGTGGCTCGCACAGTAGCCGCCGAGGACGGCGTCCCGCCGATCCCGCGGAGTAACGTGGAACCGGTGAAAGGTATGAAACCCGTTGTCGGAGCCACCCCGCGCGTCGTGAAGTCCGAGCAGGAGTGGCGGCAGCAGCTTTCCGCGGAGGAGTACGCCGTGCTCCGCCAGGCCGGGACGGAACGCCCGTTCACCGGCGAGTACACCGACGCCAAGACCACCGGTGTCTACGAGTGCCGCGCCTGCGGGGCCGAACTGTTCCGCAGCGACACGAAGTTCGAGAGCCACTGCGGCTGGCCGTCCTTCTACGATCCGGCCGATTCCGACGCCGTCCTGCTGCGGGAGGACCGCAGCATGGGCATGAAGCGCATCGAGGTGCTCTGCGGCTCCTGCCACAGCCACCTCGGGCACGTCTTCGAGGGCGAGGGGTACCCCACCCCGACCGACCAGCGCTACTGCATCAACTCGATCTCGCTGAAGCTCGTTCCCGAGTCGTAACCACCCGGCGGCCAACCCCGCGCCCTCCCTCGCACGTGCTCACCGACACGGCTTCCGGCCGTGGCATCTCCGGACGAGGGAGGGCGAGCTCATGACCGACACCTGGGGGATTCCCGGCCCCGCCTTTCTCGCGCTCTACCTGGGCTTGGCGCTGATCCCGCTCGCCGTGAACCAGCTGCGGCTGTTTCGCCTGCGCACCGGTCCGCGCACGACGGCCCCGCTCACGAACGGCTACCAGGTCGCCGCGCTGGCGGGTGGCACCGAGCGGGTCGCGGACACCGTGCTCGCGGCGATGCTCGAACGCGAGCAGGTCCGCATCGACAGCGTGGGCAGGCTGTACATCACCCCCGCGCGTCCCGCCGACGCGCTCGGCCTCGCCGCGGCCACCGCGATCGGTTCGCGAGCGCCGACACAACCGAGTTCCCTGCGCGAGGTGCTCGCGGCCGACCCGGCCATGGCGGCGTTGCTCGGCGAACTGAGCGGTGCCGGGCTGTTCGTCGACGAGGCCAAACGGCACCGTGCCTGGCTGGAAACGGCCGCGGCCTACGTCCCGCTCCTCGTGTTCGGCCTCGTGCGGCTTGCCGCCGGAGGCACGCGGGGCAAGCCGATGGTCGTCCTCGCGATCCTGATCGTCGCCGTGACCGGCCTCGCCGTCGCCGCGGTGCTCGCGTCCACCCCCAAGCCCGCGCGGGTCACCTCGGCGGGAGACCGGGCGCTGGACGCCACCCGCGCGGACAGGAGCCTGCTGCACGGCGCCGCGGCCGACGTCGCCCTGTACGGGCTGTCCGCCTACCCCGACAGGGAGATCCGCAAGGTCCTGGTATCGGCCCGTGGTTCCGGCGATCACGGCCCGGGCTGGGCCGTCCGGGTCGGTCGTTCATCCCGCGGGATCGGCTCTTCCTACGGCGGGGCTTCGTCGTGCGGTGTCTGCTCGTGTGGGGGCGGGGGTTCGTCCTGCGGTGGGGGTGGCGGAGGCTGCGGCGGCTGAGGATGTGGCGGGAACGGGATGGCCGGTCCGGCCATCCCAGTACGCGACGCGGGACACCCGCCGGAGTCGGCCGAAATGCCCTCCCGGCCTGAGGTGTCCCGGTTACGGTAAGCGCAGTCGTTGGAGGGGGAGGCGGACGATGAAGGACCTGTGGGGCATTTCCGGCCCGGAGTACCTGGCGTTGCACGCGGGTTTGCTCGGTGTCGTACTGCTCGCCCGCGTGCTCGCGCCGGCGCTGTCCCGGCTGGGGCGGCCGAACACGGTCGCACAGCCGGAGGCGACGCTTTCGGTGTACCAGCTCGCCTGCCTCGCGGGCGGGCCGGACCGGGTCGTCGACGCGGCGATCGCGGCGCTGGTCGAACGGGGCGAGCTGCGTGTCAGCAGCACGAAAAAGATCACGTCGACGACCGGGAAGGTCCCGGCGGACCCGATCGAACGCGTGGTCGCCGAGGCCGCCCGCAGCGCCAAGTCGACCACGACGATCCGGGCCAGGGCCCGGATCACCGCACCGATCCGGACGATGACGGCCGACCTCGAACAGCGTGGCCTGCTTCAGCCCGTGTCGCGGATCAAGACACTCCGCCTGGCGATCCAGCTGTTCGCCATCGCCGTCCTGGTGCTCGCTATCGTCCGGTTCGTGGCGGGCATCGGGGCGGGGCACTCGGTCGGTTACCTGGCCTTCCTAATCATCGTCACGATCTTCATCGTCGTGGTGACCGCCGGTGACCGGCGCAAATCCGGGACGCGGCTGCCGACCGCCGCCGGGAACACCGTCCTCGGCCGGGCCAATGCCGAACACCGCCACGGCGCCCCGGCCTCCGGCGCGGTGCCCGCCGGGGTGGTCCTCGCCGGGGCGGCGGCAGCGGTGGCGCTCGGCGGGCTGGCGATGTACCCCGACGAAGAACTGCGGGCCGCGCTGATGCCCCCGGTCACCTCGGGTTTCGGCGGGGGCGGCTCGTCCGGCGGGTCCTCGTGCAGCAGTGGTTCCTCCTGCAGCAGCGGGTCGTCGTGCGGCGGGGGCGGTGGCTGCGGCGGCGGGGGCTGTGGTGGCTGACCGGCTCGGGGTGGGCATCGGCTGGCGCGAGGAGCTGGACCTCTCGATCGCCCGGATGCCAGGCGTCGACTGGGTCGAGGTGGTCGCCGAGAACCTGCACGCCCCGCATCTGCCCGAATCGCTGATCGCCTTGCGGGACAAGGGACTCCCGGTGCTCCCGCACGCGGTGTCCCTGTCGCTCGGCGGCGCCGAGCCGGTCGACACGAGCCGTGTCGAGCATCTGGCCGAGATCGCCCGCGCGCTCGGCGCGCCACTGGTGAGCGACCACGTGTGCTTCGTCCGGGCGGGCGGCCTCGACTCCGGGCACCTGATGCCGCTGCCGCGGACGCGGGACGCGCTGGACGTGCTCGTCGCGAACGTCCGCCTCGCCCAGTCCATTGTGGAGGTTCCGCTGGCGCTGGAGAACATCGCCGCGCTGCTGGAATGGCCGGACGCGGAACTGTCCGAGGAACAGTTCCTCACCGAGCTCACCGAGCGCACCGGGTGCGGCCTGATCATCGACGTCGCGAACCTCTACGCCAACGCGCGCAACATCGGCACCGATCCGGTGGCGTTCCTCGACGGCATCCCGTGGGAGCGGCTGGCCTACGTGCACATGGCGGGCGGCGTCGAACGCGACGGCGTCTACCACGACACGCACGCGCATCCCGTGCTGCCGGAGGTGCTCGACCTGCTCGCCGAGCTGTGCCGCCGCACCGACCCGCCCGGCGTCCTGCTGGAACGCGACGACGACTACCCCACCGACAGCGAACTCGCCGCCGAACTGGCCGCGCTGCGCGGGGTGCTGACGTCGTGAACACCGATCCCCGCGAGCGACTGGCCGCGCGGCAGGCGGAGCTGCTGCGGGCGCTGCTCGCGGGTGGCGACGCGCCGGAGGGTTTCGACCCGAAGCGGCTGCGCGTCGAGTCGGATGTCTTGCTGCGCAAGCGAAGCAGGCTCATCGCGTTCCTGCGCCCGGACCTCGCCGAAGCCCTCGGGTCCCGGTTCTTCGGGCTGTTCCTCGCCTATTCCACCGAGAATCCCAAATCCGCCGACACCAGGACCCGCGCGTACGCCGACGAGTTCGGCGAATGGCTCATCGCCCGTGGTGAACTGCCCAAGCCGAAGCGCCGCTGGCTACCACGTCGGGGTACCACTGCCCGGTAGCGGCGCGGCGTCCGTCCACTGTGGAGGGGCGCCGGGCAGCACCCCCGCCATCTTGACCCTGGTGAGCCTGCCGAAGTCGCTGTCGACATCTTCGAGCAAGTCGTCGAAGGACACCTCGGCGCCCTTGGTTTCCTTACGTCCCAGGGAATCCAGCCAGCGGCCGGTACCAGCCAGGGAAAGCCGGACGTGCCAGGTGCCGCCGTCGGTGACCGTGCGCCGCAGGGCCGTCATGATCCCGGCCGCGGTGAGCCAGCCCGTCGCGTGGTCGAGCGCCTGCACCGGCAGCGGCCGCGGCTCGCCGGTCCCCGCGACCTGAGCGCCCTCGTGGGCGATCCCCGAGGCCATCTGGACGAGGCTGTCGAAACCGCGACGCCGCGCCCACGGCCCTTCCCAGCCGTAGGCGGACAGATCGGCCACGACGAGGCCGGGCCGTAGCTCCGCCATGTCCTCGGGCGCGAAACCCTTGCGTGCCAGCGATTCCGGCCGGAAGGACTGGAGGACGACGTCGGCGCGGCTGATCAGCTTCCGCAGTTTCGCGCGGCCGCCCTCGGTGTCGAGCGCGACGAACGCCGAGCGCTTGCCCATCCCGGTGTCCATCGTCAGCGGCTCGATCCTCGGCAGGTGCGCGGCGCCGATGTGCAGCACGTTCGCGCCGTGCGCGGCCAGCACGCGGCCCGCGACCGGACCGGCGATGACGTGGGTCAGCTCCAGCACCCGGACCCCGCCCAGCGGCCGGTCCGAGTCGAACAGCCTGCGCGGCGGTGCTTCGCCGAGCGGCGTCAGGTCGACCACGGGCAGCGCCGCGACGGCCTGGCCCTGCGGATGTGCCAGCCAGTCCTCGCGCGAGCGCAGCAGTGCGGCGGCCCCGCCCGCGGTGACCACGGCGGACTCGACCTCGTACGCGGTCTTCGCGGCGACGGTTTTCGCCACGGCTTCGCGGGTCGCGGGCACACCGAGGCCCCAGCACACCGCGGATTCGTGCCGCCGGTTGTTGGCGTGCAGCTTGACCCAGCCGTCGGCGGCCCGGTAGTCCCCGGCGATCGGGCCCCAGATGTTCCCCGGCGATCCGCCGTCGAGCCGCAGCAGCCTCTCGCTGTGGAAGGCGGCGGCCGCGTGCCGGGTGTCGATACCGGCGACGCCGGGCTCGATTCCGCGCAGCCGCAGCATTTCCGCGGCGGAAAGGGTCGCGGCGGCGATGCTCGACGTCGCTGCCGCCTCGACCCGGAACGGGCCGGGCAGCACGTCCTCGCCGCCGGTCAGCTCGGCGGCGCCGGGCGCGAGGGTGTCCCCGGTGAGCGTGTGCCAGAGCCCGGCCAGCGCGTCCCGCACGGCGGTTACGGGAGTGCCGCGACGAGCTCGGCGGGCGGCACGCGAGTCCCGGTGTAGAACGGGATCTCCTCGCGCACGTGCAGCCGGGCCTCGGTGCCGCGCAGGTGCCGCATCAGGTCGACGATGCGGTGCAGCTCGTCGGCCTCGAACGCCAGGATCCACTCGTAGTCGCCGAGCGCGAACGAGGCGACGGTGTTGGCGCGCACGTCCGGGTAGTCGCGGGCTTCCTTGCCGTGGTCGGCGAGCATCTTGCGGCGCTCGTCGTCGGGCAGCAGGTACCACTCGTAGGACCGCACGAACGGGTACACGCAGATGTACTTGCGGGCCTCCTCGCCGGCGAGGAACGCCGGGATGTGGCTCTTGTTGAACTCGGCGGGGCGGTGCAGCGCGGTCTGGCTCCACACCGGCGTCGACGCCCGGCCGAGCGGGGTGCGGCGGAAGCCGGCGTAGGCGGCCTGGACCTGCTCGATCTCCTCGGCGTGCCACCAGATCATGTAGTCGGCGTCGGCACGCAGCGCGGACAGGTCGTACACCCCGCGCACCACGACGCCCTTGCCCGCCAGCGCGTCCAGGTACTCGGTGGTCTCCCGCGCCGCGGCACCGCGATCCTCGCCGAGCCGCCCGGGCTCGACCCGGAAGACCGACCAGGTCGTGTAGCGGATGGTGTCGTTCAGCTCGTTGTAGTTCAGCCGCGCCATGCTTCCATCTTGGCACCTGTCGCCCCTGGCCGTCCGCCCAGGTACACGTGATCTCCGTCCACGCACGCGAGATCTCCGTCCGCGCACGCGAGATCGCCGTCTAGGTACGCGAGATCGCCGAAAGGTGCTCCGCGACGCGCTTCGCCGCGGCGTCCGCGGTGGCCACGCACGCAGGGAGGCCGACGCCGTGCAGCGTCGCCCCGGCGACCGCGAGCCCCGGCACGTCCGCCACCGCCCGTTCGATGCGCTCGACCCGGTCCAGATGCCCGGCCCCGTACTGCGGAAGCCCGCCGCCCCAGCGCGTCACGAGTGTGTCGATCGGCGAAGCCGTGACGCCGGAAAGGCGCGCGAGATCCTCACGCACGACACGCACCAGCTCGTCGTCGTCCGCGTGCAGCGCGCCCGGCTCGCCGAACCGGCCGACCGAACCCCGCACGAGCACCGGACCACCCTCAGGAGCGAGGTGGGCCCATTTCCGGCTGGAGAACGTGAACGCCTTGACCGCGTACGGAACGCCCGAAGTGTCCCGCTCCCCCGCGCCGATCAGCACCCCCGACGCCTCGGGCAGCACGGTCCCGGGCGGCAACGCCAGCGCCACCACGGCCATCGACGCCAGCTCGACCTCGCCGAACGCCGTCGCCGCGGCCGGGACGACGTCCGCCAGCAACCGCCGCGCGGACGGCGCGGGGACCGCGAGCACCACCGCGTCGACGTCGACCGGGGTGTCCGAAGGCGCGTGCGCGGCGGCCGCGGCCCCGAGTTCGAGCCGCCATCCCGTCACGGTCCGGCTCAGCGCGCGGACCGGGGCGCCGGTCCGGACCTCGGCGCCGGACAGCTCGGCGAGCCGGTCGAGCAGCGTGCCCAGACCGCCGACGAGGGTGCCGAACACCGGAGCCGTCCCGGGCGTCCTGGGCAGCAGCGTCGCGGCGGCCGCGGTCAGCGAACCCGCGCCGGAGGCGACCGCCGAGGCCAGCCCCGGCATGGTCGCGCGCAGGCCCAGCCCGTCGGCTCCCCCGGCGTAGACGCCGCCCAGCAACGGATCCACGAGCCGGTCCACGAGTTCGTCGCCGAACCGCTCGCGCAGCAACGGCCCCAGCGGCACATCGGCCCCTGGCAAGGACACCGGCGGCAACGTCGTTTCGGCCTCGACGGCGCGCCGTCCCTCGGGCGAAAGCACGTCCGCGACGGCGTCCGCGGAGGCCGGGACGCCCATGACCGTGCCGGGCGGCAGGCCGAGAACCGCTCCCCCGGCGTGGATCTTCGCCCGCGCCTTCGTCGGATGCGTGATCAGCTCGCCGAGCCCGATCTCGCGCGCCAAAGCGGTCATCTCGGGACGCCGCGCCAGGAACGCCTCGGCACCGACGTCGTAACGCTGTCCGGCCACTTCGGCCGTGCGCAGCTTCCCGCCGGGCACCAGAGAAGTCTCGAACACCGTGATTGTGGCGGCCTCGCCGAGCAGGGTCCGCAGCCGGTACGCGGCGGTCAGCCCGGAGATGCCCCCGCCGACGACGGCAACCCGCTTCACGGCCGCAGCTCGTGCACCAGCCCGACGACGCGGGTCAGCACGTCCGGGTCGACGCCGGGCAGCACGCCGTGCCCGAGGTTGAAGATGTGCCCCGCGGCCGCGCGGCCCTCCTCGACGATCCGGCGGACTTCGGCCTCCAGCACCGGCCACGGCGCGTAGAGCAGCGCCGGGTCGAGGTTGCCCTGCACGACCGGCGCGGCCGAGCCGGTCGCGGACAACCGCCGGGCGGCCTCGTCCAAGGGGACCCGCCAGTCGACGCCGACGACGTCCGCGCCCGCGTCGCGCATCGCCACCAGCAGCTCTCCGGTGCCGACGCCGAAGTGGATGCGCGGCACGCCGTACTCGGCGATCCCGGCCAGGACCCTGGCCGAATGCGGCAGGACGAACTCGCGGTAGTCCCGCTCCGACAGCGCGCCCGCCCACGAGTCGAACAGCTGGATGGCGTCGACCCCGGCGTCGAGCTGCGCGCGCAGGAAGGTGAGCGCGAAGTCGGCGAGACGCCCGGCGAGCTCGTGCCACAGCGCGGGGTCGGCGTGCATGAGCGCCTTGGTGTGCTCGTGGTTGCGGCTCGGCCCGCCCTCGATGAGATAGCTGGCCAGCGTGAACGGCGCGCCGGCGAAGCCGATCAGCGGCGTCTCGCCGAGCCGCTCCACCAGCAGCCGCACGCCGTCGGCCACCTTCGCGACCTGCCCGGTCTCGAGAACCGGCAGCGCCCGCACCGCGGCGAGGTCGCGGACCGGTTCCGCCACGACCGGGCCGGTGCCGGGCACGATGTCGATGTCCACCCCGGCCGCCTTGAGCGGCACGACGATGTCGCTGAACAGGATCGCGCCGTCGACGCCGTGGCGGCGCACCGGCTGCAGCGTGATCTCGGCGAGCATCTCGGGGTCGAAGCAGGCGTCGAGCATCGGCACGCCTTCGCGCAGCGCGCGGTACTCGGGCAGCGACCGTCCGGCCTGGCGCATGAACCAGACCGGGGTGTGCGCCGGGCGCTCGCCCCTGGCGGCGGCCAGCAGCGGCGCCCCGGGCAGGGCACGCCGGGCGGCCGTGGACAGGGACGGCTGGGAAGACAGCGAGGAAGACATCGTCTTCATCGTGCCACGCCCCGGCTCGGGCCCGTTCTTCGGCGCGCCTGCCCCCGCAACCGGGCGTGTCCGCCCTAGAGTCGAAGCGTGACCGCGATGACGCCAGTGCCCGAACTCTTCCGCGAAGCCGTCGCGGCGCTGCAGTCCGTCCGGCCGCGCCCCGAGGTGACGCTGGAGACGATGCGTGCTCCCCAGCGCCTCGCCCCGTGGTCGTACGCGCTGAGCTGCGAGGTCTCCGGTCCCGCCGACGTGCTCGCCTCCGGGCGGCTCGTCCTGCTGCACGATCCGGACGGGCAGGAGGGCTGGGACGGCGTCCTGCGGATGGTGATGTACGTCCGCGCCGAGCTGGACCGCGAACTGGCCACCGACCCGTTCCTGCCCGCCGTCGGCTGGTCGTGGCTGACCGACGCGCTGGAGGCGTCCGGCGCGAGCTGGCGGGCGCTGGGCGGCACGGTCACCGAGACCTCCTCCGCGCGCTTCGGCGACATCTCCGGCCCTGCCAGGACCGACGACCTCGAACTCCGGGCGTCCTGGACGCCGGTCGACGCCGCGCTCCGCCCGCACGGGAACGCCTTCTGCCAGGTGATGGCGAGCGTCGTCGGGCTGCCGCCGGTCGGCGTCACGCTGTTCGGGCAGCGGCAGAGTTCCTGATCGCCTCCCGGAAGCCCCGCCCCAGGCCCTGAGCGCGCCGCTGCGCGCCTTGGTGGTCCAGACAAGTGTGGGGACACCCCCGCGCGCGCCCCGGCGCGGCTGAGGACTTTTCACGTCCACTCGCGGGTAGCCGGCTAGCACGTCCGGACGACCACGTTCGTGATACCTGGACCATCACGCAGTGCGACAAGATCAACACGGGCTCAACGGCCGACCCGACGGAAGTCGGATGCCGTTCACGAGGGGCGGGACGTTCCGGAACGCCCGGTATCGTCGCTCTCCGCTACCGCCGGGCGGCGATCGGAAAGTTGATCATGCCCCGGCGGGGGCCCGATTTCATCCCTCCGACGCCCCGCGGCGGCCCACCGCCGCGACCAGCACCGGCAGGTGCACGACCCATCTGCACAGCCACTTTGAAGCCGGTAACAAGAGTGCATCGTGTTCGCTGGGCGATCCGTTAGCCACCGGCTGTGTACTAGCCCGATCGTGTTACAACGAACCCCCTGAGTGACGAGTCGTTTCAGATAGATACCCATTCGATCCCCCCGCGGAAGCCTCCGGGCGGCTACAGTGCCTTTCGACGACACCACTTTCGGTCTAAAGCTGGCGCGGCTGAACGGCCGAAGGTCCCGGTGCCGGTCGGGGGGCACGACCGACTCCAGGGAGGTAGTGACGTGGCTACCGTCGGCTTATCTCAGGCCGTTCGATCCACGCCAGCCGGTGCCTTGCCGGCGAGCATGGTTCCGCACCCGCGGGAAGAGCTCTTTTCCGTATTGGTGGTCGACGACCACCCGCTGTTGAGGGAGGCAATCGCAGCACGACTCGCACAGATGGGTGCGGGCACCGTTCACGAGGCCGCGACGGTGGCCGAGGCGAGGGCGCGAGCCACGGCCACCGGGCCGTGTGACCTGGCGATCCTCGATCTCGGACTGCCGGACGGCAGCGGCATCGAGCTGGTTACGGAACTCCGTAGCCATGGCTGGCCTCGTGTCGTGGTGCTCGCGTCCTCCGACGATCCCTACGCCGTCAGATCGGCCTTCCAGGCCGGTGCGCAGGCGTACCTGCTGAAGTCCGCGTCGCCGGTGGTCGTCACCGACGGCGTGCGCAGGGTCCTCGAGGGCGGCGTCTACGCCGACCCGAGCGTGGCTCCGGTGCTGGCCACCGGAACCCGGGTCGCGGGCACCGACAACACCCCGCGCGAGCTGTCCGCTCGCGAGGTCGAGGTGTTGCAGCTCGTGGCGGACGGGCAGTCGAACAAGGAGATCGGCGAGGAACTGTCCCTCTCCGCGCTCACCGTCAAGTCGCATCTGTCCCGGATCGGGCGCAAGCTCGGCACCGGCGACCGGGCGCAGATGGTGGCGCTGGCGATGCGGGCAGGCGTGATCCGATAGCGAAAGGCGAACACCCCTGCGGGGCGGGCGGACCAGGCGCGGTGTGCCCGTCCCGTAGGGTCCTTACCCATGGGAAATGAACAGGCCGACAGGACCGGACTCGACGTGACGACCGAACCTGCCGGGCCTGTACTTCTTCGCGAGCCCGCCGAGGGCACTCCCCCGGTGATCGCGGACGCCACCGCGCTCGCCGAGGCGTGCGCGCGGCTCGCCGCGGGCAGCGGCACGATCGCCGTCGACACCGAACGCGCGTCCGGTTACCGGTACTGGCCCAAGGCGTACCTCGTCCAGATCCGCCGCGAGGGCGCCGGCACGATGCTCGTCGACCCGATCGCCGTGGCCGACGACCTGGCCCCGCTGCGGGCCGTCCTCAACGACGCCGAGTGGGTGCTGCACGCCGCGTCGCAGGATCTCCCCTGCCTCGCCGAGCTGGACCTGCGGCCCGCGGCGCTGTTCGACACCGAGCTGGCCGGGCGGCTGGCCGGGTACGAGCGGGTCGCGCTCGGCACGCTGGTCGAGCTGCTGCTCGGGTACCAGCTGGAGAAGGGGCACAGCGCCGCCGACTGGTCGAAGCGGCCGCTGCCGGTCGACTGGCTCAACTACGCCGCGCTCGACGTCGAGCTGCTGATCCCGTTGCGCGAGAAGCTCGAAGCCGAGCTGGACGCGCAGGGCAAGCTGGAATGGGCCCGCCAGGAGTTCGAGACGGTCCGCACCGCCCCGCCGCCGGCACCGCGGGCCGAGCCGTGGCGCCGGACGTCGGGCGTGCACAAGATCCGCAGCCCGCGCGGCCTCGCCGCGGTGCGCGAACTGTGGCAGGCCCGGGACGAACTGGCCCGCAAACGCGACCGCGCGCCGAGCCGCATCCTGCCGGACAGCGCGATCATCAACGCCGTCACCGCCGACCCGAAGACCGTCGAGGAACTGCAGGCGCTGCCCGTGTTCGGCGGCCGCGTGCAGCGCCGCTACAGCGCGAACTGGCTGCGGCACCTCCAGGCCGCGCGGGCGCTGCCGGCGAGTTCGCTGCCCGCCCCGGCCCAGCCCACCGACGGTCCGCCGCCGGTGAACCGCTGGGCCGACAAGGACCCCGACGCGGCCGCGCGCCTCGCCGCCGCCCGCGCTTCGCTGGCCTCGATCGCCGAACACCACCGGCTGCCGGTGGAGAACCTGCTGCTGCCGGACCTCGTCCGCCGCACCTGCTGGCGCCCGCCCGCCGATCTCTCCTCCGATGCCATCGCAGCGGCGCTCGCCGCCGGCGGTGCCCGGCCGTGGCAGATCGAGCTGACGCTGCCCGCCCTCACCAAAGCCCTCCACACCACCGCCTCCTGACCCCCGCCGTGCCCCCGGTGCCCCCGGCCGGTTGACATACCGGATCCGCATGTCACACAGGCATGTCTCAAACTCGCCGTCGGGACGTTGTCGGCTCCGGTGTCCGAGGGACGCCCCAGGTGCACTGGACGCACCGAGGGACGCCCTCGTCGCACCCACCTGGCCACCACTCGCCCGCATGCACTGAAAGCGTCCTTCATCGCGTCCAGCGCACTGAAAGCGTCCTTCAGCGCGTCCCCGTGCGCGAGAACGCGAGGATCAGGAGCGGGTCAGCAGGGCGCGGGCGGCGGCGCGCAGGGCGGCGTCCGGCGCCGGGAGACCGGCGACGCGCAGCACGCCGTCGGCGCCTTCGACCGCGTGTGCTTCGACGTCCAGAACCGGGTCGTCCCGGCGGACGATCGCGATGCTCTCCACCAGGCCGAAAACGAGGTTCGACCGGACGGCGACGTCGCTGCCGCTGCCGGACGGCGCACCGGACTCGGCGACGAGGTCCCGGTACACGGCCTTGAGCTGCTCACGTTCGGCACGGAACGGCGCGAGGTTCGGCGAGGCGATCTCGGGCAGCAGGTAGAGCGCGCCCAGGTTGTACCGCGCGCCGCCCAGCAGGCGGATGTCGGCGTAGGCCAGCGCCCACAGGCGCACCGCGGCGGGCGCGTCCCCGCCGGACAGGCCACCGGCGACCTCCAGCGACGGCCGCACCGTCGCGGCCAGCAGCGCAGCGAGAATGTCCTCTTTGGACGGAAAATGGTAGTACAGCGAGGCCTGGCGCAGTCCGGCCCGTTCGGCGATGGCGCGGGTGGTGGTCGCCGCGTACCCGGCGCCGGTGAACAACTCGCCCGCCGCCTCGAGGACCGCTTCCCTGGCGTTCTGGCTACTCGCCGCCGCCCCGCTCGCCCTCGGCCTGCCGACCCCGGTCACGTTCTTCCCCACCCGTCGATCTTGCCAGGCGCCGCCGTCCCCGCCAGGCTGTCCGAGGCATGTTACGGCGCCGCCCCGGAATCCGTAACGCGGCCCACTCACGTGTAACCCGGCACTAATGCCGGCGAGACCGGCCAGTAGTGCGATCGGCCTAATTTCGGTCGGTCGACCGAAAAATGTCCGAAAGAATTCGGGAGCCCCGATGTCCCCACCGACCGCCGAGGACGCCCGCACCGACGAACTCGCCGAATTCGGCTACCGGCAAGAACTTCGCCGGTCCCTCGGCGGGTTCTCCGCGTTCGCCGCCGGCTTTTCGTTCGTCTCGATCCTCACCACCGTCTTCCAGCTCTTCGGCCTCGGCTACTCCTTCGGCGGGCCGCTGTTCTTCTGGACGTGGCCGGTGGTGCTCGGCGGGCAATTGCTCGTCGCGCTCGTCTTCGCCGAACTCGCCGCGCGGTTCCCGCTGGCCGGCTCCGTGTACCAGTGGGCAAGACGTCTGACACGGGGGTTCGCGGGCTGGCTCGCGGGCTGGATGATGCTGCTCGGCTGCGTCGTCGCGCTGGCGGGCGCGGCCATCGCGCTCCAGATCGTGCTGCCGTCGGTGTGGAGCGGCTTCCAGTTCGTCGGCGGCGATTCCTCGGTCACCTCGCCGACCGGCGCGGCCAACGCCGTCCTGCTCGGCTCGCTGCTGATCCTGTTCACCACCGCGGTCAACGCGGCGGGGGTGCGGGTCATGGCCCGGATCAACGACATCGGCGTCGCGGCGGAACTGATCGGCGTCGTGGTCCTCGTCGCCGGGCTGGCGACCTTCGCCGTGCGCGGCCCGCAGGTCGTGCTCCACAGCGTCCCGGTGGACGAGACGTCGTCCGCGCCGGGAATCGCCGGGGTGCTCGCCTCGGCACTCGCGGCCGCCTACGTGCTCTACGGGTTCGACACCGCCGCGTCGGTGGCCGAGGAAACCCGCGACGCCCGGCGTAAAGCGCCTCGCGCGGTCCTGCGCGCGTTGCTCGTCGCCGGGGTGGGCGGGCTCGCGGTCGTGCTGACCGCGCTCATGGCGGCCCCGAGCCTCACCGACGGGCAGCTCGCCGGACGCGGCCTGCCGTACGTCATCACGGCCGTCTTCGGCGACACGCTCGGCAGGGTGTTCCTCGCCGACGTCGCCATCGCGGTGGTGGTCTGCACCCTCACCATCCAGACCGGCACGGTCCGGCTGATCTACGCGATGGCTCGCGACGGCGCACTGCCCGGCGCCGCCCGGCTCGCCGGCGTCAACCCCCGCACCGGGACGCCGATCGCCCCGGCGATCCTCTCCGGCGCGCTCGCGATCGGCCTGCTGCTGCTCAACGTCGGCAACCCGACGGTGTTCAGCACGATCACCGGCACCTCGGTGGTCGTGGTCTACCTCGCCTATCTGCTCGTCACCGCGCCGCTGCTCATCGCCCGGCTGCGCGGCCGCTTCGCGGGCGAGCCCGGCCGGTTTTCCTTGGGCCGCTGGGCGATCCCGGTCAACGTCGCCGCCGTCGCGTACGGCGTCGCGATGATCGTGAACATCGCCTGGCCCCGCCCGCGCGTGTACGACACCGACGGCACGGGCTCGCTCGGGATGCTGCTGTTCCCGATCGAATTCACCGGCGCGGCACTGGTGCTCGGCCTGCTCTGCTGGGCCCGGCTGCGCCGCCGCGCCGCGCCCGTCGCCGAACCCGCCCTGTAACCCCTACCGAGAAGGAGGACACCGATGAGTACCACCGCCACCACCTATGGCGCGCGGGACCACGCCCGCGCACAAGCGGGCACGGTCGTCGACACCATGCCCATCATCCCGGCGCACACCGCCGAGCCGCCCGCCGGCGTCGCGGCCGCCGACCTCACCTGGGCGGAGACCGTGGCCGGTGGCGGCTACACGCACAGGGTGCTGGCCCGCGGCACCCGGCTGCGGCTGACCGACCCCACCGGCGACGCCTGCGCGCATCTGCTGCTGTTCAACGCCGACGCGCCGTGGGAGCGGCTGAACGTGGCGGACACGGTGAAGGTGCAGTGGAACGCCTATCTCGGCGAGTCGGTGGCGTTGCTGTCGGACCAGGCCCGCGTGCTCGCCACCCTCGTCGCCGACAGCGGCGGCAGGCACGACGCGCTGTGCGGAACGTCCACTGTGGATGGTAATGCCGAGCGCTACGGCGACGGCAGCCCGCAGGGCCCCTCCCCCGCCGGACTGGCGCTGTTCACCCTGGCGGCGGCGAAACACGGGCTCACCCCGCGCGATCTGCCGCCGAGCCTCTCGTTCTTCCAGGGCGTCCGCGTCGGCGGCGCGGGCGAGCTGGAGTTCACCGGCTCCGCCGGGGCGGGGCACACCGTCGAACTGCGGACCGAGCTCCCGGTCGTCGTGCTGATCGCCAATGTCCCGCATCCGCTGGATCCGCGGGAATACACGAGCGGCCCGCTGCAGATACTGGCCTGGCGCGACCGTCCCTCCACACCGGACAGTCCGGAGTGGACACACACGCCGGAGGCGCAGCGCGCGTTCGAGAACACCGCCGACTACCTCACCGCACGGGGGCTGTGATGACCACCGCGACGACCACCGTCCTCGACACCGAAGTCCCGGCGCGCGCCCCGTTCTCCACGGTGCTCCGCGAAGGACAGGAGCTGGCGATCATCGACACCGGCGGCAACCAGGCCGTCGACTTCCTGTGCTACGACGCGGCCGACACGGCCAAACGCTACAGCGCGGCGGCGACGATCACCGCGCAGCGCAACATCTTCCTCACCACCGGCAGCGTCCTGCGCACCGGCGAGGGCGCGCCGCTGCTGACCGTCGTGGCCGACACCTGCGGGCGGCACGACACCCTCGGCGGCGCCTGCAGCAAGGAGTCCAACAGCCTCCGCTACGGCCAGCACACCCGGTTCCAGCACGCGTGCGTGGAGAACTTCCTCATCGAGGGCGCCAAATGGGGGCTGGGCAAACGGGATCTGGTGAGCAACGTCAACTGGTACATGAACGTGCCGGTCGAGCCCGACGGCACGCTCGGCATCGTGGACGGCATCTCCGCGCCCGGACTGGAGGTCCGGCTGCGCGCGGAGACCGGCGTACTGGTGCTGATCTCGAACTGCCCGCAGATCAACAACCCGTGCAACGGCTTCGATCCGACCCCGATCCGGATTCTCGTCACCGAACCGGGGGGCGAGGCGTGAAGCTGCTGGTCGCCAACCGCGGCGAGATCGCCGTCCGCGTCCTGCGCAGCGCACGCGAGCTGGACCTGCCGACCGTGGCCGTGTACTCCGACGCCGACCGGACCGCGCCCCACGTCCGGCTGGCAGACGAAGCGGTGCGGCTCGGCCCGGCCCCGGCCGCCGAGAGCTATCTGAGAGCGGACGCGATCCTCGACGCGGCGGGCGCCACCGGGGCGGACGCCATCCACCCCGGCTACGGCTTCCTGTCCGAGGACGCCGCGTTCGCCCACGCCGTCGAGGCCGCCGGAATAACGTTCGCCGGGCCCACTCCCGGACAGCTGGAGGTGTTCGGCGGCAAGCACACCGCCCGCGAGGCGGCGGTCACCGCCGGGGTGCCGCTGCTGCCGGGCACCGGCCTGCTCGCGAGCCTCGACGACGCGCTGGCCGCGGCGGACCGGATCGGCTACCCGGTGATGCTCAAGGCGACCGGCGGGGGCGGCGGCATCGGCATGCGGGCCTGCGCCACGGCCGGGGAACTGGCCGAGGCGTGGGAATCCGTGCGCGCGGTCGCGGCGAAGAGCTTCACCGGTTCCGGCGTGTTCCTCGAACGGCTCGTCCGGCACGCGCGGCATGTCGAAGTCCAGGTGTTCGGTGACGGCGATGGCGACGTCCTCGCGCTGGGGACCCGGGATTGTTCGCTGCAGCGGCGCAACCAGAAGGTCGTCGAGGAATGCCCGGCGCCCGGGATCCCCGATGCGGTCGAGGCCCGGCTGATCGAGTCGGCGGTCGCGCTGTGCGGTTCGGTGCGGTACCGCTCGGCGGGGACGGTCGAGTTCGTCTACGACCCCGAGCGCGAGGAGGCCGCGTTCCTCGAAGTCAACACGCGGCTGCAGGTCGAGCACCCGGTGACCGAGGCCGTGTACGGCGTCGACCTCGTGGCCTGGATGCTGCGGCTCGCCCAGGGCGACCGCGGAATGTTCGACGACGCACCGGAACCACGCGGGCACGCTGTCGAGGCCCGCGTGTACGCCGAGGACCCGAGCGCGGGACATCGCCCGAGCGCCGGGCTGGTCACCGGTGTCTCACTGCCGCGGGAGTCCCGTGTGGACACCTGGATCGAGGCGGGCTCGATCGTCACCACACACTACGATCCCTTGCTCGCCAAGGTGATCTGTGCCGGTGAGGACCGCGCGACGGCGCTGGCGGCGCTACGGGACGCGCTGGCCACGACCCGGGTCGACGGCGTCCGCACCAACCTCGGCCAGCTCCGCTCCGCCGTGACGGACGCCCGGTTCCGCGAGGCCGCCCACGACACCGCGACGCTGGACGACGTCACCGACGACGAACCGCGGATCGAGGTCCGGCGCGGCGGCACGATGACCACCGTGCAGGAATGGCCGGGCCGCACCGGGTTCTGGCACGTCGGGGTGCCACCGAGCGGGCCGATGGACGACCGTTCGTTCCGGCTGGGCAACACCGCGCTCGGCAACCCCGAGGGTGCCGCCGGGATCGAGTGCACTGTGGACGGTGTGACCCTCCGCTTTTCGCGGGGCACCACGGTTTGCGTCACGGGCGCGCCCACCACGGTCACCCTCGACGGCGGCGGGATTCCCTTGTGGACGCCGGTCGTCGTCCCGGCGGGCGGCGAGCTCGACGTCGGCGCGTGCACGGCGGGGCTGCGCAGCTACGTCCTCGTGCGAGGCGGCGTCGACGTCCCCGCGTTCCTGGGCAGCGCGGCGACGTTCACGCTCGGGAAGTTCGGCGGGCACGGCGGGCGCACGCTCGCCGCGGGCGACGTCCTGTATCCCGGCCCCGCGCCCGCCGACGACGTCGCCGGGCCGGTCCCGGCGGCCGACCGGCCGGAATTCCCCGCCCAGTGGGAAATCGGGGCGGTGGAAGGACCGCACGCGGCACCGGAGTTCTTCACCCCCGAGGACGTCGAGACGTTCTACCGCACGGGCTGGCGGGTGCACTTCAACTCGGCGCGCACCGGCGTCCGGCTGATCGGGCCCCGGCCGTCCTGGGCCCGCGCGGACGGCGGCGAGGCCGGGCTGCACCCGTCCAACATCCACGACACGCCCTACGCGATCGGCGCCGTCGACTACACCGGCGACCTGCCGATCCTGCTCGGGCCGGACGGGCCCAGCCTCGGCGGGTTCGTCTGCCCCGCCACCGTCGCGACCGGCGAACGCTGGAAGCTCGGGCAGCTGCGGCCAGGGGACACCGTGCGGTTCGTGCCGATCACCACCGAGCACGCCGCCGAACTCCGCCGCGTACCCGCCACGGCACCCGCGCCGAGCCGCCCCGCGCTCGGCGACAGCGGCGTCCTCGGCCGTCTGTCCACAAGCGACGAAGAGCCGTCGGTGACCTACCGGCGCAGCGGGGACGACAATCTGCTGATCGAGTACGGCGAGATGACGCTGGATCTCGCGCTGCGGATGCGGGTGCACGCGCTGGCCGAGCGGCTGGCGGCCGAGGGAGTGCCCGGGATCGTCGACCTGACGCCGGGAATCCGGTCGCTGCAGGTGCACGTCGACCCGGACGCGCTGCCGGTGGCGAAGGCGCTCGGCCTGGTCCGCGAGCTGGAGCGGGAGCTGCCGCCGACCGCGGACCTGGTGGTGCCGAGCCGGTCGGTGCGGCTGCCGTTGTCCTGGGACGACCCGGCCACGCGGGAGGCCATCGAGCGGTACATGACCGGGGTGCGGGACGACGCGCCGTGGTGCCCGTGGAACATCGAGTTCATCCGCCGGGTCAACGGGCTGTCCGCTGTGGACGACGTGTACCGGACGGTGTTCGACGCGGAATACCTGGTGCTCGGCCTCGGCGACGTCTACCTCGGTGCTCCGGTGGCGACCCCGCTGGACCCGCGGCACCGGCTGGTGACCACGAAGTACAACCCGGCGCGGACGTGGACCGCGGAGAACTCCGTCGGCATCGGCGGGTCCTACCTGTGCGTCTACGGGATGGAGGGGCCGGGCGGCTACCAGTTCGTCGGGCGCACCACGCAGGTGTGGAGCGGCTGGCACCAGCGCGGCTCGTTCGCGCCGGGATCGCCGTGGCTGCTGCGGTTCTTCGACCGCATCTCGTGGTATCCCGTGTCCGCCGGGGAACTTCTCGAACTGCGGGCGCACAACGCCGCCGGGCAACTGGAACTGGACATCACCGACGGCGAGTTCGCACTGGCGGACTACCAGCGCTTCCTCGCGGACAACGCGGCGAGCATCGCCGAGTTCCGCGCGAGGCAGTCGGCGGCGTTCGAGGCGGAACGGCGGGCGTGGGCGGCGGCGGGCGAGTTCGATCCGAAGCCCGAGCCGGAACCCACGACGCTCGCGCCGGTGCGGGTCCAGGCACCGCCGGGCGGGCACGTCGTCGAAGCACCGTTCGCCGCGACGGTCTGGCGCGTCGACGTCCGGCCCGGCGACCGGGTCGGCGGCGCGCAGTCGCTCGTGACGCTGGAGGCGATGAAGACCGAGGCCCGGATTCCCGCGCCGTCGGACGGAAAGGTGGTCGAGGTGCTGGTCTCCCCCGGCGATCAGGTGGTTCCCGGAACGCCGCTGGTGGTGCTGACGTGAGCGTCGTGGAGCGGGTCCGGGCCGCCTACGCGCGGATCGCCCAGGTGGACCGGCCGGAGATCTGGATCGACCTGCGTCCCGAGACCGAGGTGCTCGCGGACGCGGCGGCGCTCGAAGCCCGGCGCGACATGGGTGAGGCACTGCCGCTGTACGGGAAGCTGGCCGCGGTCAAGGGAAACATCGACGTCGCCGGGCTGCCGACCACCGCGGGCTGCCCGGCCTACGCCTACCGTCCCACCGAGGACGCGCCGGCGGTGGCCCGGTTACGCGCGGCGGGGGCACTGATCCTCGGCACCACCAACCTGGACCAGTTCGCGACCGGGCTCGTCGGCACCCGCAGCCCGTACGGCGCCGTCCGCAACGCCGTGGATCCGTCCCGGATTTCCGGCGGGTCGAGTGCGGGGTCGGCGGTCGCGGTCGCACTGGGCGTCGTCGATCTCGCGCTCGGCACCGACACCGCCGGATCGGGCCGGGTTCCCGCCGCGCTCAACGGGATCGTCGGGCTCAAGCCGACGCGCGGTCTGATCCCGGCGCGCGGGGTGGTGCCCGCGTGCCGGAGCATCGACTGCGTCAGCGTCTTCGCGAGGACGGTCGACGAGGCCACGCTCGCCCTCGGCTGCCTGGCCGGGCCGGACGCCGACGATCCGACGTCACGGACGGCTCCGCCCACCCGGCGCGTCCCGGGGCGCGCGCGGATCGGGATCCCGCGGCCCGGTCAGCTCGGCGAACTCCGCGCGGGCTGGGCGGACGCCTTCGCGCGGGCCGCGTCCGATTTCCCCGGTGCCGAACTGGTCACAGTGGACATCGAGCCGTTCCTCCAGGCTGCCCGGCTGTTGTACGAAGGCGCTTTCGTCGCCGAGCGGTACACGGCGGTCGGCGAATTCCTGGAGAGTCACCCGGGCGACGTCGACCCGACGGTGTTCTCGATCATCACCGGTGCGCGGGATCTGCCCGCGCACCGGGTGTTCGCGGACTTCGAAACCTTGGACCGGCTCCGGCTCCACACGGACGCGGTGTTGTCCACAGTGGACGCTCTGCTGCTGCCAACGACCACGGACCACCCGGCACTGGCCGAGGTGGCGGCGGATCCGGCCGGGGTGAACACGCGGCTCGGCCGGTTCACCAACTTCGCCAATCTGCTCGACCTGTCCTCGCTGGCGATCCCGGCGGGCGAGGTGGGCGGGCTGCCGTTCGGCGTGATGCTCGTCGGCCGCGCGTTCGACGATCCGCTCCTCGCCGACCTCGCCCGGAGCGTCCCGGCGCGAGCCAGGATCGTCGTGGTGGGCGCACATCTGCGAGGCCAGCCGCTGAACCACGAGCTGACGTCGCGGGGCGGCCGGTTCGTCTCGGCGGCCGCCACCACGCCAGAATACCGGCTGTACGCACTGGACACGACGCCGCCGAAACCCGGGCTCGTCCGGGTCGCCGACGGCGGCGCGGCGATCGCCGCGGAGGTGTGGGAACTTCCCGTGCGCGGGTTCGGCGAATTCGTCGGCGGCGTCCCGGCACCGTTGACGATCGGGAAAGTCCGGCTCGCGGACGGCGCGGTCGTCTCGGGATTCCTCTGCGAACCGGGCGCTTGCGACGGCGCCGCCGACATCACCGGACACGGAGGGTGGCTGTCCTACCGGAAAGCGCTCACCGGAACGTAACCGTTTCGCCGCCCAGCTGTGCGGTACGAGCCGTTCAGAGGTGATCCTCTGACTGCCGATAACCACAGGGAGAAAACAATTCCCCACCGGAACCCGGCGGGGTGGGCACGCCACCTCGCCGGGCCGCGGGGATGTCCCGTACGGCTTCGGAGGCGGCCCATGACCCCGGCGACCCCATCCCCGTCGACCACCCTCGTGCATTCGTACCTGTTCCTGCGCCGCGCGATCGGCGTCATCGGCCTCGCGCTGCCGGTGCTGCTCATCGTCGGCACACTCGCCGTCGACGGCGGCGGGCTGCTGAACTCGATCAGCGGCTACTACTACACGTCCACGCGGGACGTGTTCGTCGGCAGCATGTGCGCGATCGGCGTCTTCCTGCTGTCCTACCACGGTTACAGCCGCCTCGACGACGTCGCCGGCAACCTCGCCGCGATCGCCGCGATCGGGCTGGCGGTGTGCCCGACCACGCCCGCGCACGCGACGTCGACGGACCGGGTGCTGGGTGTCCTGCACCTCGTGTTCGCCTCGGTGTTCTTCCTGACGCTCGCGTTCTTCTGCCTGTTCCTGTTCACCAAATCGGACAAGGCGGACCCGACGCGGCGCAAGATCGACCGCAACCGCGTCTACGTCGCCGCGGGCGTGGTGATCCTGGCCTCACTGGCGCTCATCGTCGTCACCAGCCTGGTCCCCGTCGCCACCACACTGCATCCCGCGCTGTGGCTGGAGACGGCCGCGATCCTCGCGTTCGGCTTCGCATGGCTGACCAAGGGCGAGGCGATCCTGGCCGACGTGTCCCCCGCGGAAGAGGTCAGTCCCGCGGTCGCCTGAGCCGCCAGGAAGGGGCACGGCACCACCCGCGAGTGTGCCGTGTCCCACTCGACCGGGCCACTCCCCTGGTTACCCGTGGGTAACAAGGGCTATCGTGCGGGCAGGATTTCTCTGCCGACATCAGGAGCATTCGTGGCCGCACCAGCAACGCCGCTCGCGCCGAACGCGCGAGGCGTGCGCAACGTCGTGTTCGTCGAGGGGGTACGGACCCCGTTCGGCAAGGCGGGCGACAAGGGCATCTACGCCGGGACCCGTGCCGACGACCTCGTCGTCAACGCCATCCGGGAGCTGCTGCGGCGGCACCCCGAACTGCCGCCCGAGCGCGTCGACGAGGTGGCCATCGCCGCCACCACGCAGATCGGCGACCAGGGGCTGACCATCGGGCGCACCGCGGCGCTGCTGGCCGGGCTGCCCAAGTCCGTGCCCGGTTTCGCCATCGACCGCATGTGCGCCGGCGCGATGACCGCGGTCACCACGACCGCGTCCGGGATCGGGTTCGGCGCCTACGACATCGCCATCGCGGGCGGCGTCGAGCACATGGGCAGGCACCCGATGGGCGAGGGCGTCGACCCGAACCCGCGGATCATCGCCGACAAGCTTGTCGACCCGACCGCGCTCGTCATGGGCCAGACCGCGGAGAACCTGCACGACCGGTTCCCCGAGATCACCAAGCAGCGCACCGACGCCTTCGCCGCGCGCAGCCAGGAGAAGTACGCCGAAGCCGTCAAGACCGGCAAGATCGGCCCCGAGCTGGTGCCGGTCGCGACCCGGTCCGCCGAGCTGGGCTGGGGCCTGGCCACCGAGGACGAGCCGCCGCGGCCGGGCACCACGGTCGAGCAGCTCGCCGGGCTGAAGACGCCGTTCCGCCCGCACGGCCGGGTCACCGCGGGCAACGCCGCGGGCCTCAACGATGGTGCCACCGCGGCGATCCTCGCCGACGAGGACACCGCCCGCGAGCTGGGCCTGCCGGTCGGGATGCGGCTGGTCGGCTACTCCTTCGCCGGCGTCGAGCCGGAGGTGATGGGCATCGGGCCGGTGCCCGCCACCGAGAAGCTGTTCCAGCGCACCGGGCTGTCGATCGACGACATCGGGCTGTTCGAGATCAACGAGGCGTTCGCCGTGCAGGTGCTCGCCTTCCTCGACCACTTCGGCATCGCCGACGACGACCCGCGCGTCAACCAGTGGGGCGGTGCTATCGCGTGCGGGCACCCGCTCGCGTCGTCCGGCGTCCGGCTGATGACGCAGCTGTCGCGCCAGTTCGCCGAACGCCCCGACGTGCGCTACGGCATCACCACGATGTGCATCGGTATCGGCATGGGCGGCACCGTGATCTGGGAGAACCCGGCTTTCGAGGGGGCCAAGTAATGACTTTCACCGCTGAAGAAGCCAAGGCGGCCTTCCCCGACGAGGTCGTCACCGTCGCGAAGACCCGGCTGGTCAAGGTGCCCGGGCTGGACAAGCCGGTCGCACTGATCACCTTGGACAACGGCCACGACCACACCCGGCCCAACACGTTCGGCCCGCAGGGTCTCGTGTCGCTGAACTCCGCGCTGGACGAGGCGTTCGCCGCCGAGCCGGCCGCGATCGCGGTCACCGGCAAGCCGTTCATCTTCGCCGTCGGCGCCGACCTTTCCGGGGTCGAGGCCGTGTCGGACCCGAAGCTCGCGCGCGAGATCGCGCAGACCGGGCACGACGTGTTCCGGCGGCTCACCGAGACCGAGATCCCGACGTTCGGCTTCGTCAACGGCGCGGTGATGGGCGGCGGGCTCGAACTCGCGCTGTCGTGCCACTACCGGACGCTGTCGGAGAACACCGCGGCCATCGCGTTCCCCGAGGTCTTCCTCGGCCTGTTCCCCGGCTGGGGTGGCACGCAGCTGCTGCCGAACCTGATCGGCCCGGACGCCGCGGTGACCGTGATCATCGAGAACGCCTTGGCGCAGAACAAGATGCTGAAGGTGCGGCAGGCGGCCGAGCTGGGCATCGTGGACGAGGTCTTCGGCTCCGCGGACTACCTGGAGCAGTCGCTGCTCTGGCTGTCCAAAGTGGTCCGTGGTGAGATCACCCCTGCCCGGCGCGAGATCGACCGCGGTTCCGGCTGGGACGCGGCCATCGCCCGCGCCAAGTCCATTGTGGACGGCCGGACGCACGGAGCGTCACCGGGCGCGACCAAGGCGGTCGAGCTGCTGGAGCTGGCGCGGGAGAACGATCTCGACCGGGGCTACGCGGCCGAGACGGACGGGCTCGCCGAACTGCTCATGAGCGACGTCCTGCGTGCCGGGCTGTACTCGTTCAACCTGGTCAACAAGCGGGCCAAGCGCCCGGCGGGCGCGCCGGACAAGTCGTTGGCGCGCAAGGTGAACAAGGTCGGCATCGTCGGTGCGGGCCTGATGGCCAGCCAGCTCGCGCTGCTGTTCGTGCGCCGGCTGAAGGTGCCGGTCGTGCTCACCGACGTCGACCAGGAGCGCGTCGACAAGGGCGTCGGCTACGTCCACGACGAGATCGACAAGCTCCTGGCCAAGAAGCGCGTCTCCCCCGACGGCGCCAACCGGCTCAAGGCGCTGGTGACCGGCTCGCTCGACAAGGCCGCCTTCTCCGACGCCGACTTCGTCATCGAGGCGGTGTTCGAGGAGCTGGGCGTCAAGCAGCAGGTGTTCGCCGAGCTGGAGCAGCACGTCTCCCCCGAGGCGATCCTCGCGACGAACACCTCGTCGCTGTCGATCACCGCGATGGCCTCGAAGCTCCAGCACCCCGAGCGCGTGGTCGGGTTCCACTTCTTCAACCCGGTCGCCGTGCTGCCGCTGCTGGAGATCGTGCGCGGCGAGCAGACCGACGACGCTTCGCTCGCGACGGCGTTCGCGGTCGGCAAGCAGCTCAAGAAGTCCAGCGTGCTGGTGAAGGACGCTTCGGCGTTCGTGGTCAACCGGCTGCTGCTGCGCTTCCTCGGCGAAGTGCTCGTCGCCGTCGACGAGGGCACGCCGTTCGAGGTCGCCGACTCGGCGCTGGAACCGCTCGGGCTGCCGATGACCCCGCTGACGCTCATGCAGCTCGTCGGCCCGGCCATCGCGCTGCACGTCGGCGAGACGCTGCACGAGGCGTTCCCGGACCGGTTCACCGTCAGCGAAAACCTGGCGAAGTTCGTGAAGGCGGGCAAGCGGGGCGTCTGGGTCTGGGACGACAAGGGCAACCAGTCCGCCGACCCCGAGGTCGTCGAGCTGTGGACGCAGGGCGACAAGCCGTCCACCGCGGAGCAGGTGCGTGAGCGTGCCCTCGGCGCGATCGCCGAAGAGATCCGGATCATGCTCGACGAGGGCGTGGTCGCGGAGGCGCAGGACATCGACCTGTGCCTGATCCTCGGCGCGGGCTGGCCGTTCTGGCTCGGCGGCATCACGCCGTACCTGGACCGCTCCGGCGTCTCCGAACGCGTCAACGGCAAGCCGTTCCTGGCGCCGGGCGTCGCTTCGGTGCCGGTGGCGTAAGTTCCGTCAAGGCCACCTTACGGGCGTCTCGTGCCCGCAAGGTGGCCTTGACGGCATTCCGGGGTCAGTACTCGCCGCTGGGCGGGCAGGACGGAGTCGCCGTCGCGGCGGGCATGCCGGGCGGCGGGTGAGCGGGATCGAGCACGACCACCTTCTTGGCCTCGGGATAACGCCTGCGTAGTTCGGCGGCCCACTCCTCCAGGTCCACGCCGCGCTGCGGAAGCAGGTTCAGCGACGCGGGCATCGCCGCCGGGTCCGAGTTCTCCACGAGATTCGGGTGGTCGGCGAAGATACGCTTGAAGCGTTCCCAGGCTTCGGCCCTGGTTTCGGTGAACACCCGGCGGGTTTTCGGATCACCGTGGAAACTGCCCGAAGCCCGGGTCATCATTTCGTCGGTGTCGAAATACATCGTCACCGAGGCCCCGCACACATTCCGTCCCGCCGCGGGCACCGGGTTCGTGTCCACCGGCAGCGCTTCGGGTTCGACAAGGCGCGCGACCAGCAACGCCAGGCCGACGCCCGCGGCCGCCGCCAGCACGAGTACCGGGATCAGGATCTTGATCAGGTTCGGCCACGACCCGGCCGGTCTGTCGCTCACGGGACGATCATCACACAACGGCGGCCGTTGGCCGCCGGGACACCGTCCGTTCACCGGCGCCCCTTAGCGTCCTGCCGACTCAGCACCCAGGGCAGGAGCGGGATGAACACCTCCGACAGATCCGGCGTGGACCGCCGTGGCTTCCTCAAGCGCGCGGGCCTCGCCGGTGCCGCGGCCGCCGGAGCGCCGATGATCGCGCCCGCGCAGGCGGACGCCGCTGACATCGATCTCGGTTTCGACATCGATGTCAGCCTCGACCGGCTTTTCGGCCGTGGCCGCTACCAATGGCTGGTCGGCGACCACCACACGCACAGCCAGTACTCCTACGACGCGATGTACACCATCGACCGGATCGCCGCCGGCGCCCGCGAACACGGCGCGAACTGGATCGTCTTCACCGATCACGGTCACGCCGAGCACGAAAAGTCCTCGGTCGAGCCGACCGGCCGGGACGTCGTCGCCGCGCAACGGAAATACCCGGATCTGCTGCTGTGGCAAGGAATGGAGTGGAACGTACCGGGCGCCGAGCACGCCACGGTGTTCTTCCGGGCGGGCAAGGACCAGGCCCCGTTGCTGCGGGAGTTCGAGCGGAACTTCGACTGGCGGCTGACCGGTTCGGAGGCCTCCGGCCCGGAGAACGAAGCACTGGCGCTCAAGGGCTTGCGGTGGCTCGCCGAGCAGGAACGCGCCCGCCGGATCCACGCCCCGGTCGTGCTGATCAACCACCCGCTGCGCAACGGCCGCGTCGCACCGCACGAACTGCGCAACTACCGCGACGCCGCGCCAGGCCTCGTGATCGGCATGGAGGGCGCGCCCGGCGCCCAGGCCGACGGCTTCCCCAAGCCGCAGGGCAACGGCGGCGCGCGCGGCGGCTACGCCAACAGTCCCGGCGCGAACTCGTGGCCGGGGTTCCCCGCGGAGGCGTACCGGACGTTCGGCGGCTGGGACTGGACGACGGCGAAGGTCGGCGGACTGTGGGATTCCCTGCTCGCCGAGGGAAAACCGTGGTGGATCACGACGAACTCCGATTCGCACTACAACCGGGGCGACACGCTGGTCCGCCCGCAGGTGCCGGACGGCTGGTACGACCGCACGGGCAAGTACCCGGATCCGGTCGACACCGGTGTCCCGCAGCTCGCCGCGCCGTACGCGGACTTCTACCCCGGCGAGTTCAGCCGCACCGTGGTCGGCGTGCGGCAGCGCGGCTTCGAGGGTGTGCTGGAAGGCCTGCGGGCGGGCCGGATCTGGCTCTGCCACGGCGGTTTGGCCCGGCAACTGGAGGTCGGCGTGTACGGCGGCGGGTGCGCGGAGACATTCGGCGGGCGGCTGCGGGTGCGCCGCGGGGAGAACGTCACGGTCGTGGTCTCCGCGGCGACGGCGAACCGGCCGAACGGCGGCGGCGAGATCCCGCGGCTCGCCCGGCTCGACGTCATCGCCGGTCCCGTCACCGGCCCGGCCACGGACCGCGAGACGATGACCGCGCCGGGCACCCGGGTCGTGCGCTCGTTCGAACCGCGCCGGGAAGCGGGGCATCGGGTGAGCTTCCGGCACACGTTCCGGAATGTGCGCGAACCGTTCTACGTCCGGGTGCGCGGCACCGACGGCAAGCGACACGTGCCCGGCGGCATCGAGCCCGCGATGGACGTCATCGGCGACGCCAACCCGTTCGAGGATCTCTGGCTCTACGGCAACCCGATCTTCGTCGACGTCCACTGAGGACAGTGCTGCCCGTTACACCTCGATCACCTCGACGAGGCGCTCCAAGCCGCCGAAATCCTTGGCGTCGCGGGTGAGCACGGGAATCCGGTGCGCGGCGGCGGTGGCCGCGATCTGCAGATCCATCCGGCGTGGCCGCGGATCGCGCCCCGACCGCCGCACGAGCGCCGCCATCGTGCCGTACTGTTTCGCCGCCGCGACACCGAACGGCAGCACCTCGAACTGGTCGAGCACCGCGTAGTACCGCTCGGTCCGGGCGGCCCTGGCGACCACGTCGTCGACGTCCAGCCCGTAGCCGAGTTCCGCGACCGTCACCGCGCTCACCGCGGGGACGGCCGCGGCCAGCTCGCCGAGGTCGAGCCGTTCGAGGTCGATCACGACGCAGGTGTCGAGTAGCACGCGCTCGGGCGGGTTCACCGGCGCGCCCATGGATCCTCCGGCTCGTCCGGGCCGAACGCCGCGTCGTCCGCGGCGCGCTCCCGCCGCCATGCGGCACTGTCCATCGGCGGCAGGTCACCGAAGGCCGCCTGCACCTCGGCCAGGGTGCGCCGGGCCCGCTCCTCGTGCTCGGCGCACAGCGGCAGCAGGTTGGCGACCGGCTTGCCGTTGCGGGTGACCGTGAAGCTCTCGCCCCGCTCGACGCGCCGCATGATCTCCGCGTTGTCGTTGCGCAGGTCGCGCTGGCTGATCGTGTGGGTCATGAGGCCACGGTAGCAGGTGCCGGGCAAGAATGCTACAAAGGTGCTACGGCGTGCTACGAGGGCGCGCCGCCAGCGTTGGCTGTGTTGGCTGCGTTGGCCGTATTGGCTGTGTTGGCTGTATTCACGGGGAGGTGCACGATGACGGAGAGACCACCGCCGACCACCGGTTCGGCCGCCACCACACCGCCGTGTGCCTGGACGGCGGCACGCACGATGGACAGGCCGAGGCCGGCGCCCGAGCGGGCGGTGCGGGCGACCCCGGCGCGCTCGAACGGTTCGAACAGCTCGGCCACCTTGGCCGGGTCGATCAGCCCGCCCGAGGAGCGCACCCGCAGCACCGACCACTGTGGACCGGCATGGGTACGCACCTCGAGCCAGCCGCCGTCGACGTTGTGCCGCACGGCGTTCTCCAGCAGGTTGCCCGCGATCCGTTCCAGCAGCGCGGGATCCCCGGTCACGGCGACCCCCGGCGTGCTGAAGTCGGTGCGGATGCCGCGCTGCGCGGCCTCGTTCCGCACCGCGCGCCAGGCCTGGTCGACGACCGTGGCGAGGTCGACGCGCTCGCGCACCACGAGCCCGGAACCGTCGGTCTTCGCGAGCAGCAGCAGCGAATTGACCAGCCGCCCCGCCCGTTCGGTGGCGTCGCGGACGACCTCGGCCATCCGGCGCAGCTCGGCCTCGTCGGCGTGCTCATCGGCGAGCGTGACGTCGAGTTCGGTGCGGATCACCGATAGCGGGGTCCGCAGCTCGTGGCTGGCATTGGCCACGAAATGGCGCTGGGCGTCGAACGCGGCCTGCAGCCGGTCGAGCATGTCGTCGAAGGTCCCGGCCAGCTCGGCCAGTTCGTCCTTCGAGCGCACCTCGCCGATCCGCTCGCCCAGCGATTCCACCGAGAGCCGACGCGCGGTCGCGGTGATCTCGCGCAACGGCAGCAGCACTCGCGAAGTGAACGTCCAGGCGAGGATCGCGGCGGCCGCGACGACGAAGCAGAACGCCGCCGAACCGAAGACCAGCACCCGGATCCGCGCGTGCTCGCGAAGATGTTCGGCCAGCGTCGACGCGTCGACGTCCACTCCGTCGACACGCACGCTGGTACCGGGCGGCATCTGCGGCACGGTGCTCACCGCGTCGCGCACCAGCGTCCACGCCAGCCACAGCAGCAGCAGGCTGACGGCGGCGACCAGCACGGTCGCGAGCAGGGTGACCCTGGCCCGCAGGCTGCGCGCGCCCGGCAGGCTCAGTGCCCGCTTCACCCCGCGCCGGCCCCCTGGTCGGGCACGCGGTAGCCCGAACCGACCACGGTCTCGATGATCCCGGGCTCGCCCAGCTTCTTGCGCAGGGTCATCACGGTGACCCGCACGGTCGTGGTGAACGGGTCGGCGTTCTCGTCCCACACCCGTTCGAGCAGTTCCTCGCTGCTCACCACGGATCCGGCCGCGGACAGCAGCACCTCGAGCACGCCGAACTCCTTGCGGGTCAGCTCGATCGGGCCGCCCGCCCGGCGCACGGTGCGCCTGGCCGGGTCCAGTTCGACGTCGCCCGCGGTGAGCAGCGGCGGCGCGGCCGGCGTCGCGCGGCGGCCGAGCGCGCGGACCCGCGCGACGAGTTCGGGGAAGGCGAAGGGCTTGGCGAGGTAGTCGTCGGCGCCCAGCGACAGCCCGTCCACCCGGTCGGACACCGAGCCGCTCGCAGTCAGCATCAGCACCCGGGTCAGCTCACCGGACGTGACGATCTCGCGGCACAGGTCGTCCCCGGACATGCCGGGCAGATCCCGGTCGAGCAGGACCACGTCGTACCGGGTCACCGTCGCCTTCTCGTGCCCGTCGTCGCCGGTCAGCGCGACGTCCACGGCCATCCCCTCCCGCCGCAGGCCACGCGCGATCGCGTCGGCGAGGGGCTCCTCGTCTTCCACCACCAGAATTCTCACGGCGTCCACACTTCCACAGTTTCCTGAGAGTCACCTATACACGCGGTGACGGCCCACCGGCCTTTATGGACGGTTCAGCCTACCCAGCGCAGGGCGAACCACAGCCGCATCCGGACCTCCGGATCGGCGAGGTCCACGCCGAGCACACGTTCGATCTGGCCGATCCGGTGCCGGACGCTGTTGCGGTGCACGCCGAGCCCGGCCGCGGCACGGTCCCAGCCGCCGTGGCAGGCCAGCCAGGTGCGCAAGGTCACCACCAGTTCCCGGCCCTGTGCCCGGTCCAGCTCGGCCAGCGGAGCCAGCGCCCGCTCGGCGAATCCCCTGGCGGCACTCGGATCGAGCACCGCGTCGAAGTCGACCGGACCGTCCCCGGCGAGTACCGGACGGCCGAGCACCCGCGCCCGGTCGAGCAGCGTCTCGGCTTCGGCGACGGCGGCGGGCAACCGGTCGGCGGCGACCGCGGAGCCGCGGACGGCGAGCCAGCCGTGGTCGCGCAGTTCCTCCAGTTCGGCGAGCCCGGGGCCGTCGTCGACGATCGCCAGGAAGCGGGGACCGGGCAGCACCCGCACGAGCGGGGTGTCGAGCCGCGCGCGGAGCCAGTCGTAACGCAGCGCGACCTCGTCCGGGCCGCGCCGGTGGGCGATCCCGGCGACCAGCCGCGGGCGTCCGGCCCCGGCGAGCGCGGTGGCGACGTCGTCCGGCGCCGCCCGGCCGAGCAGCAGCCCGGTGGCCGCGGCGCCCAGCGCGGCGGTGTCCGAACCGGACCGGCCGACCAGGCCGAGCAGGGCCGCGCCGACGGCGAGGATCGCGCGGTCGGCGCCGTCGAACCGGCTGTCCCGCCCGCACACGACGAGATGCGACGCGGTCGCCTGCGGGTACACCGGCTGCGCCACGACGTACCCGCCGGTGGCGAGTTCCGTTGTGGCACTGCGGATCCCGGTACCCGCGCGCAAAGTCGCCAGCAGTTCGCGGACCTCTCCCGGCAGCGGTGACGGCGCGTCGTGCGCCGCTGCGGCGACGTCGTCCGCGCCGACCATCGCGACCCAGCCCCGCAACCGCGTGGCGAGCGCGCTCGCCAGTTCGCCGAGCCCGTCACCGGCCGCCCGCGTCAGCGCTTCGCGCGCCGCGGAGATCCGGCGCTGTTCCCGTTGTCCCGCTTCGGTGAGCGCGACCGAGACGGCACGGCTGATCGCGAGGAACGGCGTCCGCACCGGCACCACGAGCAACGGCAGGCCACGCCGGGCACACGCCCGGCGCAGCGGCTCCGGGAGCGTCTCGTGCACCGACGGCGTGATCCCGAACCCGAGCGCGGTGATGCCGCTTTCGGCGAGGCGCCGGACATAGCGGTCGACGTCGCGGGGTTCGCCCGGCAGGTTCACCCCGGCGGTGAGCAGCAGTTCGGCGCCGAGCAGGTACGGCGCGGGATCGCCCAGCTCGCTGACGTGCGCCCAGCGGACCGGCGCGTCGAGCGCACCGGGCCGCGCGGTCTCGCCGACCACGTCGAGCGCCAGTTCCGGATTGCCGGTGACCACCCGTAACGGAATAGTCACCTCGGCGGCCGGGAGTTCGAGCCGCTGGGTCATTTCATCCTCACCTGCCCTCGACAGGGATGAATCATCCCATGCCGGTGGACTGGACGGCGAACCTACGGTGACCCGGACGACAACGCCCCATGACAAGCCAGGGAGGTCACCATGACGGGTGACTACGCGGTGATCGCGCTGTACATCGCGGGCATGCTCGGGGTCGGCTGGTTCGGCCTGCGGCTGGCCAGGACGAAATCCGACTACCTCGTCGCCGGGCGGCGGCTCGGCTGGGTCATGTACTCCGGCACGATGTCGGCGGTCGTGCTCGGCGGCGCGTCCACCGTCGGCGGCGTGAAGCTCGGCTACACCTACGGCATCTCCGGCGCGTGGCTGGTGATCACGATCGGGCTGGGCATCCTCGTACTGCACGCGGTGTTCGCCCGGCGCCTGGTGAAACTGCGCGTCTACACCGTCGGCGAGATGCTCGACCTGCGCTACGGCGGGGCCACCAGCACCATCTCCGGCGTCGTGATGTGGGTCTACACGCTCATGCTGACGGTGACCTCGACGCTGGCCTTCGCGACGATCTTCAAGGTCCTCTTCAACGTCCCGGGCTGGGCCGGGATCGCGATCGGCGGCGCGATCGTGGTGCTGTACTCGGTGCTCGGCGGCATGTGGTCGATCACGCTGACCGACATCGTGCAGTTCGCGGTCAAGACCGTCGGCATCCTGTTCATCCTGCTGCCGGTCGCGATCAGCTCGGCGGGTGGCTTCGGCGAAATGGCGAAACGCCTCGACGCGACGTACTTCGAGTTCACCGCGATCGGCGGCCAGACGATCTTCACCTACGTCCTCGTGTACACCTTCGGCCTGCTCATCGGCCAGGACATCTGGCAGCGGGTGTTCACCGCGCGCACCCCGGCCGTCGCGACCGGCGGCGGCATCGTCTCCGGCGTCTACTGCCTGATCTACGGCCTCGCGGGCGCGCTGATCGGGACGGCCGCGAAGGCGCTTTATCCCGACCTCGGCAGCGCGCAGGACGCCTTCGCCACGATCGTCGAACGCCTCCTGCCGACCGGCGTGCGCGGGCTCGTCCTCGCGGCCGCGCTCTCGGCGATGATGTCGACGGCGAGCGGCGCGCTCATCGCGTGTTCCACGGTCAGCACGTCCGATCTGCTCAGCAAGGTGGGGCTGCGCAAGGGAAGCGGCGAGGTGCACCGCAACCGGATCACCACGCTGGTGCTGGGCCTGGCCGCGATCGGCATCGCGATGATCGTCGACGACGTGGTCAACGCGCTCACCATCGCCTACGACATCCTGGTCGGCGGGCTGCTGGTCGCGATCGTGGGCGCGCTGTTCTGGAAGCGCGGTACGCGGCAGGGCGCCTACGCCTCGATGATCGTGGGCACGGTCGTGGTGATCACGTTCATGATCGTCGACGGCGTCGACGCGAACAGCCCGATCTACTGGGGCCTCGGGGCGAGCCTCGTGGTCCACGTCGCCGTCAGCCTGGCCACCCCGAGAACCCCTTCGTCCATTTTGGACATCTGGGCCGCGCGCCTGAACGGCTCCGCGGCCGACGAGGAAACTCCCGCACCACAACGAGAATCAGGAGCACCCAGCAGTGTCTGACACGAGCCCGATCGGCCCCGTCGACTCCTCGCGCGTCCCCCGGTTCGCCGGGTTCGCGACCTTCGCGCGGCTGCCGAGGATCGATCAGGTCGAGCACGCCGACGTCGCCGTCGCCGGGGTCCCGTTCGACTCCGGGGTGTCCTACCGGCCCGGCGCGCGGTTCGGCCCGGCGGCGCTGCGCGAGGCGAGCAGGCTGCTGCGGCCGTACAACCCCGGCCTCGACGTCTCGCCGTTCGCCACCGCGCAGGTGGTGGACGCGGGTGACATCGCGATCAACCCGTTCAACATCGGCGAGGCGATCGAGACCCTGCAGCACGAGGCGGAAAGCCTGACCGCGCAAGGAACCCGGCTGGTCACCATCGGCGGGGATCACACGATCGCGCTGCCGCTGCTGCGGGCCGCGGCGAAACAGCACGGCCCTGTCGCGCTGCTGCACTTCGACGCGCATCTGGACACGTGGGACACCTACTTCGGCGAACCGTACACGCACGGCACCCCGTTCCGGCGGGCGTCGGAGGAAGGAATCCTCGACACCAGCGCGCTTTCCCACGTCGGCACCCGTGGTCCGCTGTACGGGAAGCGGGATCTGGAGGAGGACCGGCGGCTCGGCTTCGGCATCGTCACCTCGGGCGACGTCCTGCGCCGGGGCGTCGCGGAGACGGTCGACGCACTGCGCCAGCGGATCGGTGACCGGCCGCTGTACGTCTCCATCGACATCGACGTGCTCGACCCCGCGCACGCGCCCGGCACCGGCACCCCGGAGGCAGGCGGGATGACCAGCCGCGAGCTGCTGGAGATCCTGCGCGGGCTGCGCGGCCTCAACCTCATCGGCGGCGACGTCGTCGAATTGGCCCCTGCCTACGACCACGCCGAGATCACCGCCGTCGCGGCCTCGCACGTCGCCTACGACCTGGTCAGTCTGCTCGCCCTCGGGAACGACGCGTGACGCGCATCGGGGGCGACGTCGTCGTCGAAACGCTGCGGTCTTTGGGTGCCGACACGGTGTTCGGGCTGCCGGGCCAGCACGCGCTCGGACTGTTCGAGGCGTTGCGGCGCGCGGACGACCTGCGGGTGATCGGCTCGCGGGTGGAGAACAACCTCGCCTTCGCCGCGGACGGGCACGCCCGCGCCCGGCTCGCCGCCGACCCCGAGGGCCCGGTGCCGGTGACGCCGATGATCGTCTCGACCGGTCCCGGCGCGTTGCTCACCCTGGCCTCGCTCCAGGAGTCGCGGGCCGCTTCGGTGCCGGTGCTGGGCATCTCCAGCCAGGTCCCGGTCGCGGGTCTCGGCGGCGGCAGGCACGGGTACCTGCACGAGCTTCCCGACCAGCAGGCGAGTTTCGCCGGAGTCGTCAAATCGGTGCACACGGTCAGGACCGTGAGCCAGATCCCGACGGCGCTGCGGGAGGCGTGGGAGTCCGCGGCCACCGCGCCGTTCGGACCGGTGTGGGTCGAGATCCCGCAGGACGTGCTGCTCGCGCCGGCCTCGCTGCCGCCGATCACCACCGCGAACGCGCGCCCGGCGCCGCTCGCGCCGTTGCCCGAACTGGTCGACGAGGCGGCCCGGCTGCTGGACGCGGCGGCGAATCCGGTCATCCTGGCCGGGGGCGGCGCGCTGCGGTCGGGCGCGCGGGCCGAGGTGAAAGCGCTTGCGGAGGCGTTGCGGGCGCCGGTGCTCTCGACGTTCGGCGGCAAGGGCGCCTTCGGCTGGGAGCACGAGCTGTCCGGGCAGTCCTGGTTGGAGGACTGGCATTCCACGGAGTTCCTCGCGGACGCCGACGTGCTGCTGGTGCTCGGCTCCGGGCTCGGCGAGCTGTCCAGCAACTACCGCGAATTCGCCCCGCGCGGGCGAGTCGTGCAGGTCGAGGCCGATCTCGGCAAGCTGGAGTCGAACTACCCGGCACTGGGCCTCCACGCCGACGTCCGGCTGACCGCGGGCGCGCTGCTGGAGCGAGTCCGGTTCCGGCGGGCGGACGGCCGTGCCGAAGCGGCCGTGGCGGAGCTGCTCGGCAAGGTCGAGGCCCGGCTCGACGGCCAGGATCTCGCGACGGAGCGGAAGCTCATCGCCGACCTGCGGGCGGCAGTTCCCGAAGGCACCCAGACGTTCTGGGACATGACGATCGCGGCGTACTGGGCGTGGTCGGCGTGGAATCCCGACGGCGCGCCGATCCACACCGCGCAGGGCGCGGGCGGGCTCGGCTACGGGCTGTCCGGGGCGCTCGGTGGCGCGGCGGCGACCGGCGGCCCGGTGCTCGCGGTGTCCGGCGACGGCGGCGCGATGTACGGCGTCGGCGAGCTGGCCACGGCGGTGCAGCACGGGCTGGACGTGACGTGGCTGATCGTCGACGACGGCGGTTACGGGATCCTGCGCGAATACCTGACGGACACGTTCGGCCGCACCACCGCGACCGAGCTGGCCCGGCCGGACTACGTCGCGCTGGCGAAGTCGTTCGGCGTTCCCGCCGCTCAGGCCACTTTGGACGGTGTCGGCGCCGTGCTGGCCGAGGCGTTGCGGACGCCGGGCCCCAGCGTCGTCGTGCTGCCCGCGCGGCTGAAGATGTTCGCCCCGACCCACCTGGAGAAGTGATGACACACGTGGAGAACTTCATCGACGGCGCTTCCGCCGCGGCCAAGGGCGTGCTGGAGCTGACCGACCCGGCCACCGGCGAGGTCTTCGGTACCAGCGTCCTTTCCGGACAGTCCGATGTGGATGCCGCGATGGCGGCGGCGGACCGGGCCTTCGCGGTGTGGCGGCGGAGTACCCCGGCTCAGCGTCAGCTCGCGCTGCTGAAGATCGCCGACGCGCTGGAGGCGCGGGCCGAGGAGTTCGCGGACGCGGAGATCCGCGAGACCGGGAAGATCCGGCAGGTCGTGCTGGCGGAGGAGATCCCGGAGTGCGTGAGCGCGCTGCGGTTCTTCGCCGGGGCCGCGCGGCAACTGGAGGGCACCGGCGCCGGTGAGTACCTTCCCGGCCACACCTCGGTGATCCGGCGCGAGCCGGTCGGCGTCTGCGCGCAGATCGCGCCGTGGAACTACCCGCTGATGATGGCCGTGTGGAAGATCGCGCCCGCGCTGGCCGCGGGCAACACCGTGGTGCTCAAACCCGCGGAGACCACGCCGTCGACCGCGGTACTGCTCGCGACCGTGGCCGCCGAATTCCTGCCGCCCGGCGCGTTCAACGTCCTGTGCGGCGATAGGGACACCGGCCGCGCGCTGGTGCGTCATCCGGTCACCGAGCTGGTCTCGATCACCGGGTCGACCCGCGCCGGGATCGACGTAGCGACCGTGGCCGCGGCCGATCTCAAGCGCACGCACCTCGAACTCGGCGGCAACGCGCCGCTGCTGGTGTTCGACGACGTCGACCTCGCCGAGACCGCGGAAGGCATCGTGGGCGCGGCGTTCTACAACGCCGGGCAGGACTGCACCGCGGGCAGCCGGGTGCTCGTGCACGCCTCGATCCACGACGAGTTCGTCGCGGAGCTGGCCAAGGCCGCCGCCGCGTACACGCCGGGTACGGACTACGGACCGCTCAATTCGCTGGCGCAGTTCGAGCGCGTGCTGGGCCTGCTTTCCCGGCTGCCCGCGCACGCGCGCGTCGAAACGGGCGGCGTGCGGCACGGCGAACGCGGATTCTTCCTCTCCCCCACGGTGATCTCGGGCCTTCGCCAGGACGACGAGATCGTCCAGGAGGAGATCTTCGCGCCGGTGCTCACCGTACAGTCCTTTGTGGATTCGGACGAGGCGCTGGCGCTCGCGAACGGTGTCCCTTATGGACTCGCGTCGTCGATCTGGACCCGCGACCTCGCCCGTGCGACGCGGCTTTCGGGCGAGCTGGACTTCGGCTGCGTGTGGGTCAACACGCACGGGCCGCTGGTCGCGGAAATGCCGCACGGCGGGTTCGGTCACTCCGGACACGGCAAGGACCTCTCCGCCTACTCCTTCGCCGAGTACACCCGCGTCAAGCACGTCATGACCCGTTTCGCCTAGTGCTCCGCCGGAGGTAGCTCGATGAGCGACAAAGTGACCGAAGTGGAGCAGCACGGGATCGCGCCGATCCCGCCCGGGGAACAGACCTCGCGCCCGCGCGACCTGTTCCGGCTGGCCTTCGGCGGGGCGAACACGTTCGCCACGATCATCCTCGGCACCCTGCCCATCGCGTACGGCCTCAGCTTCTGGGCTGCCCTCGCCGCGACGGTCACCGGCGTGGTGCTGGGCGGGCTGGTGCTCTCGCCGATGGCGTTGTTCGGACCGCTCACCCGGACCAACAACGCGGTGTCGTCCGGCGCGCACTTCGGCGTCGTCGGGCGTTGCGTCGGCTCGTTCCTCTCGCTGCTGACGGCGATCACGTTCTTCGCGATATCGGTGTGGGTCAGCGGGGACGCCGTCGCCGGTGCGGCACAACGGCTTTTCGGGTTCGACGGCGGAGCCGCGCTGCGCGGGATCGCCTACGGCCTCATCGCGATCGCGACACTCGTGGTGTGTATCTACGGCTATCGGTTCATGCTGCTGATCAACCGCGTCGCCGTCGTGCTGGGCACCGCGATCATGCTCTTCGGCGTCCTCGCGTACGGCGGCTCGTTCGACCCCGGTTTCGCGGGTACCGGCAGCTACGCGCTCGGCTCCTTCTGGCCGACGTGGATCCTCGCGACGCTCACCGTGCTCGCCAACCCGATCTCGTTCGGCGCTTTCCTCGGCGACTGGTCGCGCTACATCTCGGCCCGGCACTCCCGCCGCGCGTTGCTCGCCGCGCCGTTCCTCGCGCAGCTGGCGACGTTGCTGCCCTTCGGGTTCGGCATCGCGACGGCGACGCTGGTCGCCGACCCCGGGAACTACATCGCCGGGCTCACCGCGATTTCCCCGCTCTGGTACGCGATTCCGCTCATCGTGGTGGCGTTGATCGGCGGGCTTTCCACCGGCACCACCGCGTTGTACGGGACCGGGCTGGACTTCAGCTCGATCTTCGTGCGGCTCAGCCGGGTGCAGGCGACCGTCCTCATTGGATCGTTGAGCGTCGTGTTCATCTTCGTCGGCAACTTCGTGCTCGACATGGTGTCCAGTATCAACGCCTTCGCGACGCTGATCGTGCTGTGCACGTCGCCGTGGATGGTGATCATGATGATCGGCTTCGCGCAGCGGCGCGGCTTCTACGATCCGGACGATCTGCAGGTGTTCAACCAGGGCCGCAAGGGCGGGCGTTACTGGTTCCACCGCGGGGTGAACTGGCGCGCGATGGCGGCGTGGATCCCGGCGACCACGCTCGGCCTGCTGACCGCGAACACCCCGATGATCGCCGGGCCGCTGCGCGGCATCGCGGGCGGCGTCGACATCAGCCTCGTGGTCACCCTGTGCACGGCCGCGCTCGCCTACCCGCTTCTGACGCGGCTGTTCCCGGAACCCCGGGAGGTCTTCGGCCCCGATGCCGTGAAGGACTCCTTACCGGCAGTGGGCGCCGTCCAGCCCTGAGGAATGGCGGAGGCGGGCCCGCGGCACCGTGTCCCGAACGAGGCGCAGGGGGCGTTCACCGTCGCGAACGGAGCGTTCGGGACATGCGGGACGGCGCGCCGGGAGCCGGACCACCCAGGGACGCCCTTGTCGCACCCCCCGCGAAGGGCCGTGAAGGACTCCTTACCGGCGCTCGACGCCGGTAAGGAGTCCTTCACGGACGCCGGGTACTCCACTCGGCCGAAGCAGGGGTGTAGCGGGCACCACCGGGGCGGGTCGAGCCTGCTGAACCCGGGGCCCGGGTGCTGTCGGCATGGTCACGCACCGGCCGGATTCCTAGCCTGGTGACGACCGATGGCCACCGTGGCCATGGTGTTCACCAGGAGGAAATCCTTGCGAGTCAAGGGATTGAGACAGATCGCGCTCGGCGCGACACTGGCGGCCGGCGCCGGGATCGCCGGGACCGGGATCGCGGTGGCCGACACAGCCGAGGCCCGGCAACCGGGACTGGACCGCTACCACCACCAGCGCGTCGACTGGAAAGCCTGTGGCGACAAGGATCTCGACGCGGCGGGAGCCCAGTGCGCCGACGTCACAGTGCCGCTGGACTACTCCCGGCCCGGTGGCCGCACCATCACCGTGGCGATCTCCCGGCTCAAGGCGACCGACACCAGGAACCGCCGTGGCATCATGCTCTCCAACCCCGGTGGGCCCGGTGGCTCCGGGCTCGGCATGATGCTGGACGTCCGGAAGGCGATGACCGCCGACGTCGCGTCCCGCTACGACCTGATCGGCATGGACCCCCGGGGCATCGGCCGCTCGACCCCGGTCGACTGCGGCTGGCCGGTGGGGACCATGCTCCGCTCGTCCGGGATCGACCGCGCCGGGTTCGACCGCACGGTCCGGCTGGAGGCCGACCTGGCCAAGCGGTGCGCCGCCACCGAAGGCCCGGACATCCGCCAGATCACCACCCGCAACACCGCCCGGGACATGGATGTCGTGCGTGGCGCGCTCGGCGAACGCAAGATCAGCTACTTCGGCTGGTCCTACGGCACCTATCTCGGCGCGGTGTACACCCAGCTGTTCCCGCAGCGCAGCGACCGGATCGTGCTGGACAGCGCGGTCGATCCCCAGCGCTACGGGGTGGGCATGTTCCAGGCGATGGGCAAACCGAACGAGGCCGCGCTGGACGACTGGGCACAGTGGACAGCGGCCCGCGACGCCGAGTACCACCTCGGCAAAACCGGACCCCAGGTACGAGAGCTGTTCGAGGGCCTGATCCGCGGCGCCGCGAAGTCACCCATCCACCTCGGCGGCTACCAGGTCGACGAGCATCTGCTGCCGATGCTGGCGTTCAGCCCGCTGGCCGATCCCCGGCGCAACGGCGAACTCGCCACCAGCGTGCGGCGGCTCGCCGACGCGGCCGCCGGAAAACCCGTCGAGCCCACCCCGGAGCTGGAGTCCGACCTGCGGTTCGTCACCAAACCGACGCCGGAGACGCAGAACTCCGGGCAGGCCGCCGTCCTGTGCGGGGACGTCGCCGCGCCGCGCGATCCGGAGTGGTACTGGCGCAACATCCAGCGCCACCGCGCCACCCAGCCGGTGTTCGGCGGCTTCGCGAACGGCCCCAGTGCCTGCGCTTCCTGGGCGCGGCCGATCGAACCGCCGACCGACGTGCACAACGCCGTGCCCGCGCTGATCGTGCAGGCCACCGGCGACACCCGCACCGCCTACGACGAGGGCGTCGCGCTGCACAAGGCGATGACCGGCTCGCGGCTGGTGACGCTGCAGGACGTCCGCGTCCACGCCGTCTTCGGCAACTACCCGAACACCTGCGTGGAGAACACCGTCAACGCCTACTTCCGCGACGGCGCCCTCCCCCGCACCGACACCACCTGCCGGGAGAACTGACCTCGGGCAAGTCGATGCCGTTAAGGCCACCTTGCAGGCGTCTGACGCCCGTAAGGTGGCCTTAACGGCATCGGATGACGGCTGGGAAGCGTGCCGATCAGCGGTGGCCGTCTTCCTGGGGGGCGGGTTCGGCGGGTGCGGCGGCACCGAGGCGGCCCGACGCCCATTCGGTGACGCGGCGGGCGACGTCCTGCGCGGTCAGGCCGACGCGGGCGAGCACCTCGTCCCGCGAGCCGAGTTCGTGGAAGTCCTGCGGCACCGCGAGGTCCCGCAGCGGGACGTCGCATTCGGCGTCCCGCAGCAGCGCGGCCAGCGCGGAGCCGAACCCGCCGTGCCGCCCGCTGTCCTCGACCGTCACGACGAGCTTGTGCTGCCCGGCCAGCGCGACCAGCTCCGCGGGCACCGGCAGCACCCAGCGCGGGTCGACGACGGTGACGCCGATGCCCTGATCGGCCAGCCGCCCGGCGGCCGCGAGAGCCAGCTTCGCGAACGCGCCGACGGCGACGAGCAGGACGTCGGTGTCGCACTCTTCCTTCGGCCTGCGCAGCACGTCGACCGTGCCGATCCGCTCGACGGCGGGCACCGACTCGACCACGCCGCCCTTGGAGTAACGCAGCGCCGTCGGCCCGTCCTCGACGGCGATCGCCTCGCGCAGTTCCTCCCGCAGGGTCCCGGCGTCGCGCGGCGCGGCCACCCGCATCCCGGGCACCATGCCGAGCAGCGAGAGGTCCCACATGCCGTGGTGGCTCGGGCCGTCCGGGCCGGTGATCCCGGCGCGGTCGAGGACAAGGGTGACCGGCTGCCGGTGCAGCGCGACGTCCATCAGCACCTGGTCGAACGCGCGGTTGAGGAACGTCGAGTACACGGCGACGACCGGGTGCATCCCGCCCATGGCGAGCCCGGCGGCCGAGGTGACCGCGTGCTGTTCGGCGATGCCGACGTCGTACCAGCGGTCCGGGTAGGCCTTGGCGAACTTCTCCAGCCCGGTCGAGCGCAGCATCGCCGCGGTGATCGCGACGACATCGGGGCGCTCGGCGCCGATCTTCACCAGCTCGTCGCCGAACACGCCGGTCCAGCTGGGGCCCTTCACCGGCGGCAGGCCGGTCTCCGGGTCGATCGGGTCGGTCTGGTGCATCTGGTCGGCCTGGTCGCTGACCGCCGGGGCGTAGCCGTGCCCCTTCTCGGTCACGACGTGCACGATCACCGCGCCACCGAAGCTCTGTGCGCTGTGGAAAGCCTTCTCCAGCGCGACGACGTCGTGCCCGTCGACCGGGCCGAGGTACTTCAGGCCGAGGTCGGAGAACATCGCCTGCGGGCTGAGCGCGTCCTTGATCCCCGCCTTCGCCGCGTGCAGCGCGGCGTAGATCGGCTTGCCCACCACCGGGGTGCTCTTGAGGATTTCCTTGCCACCGTCGAGAAAACGCTCGTAGCCGGGCTGCAGCCGCAGCGACGCGAGGTGATCGGCGAGCCCGCCGATCGTCGGCGAGTACGACCGGCCGTTGTCGTTGATGACGATGACGACCGGGCGCTCGCGGTGCGCGGCGATGTTGTTCAGCGCCTCCCAGCACATGCCGCCGGTCAGCGCGCCGTCGCCGACCACGGCGATCGCGTGCCGCGGTTCGCCGCCGGCGAGCGCGAACGCCTTCGCCAGTCCGTCCACATAGGACAGCGCGGTCGAGGCGTGGCTGTTCTCCACGAGGTCGTGCTCACTCTCCGCACGCGCCGGGTAGCCGGTGACGCCGCCCTGCTGACGGAGCAGATCGAAACCGGGATGGCGGCCGGTGACGATCTTGTGCACGTAGGACTGATGGCCGACGTCCCAGACGATCGCGTCGCGCGGGGAGTCGAAGACCCGGTGCAGCGCCAGTGTCAGCTCGACCACGCCGAGGTTGGGGCCGAGGTGGCCGCCCGCGAGCCGTACCTTGTCGACGAGGAAGTCCCTGATCTCGGCGGCGAGCTCGTCGAGATCCTCGACACTCATCCGCTTCAGGTCCGCCGGTCCGTGTACGGACTCCAGCATCCTCACCACTCCCACGCTCCTGTCCCACAGTGCCTGTCCACGGCGGTCCGGCCAAGTCTACGGACGCCCGCCACAGGGCCGCCTTCGCCTGCGGTCCGTACCACACGTCAGACGATCACGAACCGCCGCCCGATGGTGTGAACAACCTCTCGCGCGCCAGGTGGCGGTCACCCGCTGTGGTCGTAATAATCGCCTTTCGGACGCGTAAGGAAGAGCCGAAGTAGGAGAGGCTTGATGGCGGATTTTTTCATCGGTGGCGAATGGGTCGACGCCCGTGACGGGGGACGACGCGAGATCCGGTGCCCCGCGGACGGTTCACTGGTCGCCGAGGTCGCGGAGGGAACCCGGGAGGACACCGAGGCCGCGATCGCCGCCGCCCGCCACGCCTTCGACCACGGACCGTGGCCGTCGACCCCGGCGGCCTCGCGCGGCGACCTGTTGCTGCGCGCGGCGGATCTGCTGGACCGCGACACCGAGGTGTTCGCGCGCGCGGAGTCGCTGGACACCGGCAAGCGGATCGTCGAAAGCCGCTACGACATGGCCGACATCGCCGCGTGCCTGCGGTACTTCGGCAAGCTCGCCGCGAACGACGCGGGCCGTGTCGTCGACACCGGCTCGCCGGACTCGTTCAGCCGGATCGTGCACGAGCCGGTCGGTGTCTGCGGGCTGATCACGCCGTGGAACTACCCGCTGCTGCAGACCATCTGGAAGGTCGCCCCCGCGCTCGCGGCGGGCAACACCTTCGTGCTCAAGCCGAGCGAGCTGACCCCGCACACGTCGATCCTGCTGATGAAGCTGCTCACCGAGGCCGGGCTCCCGGCCGGGGTCGCGAACCTCGTGCTCGGCGCCGGGCCGCAGGCGGGCGCGCCGCTGTCCGAGCACCCGGACGTCGACCTGGTGTCCTTCACCGGCGGGCTGGCCACCGGCAAGATCATCGCCGCGAACGCCGCGGCGACGGTGAAGAAGGTCGCGCTGGAACTCGGCGGGAAGAACCCGAACGTCGTGTTCGCCGACGCCGACTTCGAGACCGCCGTCGACTACGCCCTCACCGCGGTGTTCCTGCACTCCGGGCAGGTGTGCTCGGCGGGCGCGCGGCTGATCGTGCAGGAGGAGTGGCACGACCGATTCGTCGACGAACTGGTGCGCCGCGCGGAGAAGATCCGCCTCGGCGGGCCGTTCGACGAGAACGCCGAGACCGGGCCGCTCATCTCGGCGGCGCACCGGGAGAAGGTCGAGCGCTACGTCGCGACCGCGATCGCCGAAGGCGCCGTGCTGCGTACCGGCGGGAAGCGCCCGGACGACGAGGCGCTGGCCGGCGGCTTCTACTACCTGCCAACCATCCTCGACCAGGTGAAACAGGGCACGACCGCGGTGATCGACGAGTCGTTCGGCCCGGTGCTCACGGTCGAGACGTTCACCGACGAGGACGACGCCGTCCGCATCGCCAACGACACCCACTACGGGCTCGCGGGCGCCGTGTTCACCTCCGACGCCTCCCGCGCACAACGCGTCGCGAACCGGCTGCGGCACGGCACGGTGTGGATCAACGACTTCCACCCCTACCTGCCGCAGGCCGAGTGGGGCGGCTACAAGCAGTCCGGCTTCGGCCGCGAGCTGGGCCCGACCGGGCTCGCCGAGTACGTCGAGGCCAAGCACATCTACCAGAACCTGAAGCCCGCGCCGCAGCGGTGGTTCTCGGGGTGAGAGACACCGCGTCGTCCGATCGTGATCAACCGAAAGGACCAGCAGCGTGAGCACCGACACCGGTGACCGTGAACTGTCGGAATTCGGCTACACCAACCAACTGAAGAGAACACTCGGCAGCTTCCACACGTTCGCCGCGGGCATCAGCTACATCTCCGTGCTCACCGGCGTGTTCCAGCTGTCCTACCTGGGGATCTCCCAGGGCGGCCCGGCCTACTGGTGGTCGTGGCCGATGGTCTTCGCGGGCCAGCTCATGGTCGCGCTGAGCTTCGCCGAACTGGCCGCGCACTATCCCGTCGCAGGGTCCGTCTACAACTGGGCCAAGCTGCTTACTCTGGGGTCAAACCCCAGGCCCCAGCCGGGGGGCAAGCCCCCCGGACCCCCCAAAAACTCCCCGTTGGCGTGGCTCGCGGGCTGGATGATGCTGCTCGCGTCGATCGTCTCGATCTCCGCGACCGCGCTCGCCTACCAGCGGACGCTGCCGCAGATCGCGTCGTTCTTCCAGTTCATCGGCGACGGATCGGGCACCAGCGACGCGGCCAACGGCGTCCTGCTCGCCACCGTGCTGATCGTGTTCACCACGCTGGTCAACGCGTTCGGCGTCAAGCTGATGGCGCGGATCAACAGCGCCGGGGTGTTCATCGAGCTGCTGTTCGCCGTGCTGCTCATCGTGTTCCTCGCGTTCCACTTCGTGCGCGGCCCCGAGGTCGTGACCGAGACCAACGGGACGGGCGCGCAGCACGCGGGCGGCTACCTCGGCGCGTTCCTCATCGCGGCCATCGCCTCGTCGTACGTCATGTACGGCTTCGACACCGCGGCATCGCTCGGCGAGGAGTCGGTGGACCCGCACCGCAACGCGCCCAAGGCGATCCTGCGCGCGCTGATCGCGTCGTTCCTGCTGGGCGGGCTGATCATCCTGTTCGCGCTGATGGCCGTCGGGAACATCCAGGCCCCCGAACTCGGCACGATCGGCCTGCAGTTCGTCCTCACCGACGCGCTCGGCCCGGCGATCGGCCGGATCTTCCTGTTCGTGGTCTTCGTGGCGATCACCGTGTGCGTGCTGGCGGTGCACACCGCCGCGATCCGGATCGCGTTCGCGATGGCGCGGGACAACGCGCTGCCGGGCGGGTCGAAGCTCGCGAAGGTCAACAAGAAGACCGGCACGCCGGTGCTGCCCGCGATCGTGATCGGCCTGATCGCGATCGTGCTGCTGCTGGTGAACATCAACTCCTCGCAGATCTTCTCCGCGGTCACCAGCCTGGCGATCATCCTGATCTACCTCGCCTACCTGCTGGTGACGGTCCCCCTGCTGATCAAGCGCATCCGCGGCGAATGGCCGCGCAAGGACGCGCCGAAGGGCCGGTTCTCGCTCGGGAAGTGGGGCCTGCCGGTCAACGTCCTCGCCGTGCTGTGGGGCGTCGCGATGCTGATCAACCTGGCCTGGCCGCGCAACGAGATCTACAACGCCACCCCGCCGTACCACTGGTACCTCCAGTGGATCTCGGTGCTGTTCGTCGCGGTCTTCGGCGGCGGTGGCTTCGCCTACTACTGGTTCGTGCAGCGGCACAAGATCGGCGTGCTCGCCGACCACGCCGCGCATGCGGCCGGATCCACGCCTGACAAGGAGGCTTCGCAGTGACAGCGGCAGAGTTCGACTACATCGTCGTCGGTGGCGGAACGGCGGGCTCGGTGGTCGCCGCGCGACTGTCCGAGGACCCGGACGTCACGGTATGCCTGCTCGAGGCCGGACCGTCCGATGTGGACGATCCGGCGATCCTCGAGCTGACGAAGTGGATGGCGTTGCTGGAATCCGGGTACGACTGGGACTACCTGGTGGAACCGCAGGAGTCCGGGAACTCGTTCCTGCGGCACGCGCGGGCGAAGGTGCTCGGCGGCTGTTCCTCGCACAACTCGTGCATCGCGTTCTGGGCCCCCGCCGAAGACCTCGACGAATGGGCGTCACTCGGCCTGCCCGGCTGGTCGGCGAAGGACGTTTTCCCGCTGTACCAACGCCTTGAGGCCAACGACGGCCCCGGCGAGCACCACGGCCGCTCCGGCCCGGTGACGATCCGTTCGGTACCGCCGCGCGACCCCGCCGGCGTCGCGATGCTCCAGGCGTGCGAGCAGGCGGGCATCCCGACGACCGAGTTCAACTCCGGCAAGACCGTGACCCACGGCGCGAACTGGTTCCAGATCAACGCGCGCGAGGACGGCACGCGGTCCTCGGCGTCGGTGTCCTATCTGCACCCGATCCTGGGCAAGCGGCCCAACCTCGAGGTGCGGACCGGGGTGCGGGCCAAGCACCTGACCTTCGAGGGCAAGCGCTGCACCGGCGTCGAGTACCTGGCGCCGGATCTGATCCACGGCGTGAAGCTGAAGGCGCGTCGCGAGGTGATCGTGTCCGCGGGCGCGATCGACACCCCGAAGCTGCTGATGCTCTCGGGCATCGGGCCCGCCGCGCATCTGCGCGAGGTCGGCGTGGACGTGCTGGTCGACTCCCCCGGCGTCGGCGAGAACCTGCAGGATCACCCCGAGGGCCTGATCCAGTGGGACGCGCTGCAGCCGATGGTCTCCGAGTCCACGCAGTGGTGGGAGATCGGCATCTTCACCACCACCGAGGACGGGCTGGACCGGCCGGACCTGATGTTCCACTACGGCTCGGTGCCCTTCGACCTGAACACGCTGCGCTACGGGTACCCGACGACGGAGAACGGTTTCTGCCTGACCCCGAACGTCACCCGTTCCCGGTCGCTGGGAACCGTCCGGCTGCGGACGCGGGACTACCGCGACAAGCCGAAGGTCGACCCGCGGTACTTCACCGACGAGCACGACATGCGGGTCATGACCTACGGCATCAAGCTCGCGCGCAAGATCGCCGAACAGCCCGCGCTGGACGAATGGGCCGGTATCGAGCTCTCGCCGGGCAAGGACGTCCGGACCGACGACGAGATCGCCGACTACCTGCGCAAGACGCACAACACCGTGTACCACCCCTCGTGCACCGCGAAGATGGGCGGCGACGACGATCCCCTGGCCGTGCTGGACGCCCGGCTGCGCGTGCGCGGCGTCGAGGGACTGCGGGTCGCCGACGGGTCCGCGATGCCGTTCCTCGTCGCGGTGAACCCCTGCATCACCACGATGGCGATCGGCGAGAAGTGCGCCGATCTGCTCAAAGAGGACGCCCGCGGCTGACGCGGCTGTCGTGTCCCGAACGACGCGCAACGGACGCCGAACGTCCCGAACGCGCCGTTCGGGACACTCTCGCGCGGCGAGACATCACGGGCCGAAACGTCTCCCCATTCCCGGTGATCGGGCGAATGCCCCGCAAGGGCGCTTGTACCGGAGTACGCGACAGCGCACAACGGTCCGAAAGTCGGGAAACGCCACCCTTACGTCCACAATAAGGCGTACATTCGTCATTCCCTTTCCGACCTAGACCAATCCGTGACACTTTGGTTTCCGGAAAGGGATCAGACTCCCCCGGTGCGGGTTTACGATCCGGCGCAACGCGCGCACCGCACTTGGGGAAAGGCAGCACCGGCCCGTGGCTCCACCGACAATCCAGCCCCTGCTCCATCCGGCGTATTCCGAGCACCTTCCTCGCCGGATCGTCCAGCCGAGCAGGGTGATCACGACATGACCGGCTTTCTCCTCCGCCGCTTCGTGAACTACCTGGCGTTATGCCTGGTGGCGACGTTCGCGGCGTTCTCGCTGGCCTCGCTGGCGTTCAGCCCGCTGGACGACCTGAAACTCCGCAACCCGCCGCCGCCACAGGCGACAATCGACGCGAAAGCCGCGGAACTGCATCTCAACCTGCCGATTCCGGAACGTTTTTTCGTCTGGCTCGGCGACGTACTCCACGGTAATTTCGGCCGCACGGTCACCGACCAGGCCATCACCGACGAACTGTTCCGCCGGATGGGGGTGAGCCTGCGGCTGTTCCTCCTCGGCATCACCGTCGGCATCGTCATCGGGGTGCTGGTCGGCGTGGTCAGCGCCATCCGCCAGTACAAGATCAGCGACTACCTCGCCACGACGTTCTCGTTCGTGGTGCTGTCCACCCCGGTGTTCGTCATCGCGACCGTGCTCAAGGCCGGTGCCCAGTCCGTCAACGACAACGTCCTCGGCGGCTACCAGTTCTTCATCGTCCAGGGCGAGACCAGCGGCATCGAGGGCGGCTTCGGCGACGTGCTGCTCGACCGGCTGCAGCACATCATCGTGCCCACGCTGGCGATCGTGCTGACGCAGGTCGCCTACTACAGCCGTTACCAGCGCTCGGCGATGCTCGACGTCCTCGGGTCGGACTTCCTCCGCACCGCGCAGGCCAAGGGCCTCACGCGCCGGAGGGCGTTGTTCAAGCACGGGCTGCGCACCGCGCTGATCCCGATGGCGACGCTGTTCGCGTTCGGCTTCGGCCTGCTGATCACCGGCGGCATCTTCACCGAGAAGATCTTCGGCTGGTACGGCATGGGCGACTGGCTGGTCACCGGGATCCAGAAGCAGGACACGAACATCGTGGCCACGGTGACCCTGTTCATCGCCGTCTGCGTGCTGCTCGCGGGCTGGCTCGCCGACGTGCTGTACGCGCTGCTCGACCCGAGGGTGAGGATCCGATGACCGAACCGTCTCCCGCCCCCGGGGCCGCGTCCGGGCGCGGAAAGCTGGTGCTGCGGCGCTTTCTGCGCAACCGGCTCGCCGTCACCGCGGTCGCCGTTATCGTGCTGTTCTACGTGGCCGCGTTCACCTACACCTGGTACTCGCCGTGGGCGTACGACCAGCTGGACCCGGCCGCGAACCTGATGCCGCCGGACGGCACCCACTGGTTCGGCACCAACCAGATCGGCGGGGACATGTTCGCGCAGACCATGCGCGGGCTGCAGAAGTCGCTGACGATCGGCCTGCTGGCCGCGCTGTTCTCCACCGGCGTGGCCTCGATCGTGGGTGCCGCCGCCGGCTACTTCGGCGGCTGGGTGGACCGGGTCGCGATGTGGGTCGTCGACCTGCTGCTGATCCTGCCGCCGTTCCTGATCATCTCGATCCTCTCGCCGGCGTTCCGCGGCAAGACCTGGTTCATCCTGGTCGGGCTGATCGCGCTGTTCCAGTGGATGATCACCGCGCGGATGGTCCGCGGGATGACACTGACCCTGCGCGAGCGCGAGTTCGTCAAGGCCGCGCGGTTCATGGGCCAGCCAGCCGGGCGCATCATCGCCAAGCACATCGTGCCCAACATGGCCTCGCTGCTGATCATCGACGCGACCATCAACGTCGGCGTCGCGATCATCACCGAGACCTCCCTGTCGTTCTTCGGTTTCGGCGTCCAGGCACCCGATGTCTCGCTCGGCACCCTGATCGCAAACGGCTCGGACGCGGTCCGCACGTTCCCCTGGCTCTTCTACATCCCCGCGGCGTTCCTCGTGCTCACCGTGCTCGCGGTGAACTTCGCGGGTGATGGCCTGCGCGACGCGCTCGACCCGTCGTCGGCCCGTTCCCGCCGCCGGGAACGCAAGCGCATCGCCGCCACCACACAGTCCACTCCGGACTCCGAGATCGCCCCCGCTGGAGCTGTGACATGACCACCACCCCACCCCTGGACACGGCCGCGCCCGTGCTGGAGGTGTCGGGCCTCGACGTCTCCTTCCCGTCGGAATCCGGCCGCGTGCACGCCGTGCGCGGACTGTCCTATCAGGTCGCCGCGGGCGAGGTGCTCGGCATCGTCGGCGAATCCGGCTCCGGCAAGTCCGTGTCCTCCCTCGCCGTCATGGGGCTGCTGCCCCCGCAGGCACGGATCTCCGGCTCCATCCGGTTCCGCGGCACGGAAATCATCGGCCGGTCCGACACCGAACTGTCGAAGCTGCGGGGCAAGAAGATCGCGATGGTCTTCCAGGACCCGCTGTCGGCACTCACCCCGGTGTATCCGGTGGGCGCCCAGATCGCCGAAGCGCTGCTCGTGCACGGCAAGGGCGTGGTGACCAAGGAGCAGGCGAACCGCCGCGCCGTCGAACTGCTCGACCTGGTCGGCATCCCGAACGCCGCCCAGCGGGCCAAGGCGTTCCCGCACGAGTTCTCCGGCGGGATGCGCCAGCGCGCGGTGATCGCCATCGCGATCGCCAACGACCCCGACCTGATCATCGCCGACGAGCCGACCACCGCACTGGACGTCACGGTGCAGGCGCAGGTTCTCGAGGTGCTGAAGACCGCGCAGGAGGTGACCGGCGCCGGCATCGTGATCATCACGCACGACCTCGGCGTCGTCGCCGGGTTCGCCGACCGGCTGATGGTGATGTACGCCGGGCGCGCTGTCGAACAGGGCCCGGTCGACACGCTCTACGCCGAGCCGCGGATGCCTTACACACTGGGACTTCTCGGTTCCATCCCCCGCGTCGACGCGCACGAGAAGCAGCCGCTGGTGCCCATCGAGGGCCAGCCGCCGTCGCTGGTGGAACTGCCCGGCGGGTGCCCGTTCGAGCCCCGCTGCCCGCTGGCCGCCGACGCCTGCCGGGAAACCGAACCCGCCCTGATCACCATCACGCCCGGCTCGCCGGACGCGGTGGTCGACACCGCGCACCGGGCGGCCTGCCTGCGCATCGACGAGGTCTCCGCCCATCACGCCGACGCCGCGGAGGTCTACGGCGCCGAGGTCGTCGCCCAGGCCCCCGCCGCCCGGATCCCGCGCTCCGAGCGCGACACCGTGCTCGACGTGCGTGACCTCGTGAAGCACTACGCGGTCACCAAGGGATCGGTGTTCAAGCGCAAGGCGGGCACCGTGCGCGCGGTCGACGGGGTGAGCTTCGACATCGTCGAGGGTGAGACGCTGGGCCTGGTCGGCGAGTCCGGCTGCGGGAAATCCACCACGCTGATGGAAATCCTCGACCTCGCCATGCCGTCCGGCGGCACGGTCGCCGTGCTCGGCAAGGACGTCGCCACGCTGACCGCGAAGGAACGCAAGGGCATCCGCCGCGATCTGCAGGTCGTCTTCCAGGACCCGATGGCCGCGCTGGACCCGCGGATGCCGGTCGGCGACATCATCGCCGAACCGCTGCGGGTGCACGGGCACTCGCGAGACGCGATCGACCGGCGGGTCCCGGAGCTGCTCGGCCTCGTCGGGCTGCGCCCCGAGCACGCCGACCGCTACCCGGCCGAGTTCTCCGGCGGCCAGCGCCAGCGGATCGGCATCGCCCGCGCGCTGGCGCTGGAGCCCAAGCTGATCGTGCTCGACGAGCCGGTGTCCGCATTGGACGTTTCGATCCAGGCGGGCGTGATCAACCTGCTCGACGAGCTGAAGGCGAAGCTTGGGCTGTCGTACCTCTTCGTGGCGCACGACCTTTCCGTGGTGCGGCACATCGCGGACCGGGTCGCGGTGATGTACCTCGGCAAGGTCGTCGAGATCGGCGACGTGCACACGGTTTTCGAGGCCCCGCAACACCCCTACACCCAGGCGTTGCTGTCGGCGATCCCGATCCCCGACCCGGTCAAGGAACGCGAGCGCGCCCGCATCATCCTCACCGGCGACCTGCCCAGCCCGGCCGACCCGCCGTCGGGCTGCCGGTTCCGGACCCGGTGCTTCGTGTTCACCCAACTGTCCGAAGAGGACAAACAGCGGTGCGTCGAGCTGGAACCCCCGCGTGCGGCCAAGGCCGACGACCACGACGTCGCCTGCCACTACGCCAAGACCCGTGAAGTCGTGTAGCCACACATCCGTTTGGCAGCACACCCGAAAGGAAGGCACCGCATGAATCGACGGAGAATGGCCGCACTCGTCACGCCACTCGCCGTTCTGGGGCTGGCCCTGTCCGCGTGCAGCGGGGGCACCGGCAACAAACCCGGGCTGGCCGACGCCGGCAACCAGGCCGTGAAGACGGCCGACATCAACGAGACGCCGCTGGACAAGGTCAAGGACGGCGGCGACTTCAAGTGGCCGATCGACCAGCTGCCGGACAACTGGAACCAGAACCAGCTCGACGGCACACAGCTGGACGGGCAGAACATGTTCGGCGCGATCTTCCCGTACATCTTCCCGCAGAACGCCGACGCCACGGTGTCGGAGAATCCGAACTACGTCACCTCGGTCAAGCTGATCAGCACCGACCCGCAGGTGATCGAGTACAAACTCAACCCGAAGGCCAAGTGGAGCAACGGCAGGCAGTTCTCCTGGGAGGACTTCGCCGCGCAGGCCAAGGTGCTCAACGGCAAGGACCCCGCGTACCTGGTGTCGCAGACCACCGGCTACCAGGACATCGCCAAGGTCGAGAAGGGCACCGACGACCAGGATGTCAAGGTCACCTTCGCGAAGAAGTTCGCCGAGTGGAAGTCCCTGTTCTCCCCGTTCTATCCCAAGGAACTCAACGCCGACGCGGAGACGTTCAACAAGGCGTGGGCACAGAGCCCGGCGATCACCGCGGGTCCGTTCAAGGTCCGCAGCATCGACCAGACCGCGAAGACGGCGGTCTTCGAACGTGACCCGAACTGGTGGGGCGAGAAGCCGAAGCTGGACACCGTCACGTACAAGAAGGTCGAACGGCCCGCCCAGGCCGACGCCTTCGCCAACGGGCAGATCGACTTCTACAACCTGAACAACGACATCAACGCCTTCAAGCGCGCACAGGCCGACCCGAACACGGTCGTCCGGCAGTCCAGCTACCCGGACTACACGCACCTGACCTTCAACGGCGCCCCGTCGTCGGTTCTCGCCGACAAGGATCTGCGGCTGGCGATCACCAAGGGCATCGACACCGTGACGATCAGCAAGGCGATCCTCGGCCAGATGCAGAAGGACACCAAACCGCTCGGCAACCACGTCTACCTCAAGGGCGCCAAGGAATACGCCGACAACTCGGGCCCCTACGCGTTCAACGCCGAGACGGCCAAGCAGGAGCTGGACAAGCTCGGCTGGAAGCAGGCGGGTGAACTCCGGGGCAAGGACGGCAAGGAGCTCAAGCTCCGGCTGGTCATCCCGGCCAACACCCCGATCAGCCAGCAGGCCGCGCAGCTGATCCAGTCCCAGCTGAAGCCCCTCGGCGTCGGCATCGACATCCAGGCCGTGCCCTCGACCGAGTTCTTCAAGCAGTACGTCTACGTCGGCAACTTCGACCTGACGGTCTTCCGGTGGATCTCCACCGCGTTCCCGATCGCGGGCGGCCAGGGCATCTACTACCTGGACCCGAAGAACATCGGCCAGAACTACGGCCACATCGGGAGCGACAAGCTCAACCAGCTCTACGACAAGGCGGCCCAGGAGCTGGACGACACCCAGCGGGCGAAGGACCTCAACGAGGCCGACCAGGAGACCTGGGCGCTCGGGCACCAGCTGCCCATCTTCCAGTCGGTCGGGGCGTTCGCCGTCCGCAAGACCGTGGCGAACTACGGTTCCCCCGGCTTCGCGAACCAGCCCTACGACTACCCGAAGATCGGCTTCCTCAAGTAACACCCCGGTTCCGCCGGTGCGGGGGCGTCCCCGCACCGGCGGACGGCCGGACAGCGCCGAACAAGGCCGGATGGAACGATGAAACGCTTGCTCGGCCTGCGCCCGGTGCGGCACATCGCGGTGACCAGTGCGCTGGTCCTCGCGGTGTGCGCGGGCGTTTTCCTCGTGCAGTACCTGGAGTTCTCGCACGCCCGCACCACCTTGCGGGAACTGAGCGCCCGCGCGACGGCGACAGTGCTGCACACCTCGGACGACACCGCCACCGTCGAATTCCCCTTACCGAACGGGAAAAACGCAACCGCCACGGTCCCGCTCGACGCCACTCCGCCGAAGACCGGGGCGCATGTTCCCGTCGGTTACGACCCATCGCGGCCCGAACGCGCCGTCATCCCCGGGGCCTCCCCACTGGTGGCCGCCGAACGCGCGTCGATCTACGCGACCGCCGCCGTCGTCGCCGCGCTGCTCGTCCTCGCCGTCGATGTCGTGGTGCTGGTGACCCGGTTCCGCCTCCCGGCGGGCCCGGCGCCCCGGCGTGTTCTCGTGCGGCGGGTGAAGTTCCAGCGCGGCGTGCTGACCCGGTCGTGGCTGGAAACCGGCACCGCGCAGCCCCGGTGGCTCCCGGTGTACTTCTCCCCCTCCCTGATCGCTCTCTCCTCCCCCGCCGAGGCCGAGGTGTACGGCGACCCGTCCCGCGACCGCCGGGTCACGGTGCGGATCGGCGGCGAAACGCTGTACCCCGCAGGCCCGGCGCGCCACAGCGAACCGCGCGGCAGGCGGACCGACAACCCCGCGGAGCCGGACGAGGAACGCCTCGCCGCCGCGGGCCGTCCGGTCTCGCTTCCCCGGCAGTTCCGGGTGGATCTGCCCGTCTTCGTGGCGGCCCCGTTCGCGGGACTGTTCTGGGCGCTGGTGGACGGCACCGGCGTCCCCGGCTGGCTCGTGGTGACCGCGCTGATCGGCGCCGCCGGTTTCTGGTGGGCGTCCCTGCGCGGCTCCGACCCCTCCTGAATCGACCCCTCCTGAATCGGAGTCGGCTGACCGGACCGGCTGCGACAAGGGCGTCCCTGGGTGCGATGGATGCACCCAGGGCGCCCCTCGCACATCCATCGCCCGATGTCGCGAACGCTCCGTTGCCGACGATGAGCGTCCCGAACGGAGCGTTCGCGACGCCACCCCGCCACCTCAACAACGAGGCCACACCACGTCGGTGAGAAACCTCGATTGAGGGATTCCAAGTCCCTCAATGGGGCGTTCACGGACAATCCGGCCGCGCGCCGAAGGACGCCTCTAGTATCCCGTCAAGCTCGGACCGACCTCCTTCCCAGGAACGCGGCGAGCCGGTCCGCGGCCGTCGCGCCGGGAGCGGGCTCGACCTCGGGACCGAACGGCGCACCGGGGCCCCTCGGCGCCGAGCTGAACCGCTCCTGCCATTGGCTCAGCGCCTGTCCGGCCAGATCCGGCAGTAGATCGGTGGACCCTCCGGTGGCGTCGGCGAGGTCCCAGCCGTGCGCCAGGTACTCGTTGACCCGCATGTGCACCAGGAAGACGCCGGGGGCCTTCCCGAGCGGGGTTTCCACCTCCTGCTCCAGCAGGCCCGGTGTGGCGAGCACGGCCCGCACCCGCCGCACCGACTCGGCGAACGTCTCTCTCGGTCTCTCGCCGAGATAGTCGCCGGGTTCGGCGGGCGGGCCCTGCCCCGTCCAGTGCGCGACCTTGGCGTTTCCGTGCGCGAGATGGTTGACCAGTGCGCGGACGTCCCATTCGGCGCACGCCGTCGGCAGCGTCCACTGGTCGTCACGCACGGCCGAGACGAGTTCGGTGACCATGGCCGAAGCCCGGTCGAAGGAGTCGAGAGGATTCATGCCCGGCAGTGTGCACCCGGTCCCCGACAATTTTCGAAGGCCGGAGACTCACTGCAGCAGCGCGACGCACTCCACGTGGTGGGTCATCGGGAACGCGTCGAACGCCCGCAGCGCGGTGAGCCCGTACCCGTGCCCGGCGAAGAGCGCGATGTCGCGCGACAGCGTCGCCGGATCGCACGAGACGTAGACGATCCGGTCCGGCGAACCCGCGACGATCGCGTCCACCACCGGACGTCCGGCGCCCTTGCGCGGCGGGTCCAGCACGACGACGTCGACCGGCTTCGGCGCGTCGGCCAGCACATGCTCGACACGGCCCGCCTGCCAGCGGACCTGCGGCAGATCGGCGAGGTTCCGCTCGCCGTCGCTCACCGCGCGGCGCCCCGATTCGACGGCCAGCACCCGCCCGTCCGGCCCGACCTGCCCGGCCAGTACCGACGCGAACAGCCCGACCCCGGCGTAGAGATCCCAGGCCGACCCGCCGGCCGGCGCCTCCGCCCACTCCCCCACGACCGCGGCGAGCGTGCCGGCCGCGGCCGGATGCACCTGCCAGAAACCGTGTGCGTCGAGCCGCCATTCGCGGCCGGCGGCGTGCTGGATCGCGACGCCGCCGGTGAGCTGCCGCGCCCGGACTTTGCCGCGCACGGTGGAAAGCTCGCGCACGTGGGTGCGGTCCTCCGCGTCGGTGGTCACCTCGAGTTCGCTGCCGGGCCGCCAGCGCCGCGCGAGGACGTCGTCCAGTTCCCCCGGCACCGCGATCGGGCAGTCGTCGAGTGCCACGACGCGGTGGCTGTGGTGCGCGCGCAGCCCGGCGCGGCCGTCCCGGTCGGCGATCAGCCGGACGCGGCTGCGCCAGCCGAGCGAGCCGCCGCCGAGCGCCTCCACCACGACGTCCCGCTCGATCCCGGCGACGCGCCGCAGCTGCTCGGCCACCACCGCGGCCTTCAGCTCGCGCTGGTACGCCGGATCCGCGTGCTGCCAGTCGCATCCGCCGCAGCCGCCCGGCGCGGCCAGCGGGCACGGCGGCTCGACGCGCCGCGCGGAGGCCTCCAGCACCTCCACGGCGTCGGCACGGCAGAACGCGCCGCCCTTGTCCTCGGTGACCTCGGCCCGTACCCGTTCGCCGGGCAGCGCGTGCCGGACGAACACCACCCGTCCGTCCACACGGGACACACAGTGCCCGCCGTGCGCCACCGGACCGACTTCGAGTTCCAGCGTGCGGCCGTACCAGCTCCCGATCATGCGATCGCCTCGCTCCGCGAGACAGTGTCCAATCCTTTTTGGCGCACGACATCCATGATTCGCTCGCAAGCGTCGCTCATGCGATCGCCTCGCTCCGCGAGACAGTGTCCAATCCCTTTTGGCGCATGACATCCATGATTCGCTCGCAAGCGTCGCTCATGCGATCGCCTCGCTCCGCGAGACAGTGTCCAATCCCTTTTGGCGCATGACATCCATGATTCGCTCGCAAGCGTCGCTCATTCCGATTTCTCCCGGCTCGCCGCGGCGCGCTCCGCCTGCTTGGCGGGCGCGACGGCGTCCGGACGCTTGCCGGTGGGCGAGAACCCGCGCCGGACGTCACCGGCCGCGGGCCTGGCCCGGCGATCGCGGGCGACGGCCTTGACCGAGGAGGCCAGCTGCCAGGGCACACTGGTGACCATCACGCCCTTTTCGAACAGCAGCCTGCCCTTGAGCCGCAACGCGCTCTGGTTGTGCAGCAGCTGTTCCCACCAGCGGCCCACGACATACTCGGGGATGAACACGGTGACGACGTCGCGGGGATTGGCGCCGCGCACCCGCTTCACGTAGTCCAGCACCGGTTTCGTGATCTCCCGGTACGGCGATTCGACGACCTTGAGCGGCACCTTGAAGTTGTGCGCGTCCCATTCCGCGGTGAGCCGCCGCGTCTCCGCGTCGTCGACGTTGACCGTGACGGCCTCCAGCACGTCCGGGCGCATCGCCTTCGCGTAGGACAGCGCGCGCAGCGTCGGCCGGTGCAGCTTCGACACCAGCACGATGGCGTGGTTGCGCGAGGGCAGCACCGGCTTGGTCTCCGGGTCCTCCTTGAGCTCCTCGGCGACCCGGTCGTAGTGCTTCCGGATCGCCGTCATCAGCACGTAGATCGCCACCATCGCGGCGATCGCGATCCACGCGCCGAGCAGGAACTTGGTGATCAGCACGATGACCAGCACGGTGCCGGTGCAGGTCAGGCCGACCGCGTTGACCGTCTGCGAGCGCCGCATCCGGCGCCGCGCGGCCGGGTCGTTCTCCTTGGCCAGCAAGCGGTTCCAGTGCCGGATCATGCCCGCCTGGCTGACCGTGAACGACACGAACACGCCCACGATGTAGAGCTGGATGAGCTTCGAGACCTCGGCGTCGAAGGCGAAGATCAGCACCAGCGCGAAGGCGGCGAGGAACAGGATGCCGTTGGAGAAGGCCAGGCGGTCGCCACGGGTGTGCAGCTGACGCGGCAGATAGCGGTCCTGGGCGAGGATCGAGCCGAGCACCGGGAAGCCGTTGAACGCGGTGTTCGCGGCCAGCAGCAGGATGATCCCGGTGGAGAAGGACACGTAGTAGAAGGCCGGCGGGAAGTGCTGGAACACCGCCTCGGCGATCTGCGCGACGATGGTCTTCTGCTGGTAGCCCGCCGGGGTGCCGCTCAGCTGCGCCGCCGGGTTCTCCGCGAACTTGACGCCCGTGACGATCGCGAGGGTGATGATGCCGATCAGCATCGTCACCGCGAGCACGCCCATCAGCAGCAGCGTCGTCGCCGCGTTCTTCGACTTCGGCTTGCGGAAGGCCGGGACGCCGTTGCTGATCGCCTCGACCCCGGTCAGCGCGGCCGCGCCGGAGGAGAACGACCGCAGGATCAGGAAGGCGAACGCGAATCCGGTCAGCGAATGCTCGGCGTGCAGTTCGAACCCGGCGCTCGCGGCCTTCATCTCGGTGCCGCGGGCCACCTCGAACAGGCCCCACAGCACCATGCCGAGAATGCCGATGATGAAACCGTAGGTGGGAATGGCGAACGCTTTGCCCGATTCGCGCACTCCGCGCAGGTTCAGCGCCGTCAGCACGCAGACGATCACGACCGCGGTGAGCACCTTGTGCTCGGCCACCCACGGCAGCGCGGACCCGATGTTCGCGACGCCGGACGACGTCGACACCGCGACCGTGAGCACGTAGTCCACCAGCAGCGCGCTGGCCACGGTGAGGCCGAACTTGCCGCCGAGGTTGGTCCCGGCGACCTCGTAGTCACCACCGCCGCTGGGATAGGCGTGCACGTTCTGCCGGTAGGAGGCGACCACGACCAGCATGACCAGCGCGACGGCCACGCCGATCCACGGCGCGAACGCGTACCCGGACAGCCCGGCGACGCTCAGCGTCAGGAAGATCTCTTCCGGCGCGTACGCCACGCTCGACAGCGCGTCGGAGGCGAAGATGGGCAGCGCGATGCGCTTGGGCAGCAGCGTGTGGGCCAGCCGGTCGCTGCGGAACGGACGCCCGAGGACCAGCCGTTTCAGCACGGTCGGGAACTTCGACACCTGTGAAGAGTAACGGCGGCGCGCAGCGTCTCCGTTGAGGGTGGCGGTGGGGAGGAAGGCGGAGGTAACGGCGGCGCGCAGCGTCTCCGTTGAGGGTGGCGGTGGGGAGGACGGTGGAGCTGACGGGCGGCGCACAAGGTAGGTTCGGCGCTGGTATGCCGGGGGTGTCCACCCCGGGGGCGACCCGCGGGCGAGCAGGAGGGCAGCAAGCGTGCACGTGGTGATCATGGGGTGCGGCCGGGTCGGCGCGTCCCTGGCCGCGGCGCTGGAGCGTCTCGGCCACGAGGTGGCCGTCATCGACAAGAACCAGCAGGCTTTCCGCAGGCTGAGCAGCGACTTCCACGGCCAGCAGGTCGTCGGGGTCGGCTTCGACCGGCAGGTGCTGATCGAGGCGGGCATCGAGCGGGCGGGCGCGTTCGCCGCCGTGTCCAGCGGGGACAACTCGAACATCATCTCGGCGCGGGTCGCGCGCGAGAACTTCGGGATCGAGCACGTGGTCGCGCGGATCTACGACCACAAGCGCGCCGCGGTCTACGAGCGGCTCGGCATCCCGACCGTGGCGACCGTGCCGTGGACGACCGACCGCTTCCTGCGCACCCTGCTGCCCGACGGCGTCGCCTCGGCGTGGCGGGACCCGTCCGGCAACGTGGCGCTGCTGCCGCTGCCGCTGCACGAGGGCTGGGTCGGGCATTCGGTCCGGTCGCTGCAGGAGGCCACCGGCGCGCGCGTCGCGTTCATCATGCGGTTCGGCACCGGTGTGCTGCCCGACGCGAAGACCGTGGTGCAGGCCGACGACCTGGTGTACGTCGCGGCGCGCTCGGGCACGGTCGGCGACGTCACCAGCGTGGCCGCCCGCGCACCGGAAGACGAGGAGAACTGATGCGGGTCGCGATTGCCGGCGCGGGCGCGGTGGGCCGCTCGATCGCCGCGGAGCTCATCGACGCGCGGCACCAGGTCATGTTGATCGAGCGGCAGGCCGACCAGTTCGAGCCGCACACCGTCGAGCAGGCCGACTGGGTGCTCGGGGACGCGTGCGAGGTGTCGATCCTGGAGGAGTCCGGGATCGAGCAGTGCGACGTCGTGATCGCCGCGACCGGGGACGACAAGGCGAACCTGGTGGTCTCGCTGCTGGCGAAGACCGAGTTCGCGGTACGCCGCGTCGTGGCGCGGGTGAACAACCCGGCCAACGAATGGCTCTTCACCGACGCCTGGGGTGTGGACGTCGCCGTGTCGACCCCGCGGATGCTCGCCGCGATGGTCGAGGAGGCCGTCAGTGTGGGCGATCTGGTGCGGCTCATGACGTTCCGGCAGAGCCAGGCGAACCTGGTCGAGCTGACGCTGCCCGAGGAGACGCCGCTGGCGGGCAAGGCGGTCAGCGAGATCTCGCTGCCGCGCGACGCGGCGCTGGTGACGATCCTGCGCGGCGACCGCGTCATCGTCCCGCAGCCGGAGGACCCCCTGGAGCCGGGCGACGAGCTGCTGTTCGTCGCGACCTCCGACGTCGAACCCGAGATCCGCTCCGCCCTCGGCTACTGAGAGCTGAAGGGGACTTTCCTCGCATCGCATGCGAGGGAAGTCCCCTGCGGGGCGTGTTGCGT
>NZ_JBHYJW010000050.1:0-74764 GCF_042741125.1 Amycolatopsis sp. NPDC058986 | reverse complement strand
AGCCACTCGCGATCTCGGTCGGCTGAAGCTGCTGAAGGGGACTTTCCTCGCATGGCATGCGAGGAAAGTCCCCTTCATCGCGTCTTATTCGTCGAAAGTCCCCTTCAGCTCCCTGGCCGTGTGCGCCCGCAACTCGGGGCAGTCCTTGACCGGGTCCTCACGGGGACACGACAGGAAATGGCCGAGGAACTTCTCCGCGGCTGCCAGCTTCTCTTGCTGTGCCCGAATTTCCGACAGTCGCGTTTGGACGGTTGTGCGCCAGTCGCCGTGCTGGGGCCCGCGCAGCAGGACGGCGATTTCGTCCAGGCTCAGCATTCCGGTGTCCCGCAGCATCTTCACCATGGCCAGCCGGTGCAGATCGTCCTCGCCGTAGTGGCGCGTGCCCGATTTCCGCGCCGGGCTGACGAGGCCGCGCTCGTCCCAGAACCGCAGGGCGGACGTGGTGATCCCCAGCCAGGCGGCGACTTCCCCGATGGATCGCATGGCACGAGTTGACTTCAAGCCGGGTTGAACCCGCAACCTGTGCGGGTGACCTTGACGAAAACCGTTACCAACACGGGCCGGGCAGGCCTGCTCGCCGCGATCTTCCTCGGCACGTTCATGTCGCTGCTCGACGTCAGCGTCGTGAGCGTCGCGCTGCCCTCGATCCGTCGCGATCTGAACGCCAATTTCGCCGCACTGCAATGGATCATCGACGGCTACACCGTCGCCCTCGCGGCGATGATCCTCTCCGGCGGCACGCTGGGCGACCGCTACGGCCGCAAGCTCGTCTACCTCGCCGGGCTCACCGGGTTCACCCTCGCTTCGCTGGCGTGCGGGCTCGCACCGAACCTCGGTTTCCTGGTCGCCGCCCGTGTCGTGCAGGGTGTCGCCGCTTCGGCGGTCATCCCGGGTGCGCTGGCGCTGCTCGCCCACGCCTTCGACGAGCCGAAGGAACGCGCCAGGATGATGGGGCTGTGGGGCACGATCGCGGGTGCCGCGTTCGTGGTCGGCCCGCTGGTGGGCGGTCCGCTGACCGACGCACTGGGCTGGCAGACGATCTTCCTGGTCAACATCCCGATCGGCGCGGTCGCGGTGTTCGCCGGACTCCGCGGCATCACCGAGTCCGCCGATCCCGGACACGGCTCGCTGGATCTGCCGGGTCAGGCGCTTTCCGTGCTCTGGATCGGGACTCTCACCTACGCGGTGATCGAGGCGGGCCGCGTCGGCTTCACCTCGCCGGTGCTCGTCGTCGGCACGATCGGTCTGGGCGCGCTGGCGGTGTTCCTCGTCGTCGAATTCCGCGCCGCGCATCCGATGCTGCCGGTGCGGCTGTTCGGGCGGCCACGGTTCTCGGTCGCGATCCTCGCGTCGTTCACCCTCGGCTTCGCCGCCTATCCGGCCGCGTTCCTGATCGGGATCTACCTGCAGCAGGCACGCGGTGCCTCCGCGACCGAAGCGGGTGTCCAGATGCTGCCGTACGTACTGGGCAACGTCGTCGCCGCGTTCGTCGCGGGCCGCCTGTCCGCGCGCTTCGGCGCGAACCGGGTGCTGCCGGTCGGCTACCTGATCATCACCGCGGGGGCGTCCGGCTTCCTGCTGCTCGACGCGGTGACCCCGTTCTGGCTGGTGGCCGCGGTCTTCGCGGTGCTGGGCTTCGGCGGCGGGCTGGCCATCACGCCGACGAACCTGGTCGGACTCGCCGGGCTGCCCGGCACCCGCGCCGGGACAGCGTCGGCCACGGTCAACGCCGCCCGCCAGACCGGCACCGCGCTGGGGGTCGCGACGCTGGGCGCGCTGGCGGCACAGCGGGCGGACTTTTCTTCCGGACTCCACCTGGCGATGACGGTCGCCGCGGTCACCCTGCTGGTGGTGACCGTGCTCACCGCGGCGACCCTGCGGGAGGCCGGCTGAGTGGTGGCGGACTATTCTCCCCGGTGTGGAGATCCTGTTTACGACCTTGCTGGTGATCGCCGGTATCGCGGTGCTGTGGTTTGCCGCGTACGTCGTCTACCGGCTGTACGCCGACCAGCGCTGAGCCCATGACCTCGAGTGGCGACGAAGCCATCGCGGCCGCGGAAAAGCGCGCCGAGAGCACGCGTGACCGGAACCTCCCGCAGTTTGACGATCTGCCGATCCCGGCGGACACGGCGAACCTGCGGCTGGGCCCGAACCTCAACGACGCGTGCCTCGCCCTGCTGCCCCTGGTCGGGGTGTGGCGTGGCGAGGGCGAGATCGACTACCCGACGATCGACGGCCCGATCAAGTTCGCCCAGCAGCTCACGATCGCGCACGACGGCAGGCCGTTCCTCTATCACGAGGCGCGTTCCTGGCTGATCGACGACGACGGCAACGTCATCCGCCCCGCCGCCCGCGAGACAGGGTTCTGGCGGCCGCAGGAGGACGACACCATCGAGCTGCTGCTCACCCACAGCTCGGGAATCGTCGAGCTGTACTACGGGAAGCCGCGCAACCAGACGTCCTGGGAGCTGGGCACCGACGCGGTCATCCGCACCGCCACCGCCAAGGACGTCACCGCGGCGAAACGCCTCTACGGCCTGATCAACGGCGACCTCGGCTACGTCGAGGAGCGGGCCATGGTCGGCCAGGACATGCAGCCGCACGCGTCGGCGCTGCTCCGCCGCGTGGTGGGCTGACCGGACGGGTCCCGTGCGCTGGCGGCGGTACGGCGAGCACGCCGCGCTGCTCGACTGCGATTCGCTCACCCAGATGAGTGCCGCGCATGCCACGATCGTGGCCACCCGACCGGACGGCGTCGCCGAACTCGTCCCCGGCGCCCGCACCCTGCTGGTCGTGGCGAACCCCGGTTCCTCAGCGCTCGACGACGTCCGCGCACTGCTCGAAGACGCTGACCTCACGCGGCCGCCGTCCACCGCTCCCCGGGAGATCACGATCGAGGTCCGCTACGACGGCGAGGACCTGGCGCTGGTCGCCGAGACGGCCGGACTGTCCGAAAAGGACGTAGTCGACCTGCACACCGGAGCCGAATACACCGTGGCGTTCACCGGATTCGCGCCTGGCTTCGGGTATCTGACCGGGCTTCCCGAACCGTTGCGGCAGCCGCGTCTCGAATCACCGCGGACGCGGGTGCCCGCCGGTTCGGTCGGGGTGGCGGGCGAGTTCACCGGTATCTACCCGACGCCCTCGCCCGGCGGCTGGCGGCTGCTCGGTCACACCGATACGACGTTGTTCGATCCGCACGCCGAGCGACCCGCGCTGCTCACGCCCGGGGATCGCGTCCGGTTCCGGAGCGTGTGATGCGGGCCCTCGAAGTGCTGGCGACCGGCGCGCTCGCGCTGGTGCAGGATCTCGGCCGCCCCGGCTACGCGCATCTCGGCGTGCCGCCGTCGGGCGCTCTCGACGTCGCGGCGTTGCGGCTGGCGAACCGGCTCGCGGGCAATGCCGAGTCGTACGCGGGGATCGAGGCGGTACTGGGCGGGCTGTCCGTGCGCGCGACGACGTCGTGCACCGTCGCGGTGACCGGTCCGCCGGTGCGGGTCCAGGTGGACGGGCGGGACGTCGGTTCCCACGTCGCCGTACACCTGCGGGCCGGGCAGACGCTCACGATCGGCACCCCCTCGACGGGACTGCGGTGCTACCTCGCGGTGTCCGGCGGGATCGCGGCCGAACCGTCGATGGGGAGCCGTTCGCGCGACGTGCTGGCCGAGATCGGGCCCGACCCACTGGTTCCCGGTGTGGTGCTGCCGCTGGGCGCCGTGCACGGCATTCCCGCCGGGGCGGACGTCGTGGTGCCGCCCGTGGCCGCCGCCGAACTCGTGGTGCCGGTGACGCTCGGGCCGCGCGACGACTGGTTCGACGACGTCGCACGCGGGCTGGGAACGTGGTGGACGGTGACGCCGGAATCGAACCGGGTCGGGCTGCGGCTCGACGGGACGCCGCTGCGCCGCGCCCAGGCGTACGCCGAGTCCGAACTGCCGAGCGAGGGCTTACTGACCGGCGCCGTCCAGGTACCCCCGAACGGGTTACCGGTGGTGTTCTTGGCCGACCATCCGACCACCGGCGGTTACCCCGTGGCGGCCACGGTGAGACGGGGATCACTTGATGCACTCGGACAGGTACGGCCAGGAACCAAGCTGCGGTTTGATCCGTCCTGATGGACGTGGAACAGGTAACGGTCACCGGTGGCGGGGGTTTCGTCGACATGAACACCGGCAAGCAGCCGGACCTGCCGGTGGCGCTGCGGATCGCGCTCGCCACCGGCCAGCTGCGCCGCCCGCTCGCCGACACCCTCGACGCCCTCATCGTCCAGCTCGTCGACGGTGACTACCGGATTCTCGGCCCCCTGCGGCTCCCGGAGGGCCGGCTGCTCTCGCCGAGCGCCGACTGGCCGCCCGCCGACGGCGCGCGCGTCACCTACTACCGCACCGCGATCCGCCACGGCCACCTGCCGGTCGCCGTCGTGCTCGCCGACGAGGGCCGCGAACTCATCCTCGACGGCCACCACAAGATCGCTGCCTACCGGGCCGAAGACGTGGCCCCCTGCCTCATCCGCATCAGCCCCGGCACCGCGACCACCGACGCGGACGCCGGCTCCGAGGACGCCGCCGCCTGCTGACCCCCTTGCTCGGGTGTCCCCCACCCGCTCCGGGGGGCGACCCCGAAACCATGCTATCGGCAGGGTAGGACAAGACCCCGGAAAACCAGGGTGAGCGGCAGGAGTTGTCCACACCGGCCGCTACCTGTGGACAACCATCTTCGAGAGCGGAAACCCGCAGGTGCAAGCGTTTGCGACCACGCTGCCCGCTCGCCTCGGCACAGAAGTCCGTGAAGGACTCCTTGCCTACCCTGAGCGCCGGTAAGGAGTCCTTCACGGCACGGCACGAAAGCCCAGAGCCCGGACGATCAGGCGTACTCGGCTTCGTAGGCCGCGACCAGCTCGCCGTGCACCGTGCCGGAGTCGGGCAGCGCGCGGCCGTCCAGCGTGTGCACCCGGGTCAGCAGCCGCACCGACGAGGCCAGGAAGACGCCCTCACCCTCGAGCAGATCCGACACGTGCAGCGGTTCGACCTTCACCGACCAGCCCGCCTTCTCCGCGCCACGGAACAACGCGGCCTGCGTCGTGCCCGGCAGGATGCCGATGCTCGACGGCGGCGTGTAGAGCGTGCGGTCCTTCGCGAGGACGACCGTCGAAGTCGGTCCCTCGAACACGGAACCGTCGGCTGCGGTGAAGATCACATCGCTCGCCCCGCGGCGCGCGGCCTCGCGCAACGCGGCCATGTTGACGCCGTACGACACCGATTTCGCGCCCAGCAGCAGCCACGGCGCGCGCTCGGCGAGTTCCGGCGGGAAACCCCGTTCGAGCGTAATCACGGAGACGCCTTCGGTGCGTGCGCGTAGCACCTTCGGGTCGATCTCCATACCGAGCGCGAAGCCGGTCGGCCGCGCGTCGGGATCGCCGTCGACACCCCGGGTGTAGACGAGTTTCAACGCGATTTCCCTGCCGCCGCGCCAGTTCTCGATCACCGTCCGCGCGGTGCGCTCCCAGGCCGCGAGGTCGGGTTCCGGCAGGTCGAGCATCGCGGCGGACCGCGCCAGCCGGTCGAGGTGCGGCCGCAGCTCACGCGGCTTTCCGTCGACCACGAGGATGGTCTCGAACACCCCGTCACCGCGGAGCAGTCCGAGGTCGTCCACCCGGATGTGAGCGGCTTCGGGATCGGCCACAGTTCCGTCGAGAAAGACGAGTACGCGCATGGCGACACCCTACTCGCGCGAAATCACACGGAACCGATACCACAGGACCGATTACGCCGCGGGAAAGCTGGGTACTGAGCCGCGGACCACTCACCCGATACAGGAATCGACCGCGACGTCACACCGAGCCGAAAGACTAGGCTGGTATTCATGCCCTACCACTCACCGCTGCTCGATGCTCCCGGCTCGATCGCGCCGCCCGAGGGACACCCCGAAGCGGGAGTGCCGTGGCACTGGGGTGATCCGTTCGCCGAGCAGCGGACCGCTTCCCGTGGCGTCGTGGTGATCGACCGGTCGCACCGCGAGTTCCTCGCGGTCGCCGGCCGCGAGCGGCTTTCCTGGCTGCATCTGGTCATCTCCCAGCACGTCACCGATCTCGCGGAGGGCAGCGGGACCGAGGCGCTGGTTCTGGACAGCCAGGGCCGCATCGACACCCACATGGTGCTGGCGCACCTCGACGGAACGGTCTGGCTGGACAGCGATCCCGGCGCGGCGGCGACCAGCGCACTGCCGTCGGGCGGACAGCAGACGCTGCGCGAGTACCTCGAAGCGATGAAGTTCTGGTCCGAAGTGGACATTCGCGACGCGACGAGCGAACTGGCACTGCTCAGCGTCCTCGGGCCGGAGGCGGCCAGGGTGCTGAGCGCCGTCGGCGTCGAGCCGGGGCCGGAACCATACGCCGTGACAACGCTTCCCGGCGGCGGGTTCGTCCGCCGGATGCCGTGGCCGGGACGGTCCAGTGTGGACCTCGCGGTGCCACGCGCCGACCTCGCCGAGTGGTGGCGGAAGCTGACCGACGCCGGCGCCCGCGCGGCCGGGTCGTGGACGTTCGACGCGCTGCGGGTCGAGTCGCTGCGCCCCCGCCTCGGCATCGACACCGACGAACGCACGATCCCGCACGAAGTGGGCTGGATCGGCTCCGCCGCACACGTCGCGAAGGGCTGTTACCGCGGCCAGGAGACCGTCGCGAAGGTGCACAACGTCGGCCGCCCACCGCGGCACATGCTGCTTTTGCACCTGGACGGCTCCCCGGAGATCACCCCCGAGACCGGTGACGCGGTGCGCGTCGGTGATCGGGTCGTCGGCCGGGTCGGCAGCGTCATCCAGCACCACGAGCTGGGCCCGATCGCGCTCGCGCTGGTCAAACGCTCGACGCCACCCACGGCCGAGCTGCTCGTCGGCGACGAGGACCGCGTCGTGCAGGCCGCGATCGACCCCGACTCCATCCCGGCCGAGGGCGCCGCGCCCGGCCGGGAAGCCGTGCAGCGGCTACGTGGGTGAAGACTGTGAACCTTCGCCCCTGGCGTAGACCCCGGATGTAGAGCAGGATGACCCCGTGATCGAAGTCCGGCCTGGCGGACGGCGGCGCATAGACCGCGTGCTCGCCCCGGGATACCTCTCCGACCTCGGCGAACTGCCCCTAGCGGTACTTCGCGAGCGCCGGGACGAAGCAGCGCAGGAAGAGACGGATCTGTCCTACCTGCGCCGGTTGCTGCACGCCCGCATCGACATCGTGCGCGCCGAGCAGCAGCGCCGCAGCTCCGGCGGTGCCAGCAGCATCGTCGACCAGCTGGCGAGCATCCTCTCCGACAACGCGCTCGGGCCCGCCGCCGGATCGGGCAGGCACCAGCGGCTCGAACCGTCGCGCGCGGGAGAGCATCGGCGGCACGCCGAGGCGCTGATCGGCGACACCGACCTGACCGACGTCGGCTCTCTAACCGACGAGAAGCTGGCCGAAGCGCTGACGACGTACGCCGCGGAGGAGGCTTCGGTCTCGAAGTACCGGCGTCAGGTGCAAGGCGTGATGGACACGTTCAACGCCGAGATCGCGCGGCGCTATCAACATGGCGCGGCCACCGTCGACGAGCTGCTCGACACCGAACGCGGACGCGGAGAGCGATGACGAACCCGGTACTGGTCGAGGTCGTCCGGTCCGGGGTCGTGGAGAGCGTGCATCGCGGCGCGCTCGTCGTGACCGCGCCGGACGGCGAAGTACGGCTGGAGCTGGGCGACGTCCGGTCGCCGATGTACCCGCGTTCGGCGAACAAACCGCTGCAAGCGCTCGGCATGCTCCGTGCCGGACTGGTGTTCGAGGGCGATGACAGCGTCGAGAACCTGGCGTTGACCTGCGCCTCCCACTCCGGCGAACCGGAACACGTCAAGCGCGTGCTGACGATGCTGGAGGCCGCGGGGCTGACCGAGAACGACCTGGCGTGCCCGGCCGACTACCCGTTGGACGAGTCGAGCAAGCTCGCGGCGCCCGGGCCGCGGAAGGCGTCGATGAACTGCTCCGGCAAGCACGCCGGGATGCTCACGACCTGCGTCCGCGCGAACTGGCCGACCGAGAGTTACGAGGATCCCGCGCATCCGCTGCAGCAGGTCGTCAAGGAGACCGTCGAGGAATTCACCGGCGAGCCGATCGCCGCCACCGGGGTCGACGGCTGCGGCGCGCCACTGTTCGCCTTCCCGCTGCTCGGGCTCGCGAGAGCGTTCGGACGGCTCGTGCGGGACGAGGAAGCGCGCCCCGTCGCCGACGCGATGCGGGCTCATCCGTGGCTGGTCGCGGGGACCGGCCGGGAGGACACCGCGCTGATGTCCGCTGTGGACGGTCTGCTCGCGAAGGGTGGCGCCGAGGGTGTCCAGGCGTTCACCCTCGGAGACGGCACCGCGGTGGCGTTCAAGTTCGACGACGGGCAGAAGCGCGGCGCCGGACCGCTGGCCCTCGCGGTACTGCGCCATCTTGGCGTGGACACCGCGGGCCTCGACGCGCTGCGAGGTGTGGTGCTGGGCGGCGGACGTCCCGTCGGCGAGCTGCGCGTCGTCGGCCTCTAGCGTCAGTTCGCGCGTTCGTGGGCGGACAGGTCGCCCCAGAAGTCGCGCAGTTCGGAGAACAGCTCGGCCAGCTCCTCCACGTTGCCCGACCGCAGCGCGTCGAGGATGTCGTGCACCTCGTCGGCCGTCGTGTCGGACTCCAGGATCGAGTCGCCGAACAGCTGCACCAGCCCGCCGTAGTCCAGCTCGACCACGGAGCCGGAGTGGAAGTTGTCCAGCCAGCGGCGTGTCTCGAACAGCACCCGGCCCGGCCCCGAATCACCGAACGTCGCCGCCAGCAGCTCACCCGCCTCGCGGGCGCGCTCGCGCGCGTCGCCGATCGCCGTCCGCCAGGACAGCTCCCGTGCCGGATCGTCGCGGCCCGAGCCGAGGACGAGCTTGCGTTCGTCGGGATCGATGAGCACGAACCACGGCAGCGGCACGCTCCACGTCGTCGAGAGCGTGTGCGCGGCGCTCGTGGTCAGATCGGCCATCGCCGCCTTGGTCCGCGAACGGATGCTCTCGGCGCTGAACCCCGCGGCCTCGAGGACCGTGTTCTTCAGTGCCGGGTGCGCGTCACCGAGGAAGGAGACCAGGGCCGCCGCCGAGCGCGCCCGCAGTTCCAACGGGCACACCAGTGGCAGGGGACCGACCTCGCCCCCGCGCCCCGGCGGGACTTCGTCGGGTTCCAGGACGAGGACGTCGGTGTGCACGCTCGCCGCCGGACGGCCGTCCGGGAGTTCCGCGGGCAGCAGTCGCTTCGACCCGCCCAACTGTGACTTGAGCCACAGCAGCTGTTCGCGGCCGCCCGCGTCGACGCGGCGCAGCTTCGCCGCGGCCACCGCCTCACGCAGGCGCGGATCCGGCGGGTCGCCCAGCGCGAGCAGCGGCTCATACACCCGCAGGTAGGCCACGAAGGGTCGGAGCACCACTGCATCGTGGCACGCCGACCAGCGACTATCGCCACCGACCAGCCGGTAACCAGCGTCCGGCGGACACTGAGGCCACAAGCACACCGTGCCACGTCGCATCGAACCCCCGGGACACGGTACGGTGTCAGCAGGAAAGAATTGTCGAGACGATGCGGGGCCGCCGATTCCCCCGGCCGCCCCGCCCCTGTGCGAGGGGGTCGAGCCATGGGGCGCGGCCGGGCTAAGGCCAAGCAGACGAAGGTGGCGCGAGAGCTCAAGTACAGCTCCCACGAAACCGACTTCGATGCTTTGCAGCGCGAGCTGTCGAGTAGTTCCTCGAACGACACCAGGCGTGACGAGGAAGACAAGCGCTACGAAGACCCATACGACGACTACGACGAGTACCGTCGTCGTTGAGCACTCGTGACACACGAGGGTGGTTCCGGGCCTGGCTCGGCAACCACCCTCGTGCGTCGTGTGCTGCCCAGATTTCGCCGTGACGCTCCTTGCCGGTTCGTCGCGGCACGACAAAGGAGTGACGGGTGACCGACGTAGCGCGGGTAGGAGTGGTCGGTGCCGGCCTGATGGGCTCCGGGATCGCCGAGGTGCACGCCAAGGCAGGGCTGGACGTGCTCGTCACCGAGGTGAACCAGCCGGCGCTCGACGCGGGCAGGGCCCGGATCGAGAAGTCACTCCAGCGCGGCGTCAAGAACGGCAAGCTGTCCGCCGAGGACGCCGAAGCGGCGCTCGGCAGGCTGCGCTTCACCACCGAGATCGGCGAGTTCGCCGACCGTGACCTCGTCGTTGAGGCCATCCTCGAGCAGGAGCAGGCCAAGGTCGAGGTGTTCCGGCAGCTGGACAAGATCGTCGAGCGGCCGGACGCGGTGTTCGCCTCGAACACCTCCTCCATCCCGATCATGAAGCTCGGGATGGCCACCGGACGGCCCCAGCAGGTCGTCGGCATCCACTTCTTCAACCCCGTGCCGGTGCTGCCGCTGGTCGAGCTGGTCCCGTCGCTGCTGACCAGCGACGAAACCGCCGCCCGTGCGGAGGAGCACGCGACGTCGGCGCTGGGCAAGACCGTGATCCGCTCGCAGGACCGGGCCGGGTTCATCGTGAACTCGCTGCTCGTGCCGTACCTGCTCTCGGCGATCCGGATGATCGAGTCGGGCTTCGCCTCCGCCGAGGACATCGACCGCGGCATGGAGCTCGGCACCGCGCACCCGATGGGCCCGCTGCGGCTGTCCGATCTGATCGGGCTGGACACCATCAAGGCGATCGCGGACTCGATGTACGCGGAGTTCAAGGAGCCGCTGTACTCCTCACCGCCGCTGCTGCTGCGCATGGTCGACGCGGGCCTGCTCGGCAAGAAGACCGGACGCGGGTTCTACTCCTACTCGTAGCCTGGTAGCCGCAACTTTCGTAGTCGGCACCGGGTACTTTCTCGGCTGGTCGCGCTCCGGCGCGGCCGATTGACTGGCGGCATGCCATCCGAGAACGTCACCACGTTCGTCTTCGCCGCGGGCGCGAACGGCGTGTCCGCCGTGCCGAACGATCTTGTCCTGTGTGGACACCGCTGCGTCGGCGTCGACCTGCCTGGCCAGCGGAGTACCGACGCCCAGTACCGACTGTCCTATCAGGCTCCGCAGGACCTCGAAGCGTTCGCCACCGAACGGTCTTCGCTGGCCGACGTCTCGGTCGCCGAGCAGATCGAGGCGACCGCCGAGGTCGTGCGGCGCGCCGCCGCGCACGGGCCGGTCGTGCTGGTGGGCGCGAGCATCGGCGGTGCGGCGATCAGCCTCGTCGCCAACCAGGTTCCCCAGCTGATCGACCTGCTCGTCTACGACACCGCGCTCTGCTGCACCGCCCTGGCGACGCCGGGCGACTACATGGCCACCCCCGAGGCCGCGTCGAGCCGGACGAGCGCGCTGCTCGGCTTTCTCGCGGCGGACCCGGCCGTGGTCGGCGCCCTCCGGTTCAACTGGCGGACGAACAATCGGGACCTGCTGGAAGCGGGCAAGGCGGCGTTCCTCACCGACGGGACCGACGCGGAACTCTTCGCCTTCCTCAACGCGATGGCCCCGGACGAGCTGATCGCCAAGAGCGCGACGGACTCCCGCGGCGACATCGCGACCTGGGGCCGGATCCCCCGCGTCTACGTGCGGCACCTGCGCGACAACATCATTCCGCTCGCCCTGCAGGACCGGATGATCCGCGAGGCGGACGCCGCGACGCCGGACAACCCCTTCACCGTGTTCGACCTGGACGCCGGTCACGTGCCGAACGCGGCGAAGATGACCGAGCTCATCGCGCTGCTGGACCGCTGCGTACCGGTTCGAAGCTGACTGGGGCGTCGAAAGCGGCTCGGCGGGCGGCCCTGCGCTGAACGACGATCCCTGCGGCGGCCCCTCCGAGGGACGCCTTGGGTGCGCTCAACACACCAAGGGACGCCTTCGGTGCATCGAACGCACCGAGGGGAGCCCTTGGCGCATCGTCACCACGAACGGGACCCAGCCACCGACCCCTGCGTGCCCCGCGGCCAGCCGTGGTTCCGCTGGTCGCGGTCAGCTTCCGGCGTCAAAGGTGACCGGGGCGTCGAAGGCGGCTCGGCGGGCGGCCCTGCGCAGCACCGCCAAGACAGCCGGGCCGACCAGGATGATCGCGGCGAGGTTCGTCACCGCGCGGCCGGTGTCCCAGCCGAGCGTCGAGGAAAGCACCGTGTACGCGAAGAACCGGTGCAGGTTCTCCAACAGCGGCGCGCCCGGCACGAACTCCAGGCCCGCGGTGGCCCCGGTCAGCGAGGTCCCGAGCAGGAACGGCCAGTGCCACATGTTCATCAGGAAGCCGAAGAAGTAGGCCGCGAACACCCCGTACACCCCGAGCAGCGCGATCTCGGCCCTGCCCCGCGGCCGTTTCGGCAACAGCCCGGCACCAAGGCCGATCAGCGACGAGGCCAGCATCTGGAACGGCAGCCACGGCCCCACCCCGGCGGTGAGCAGCGCCGAGGTGAACATCGACGTCGAGCCCAGCACGAACCCAAAACCGGGCCCGAACACCCGGCCGGCGAGCACGAGCAGGAAGAACACCAGCTCGATGCCGCCGGTCCCAGCGCTGAGCGGCCGCAGCCCGGCGTTGATCGCGGACAGCACGCCGAGCATCGCGAGCGCCTTCGCGTCGATGCCGCCGCTGGACAGCTCGGCCAGCACGACCAGGATCAGCACCGGCAGGGTGGCCATGAAGATGAACGGCGCGTCCATCCCGTGTGCCTGCGCCCCTGGCTGCGGATGGGCGAACAACGGCCAGACGAACATCGTCACGCCCAGCACAGCGGCCACCGCGAGGACGAGCGCGGTGCGCGGGCCGACCCGTACCACCTTGGTCTGGGTAAGGAAGTCCGTCACTGTCCCAGGGCCTTCGCGACCTCGGCGACGGTGAGCCACGCTTGCGGCGCGAGAATCTTCGCGACCTGCGGAGCGAACGCGGGCGAAGCGACGACGACGTCCTTCGTCGGCCCGTCCGCGACGACCTCGCCCTCGGCCATGACGATCACGCGATGCGCGACCGTCGCCACGAACTCGACGTCGTGGGTGGCCACGACGATTGCCCTGCCCTGTGCCGCCAGCTCGGCGAGCACCTCCGCGAAATGCCGTTTCGCGTGGTAGTCGAGGCCCCGCGTGGGTTCGTCGAGCAGCAGCACCGGCGGTGCCGCGGTGAGCTGAACGGCGAGTACCAGCGAAAGCCGTTGCCCCTCGGACAGGTCACCCGGATGCAGCGCGCCGGCGATGCCGGGGGTGAGCCGGTCGAGCAGGCGCCGCGCGGTGCCGGGCGACGCACCGGATTCGCGGTCGGCCTGCGTACATTCGGCGTCGACCGAATCGAGGTACAGCAGGTCGGCCGGGGTCTGCGGGACGAGCCCGATCCGAGTGCGTGCCTGCCGGGGCTTGAGCGCGTGCGGATCCTCGCCGCCGACGTCGACCTTGCCGCCCGACCGCGGACCGCTGCCCTGCAACGCCCACAGCAGCGACGACTTGCCCGAGCCGTTGCGCCCCATCAACGCGAGGATTTCCCCCTGCGCGAGCCGCAGATCCACCCCGCGCACCGCCGTCACGTCCCCGTACCGGACCTGCACCGCCTCCGCCCGCAACGCCGTGTCACCGGAGGTCGTGACCGCCTGCGGCCCGGCGGTCCCGGAAAGCCGCTCCCGCAGTGCTCCGGCACGGCGGCGGGCATCACGGACGGACAGCGGCAGCGGCGACCAGCCCGCGAGCCTTCCCAGCTCGACGATCGGCGGCGCGACCTCGGCCGTCTCCAGGATCTCCGCCGGCGTCCCCGCCCGCACCGAGCCGTCCCCCGGTAGGTAAAGGAGCCGGTCGGCATACTGCGCGACGCGTTCGAGCCGGTGTTCGGCGACGACGACCGTGGTCCCGAGGTCGTGCACGAGCCGGGTAATCGCGGCCAGCACGTCCTCGGCGGCGGTGGGGTCGAGCGCGGACGTCGGCTCGTCGAGCACGAGCACCTTCGGATGCGCCGTCAGCACCGCGCCGATCGCGACCCGCTGCTGCTGCCCGCCCGACAATGTCCGAAGTGGACGGTTGCGCAGCTCGGCGACGCCCAGCAGGTCCAGGGTTTCCTCGACGCGCTTGCGCATGACCTCCGGCGGGACGGCCAGCTGTTCCATGCCGTACGCCAGCTCCTCCTCGACGGTGTCGGTGACGAACCCGGCCAGCGGATCCTGGCCGACAACGCCCACGACATCGGCGAATTCCCGCGGCGGATGCTGCGATGTGTCCTTGCCCGCGACGCGCACACGTCCCGAGAGACGCCCGCCGGTGAAGTGCGGGACGAGCCCGTTGATCGCCCCGAGGAACGTCGATTTCCCCGCCCCGGTACGCCCGGCGACGAGGCACAGCTCGCCCTCCTCGACAAGTAGGTCCACATTGGACAGTGCCGAGCCGGCGGCGTCCGGATAGGTCACACTGACGCGAGAGAACTCGATCACCGCGCCACCTCCAGCACCGGGACCGGACGCGGAGCGAGCCACGCCGGTACGACGCCGATCAGCAGCGAAAGCGCGTGCCACGGCGAAAGTTCGGGCCAGCGCAAGGGATTCAGCGACGGGTAGAGATCCGCGGCGTCGACGCGCCCGGTCACGAACAGCAGCGCGCACGCGGCCACCCCGGACAGCAACACCAGCGTCTCCTCCAGTCGCCACGGATCCGGCCGATAGCGCGTCCGCCGCACCCGGCGGCCACCGAGGACGAACCCGGCGGTGGCCACGACGAGCCCGGCCATCAGCATCGGTACGCCCAGCCAAGCCGACGTCCCGTCGAGCACGCCGTAGACGCCGACGCACACGCCGATCAGCCCGCCCAGTACACACACGCCGATCAGCACCCGCACCCGCGGGCTCAGGTAGCCGCGCCGCCCGTAGCCGCGGGAATCCATCGCGGCGGCGAGCCGCAGCGAACGGTTCATCGCATCCTCCAGCACGGGGATCACGACGCCCTTCAGTGCCTTCATCCCGCGCTGCCGCCCCGCGCGCAGCCGGCGCGCCCGCCGGACGCGCTGCACGCTCTCCACGAGCTGCGGCGCGACCGACAGTGCGACCGTGACCGCCGTGCCCACCTCGTACAGCGCCCCGGGGACCGCCTTGAGCAGGCGTTTCGGGTTCGCCAGCGCGTTCGCGGCGCCGACGCAGATGATCATGGTCGCCAGCCGCAGCCCGTCGTAGAACCCGCCGAGCAGTTCCTCCGCCGACGTCGGCCCGAGCAGCGTGACCCCGGCCATGACCGACGGCAGCGGGATGCTCGGCAGGGTGAACAGGACATGCCCGCCGTCCTCGCCGCCGATCAGGATCCGGAAGAGGATCCGCGTGGCGAGGACCACGGCGCCGACGTACGCGTAGAGCCGGAAGGCCACCGCCCACGGTGCGTCACTCCGCCGGTTCGCGACGACGAAGCCGACTACCGCGATGATCAGCCCGAGCAACAGCGGATTGGTCGTATGGCTGGCCGCGACGGCCAGCGACAGCGCCCAAACCCACCACGCGCCGGGGTGCAGCGTCCGCGGCGCGCGGCCGAAACTACCGAGCGCCACGTTTGCGCCGCGCGGCGACGATCCCGGCCGCGCCACCGATCACCACGAGAGCCGCCACACCGATCACGACACCCCACGGGAAGCCGCCCGACTCAGCCGGGACACCAGCCGACGACGTCGTCGCGGGCTGCTGCGCCGGACGAACCGGAGCGACCCGCGGCGGCGGGTTGGTACCGAAGGACTTTCCGCGCCAGAACGACCATCCCTCGAAGCCGCCCAGCGCGGGCTTGTGGGTCATCGCGCCCTCCTGGCTCGACACCCAGGCTCCGTTCGCGCCGTTCCAATACCCCCAGAAGTCCGTGGCCGAGGGCATCGCGGCGCACGATTCGGCGTCCGGCCCCGGTTTGCCGTCGATCCGGCAGGCCACCGCGAGCCCGAAGCGCTGCGAGCCGGTCACGGTGAAGCCCGCGTTCTGCAGCGCGGTCACGCCGTTCGGCTGATCACCGGGGGCACACCGGACCACCGGCTCGCCGCCGAGATCCCCGAAGTCGACGATCACCGTGACCCCGGCGCCGTCCTGGCAGTATCCCGGGCTGCCCTTGCCCTGGTCGGCGGCCGCGGACGTGACCGCACCGGCCCCGCCGAGCAGCACGAGCACACAGACGGCGAGCAGCCTCGCCAGGACCGCGGCCGGCTGACATGTGAAAGACATCGGGCACCTTCCCCTTGTCCGTCGAAGGCGCCCCCGACCGGCGCGCGACGGCGTCAGCCCCAGGACCCCGCAGATGGACCTCGACATCGGAGTCGCACCAGGCACGGGCGATCCGGCTCACGGCGAGGCCGTTCACGGTTGCGGGTCAGCGCCGGACTTTCACCGGCTTCCCCCGGGCGAGGTGTCTAACCCGCTGACGTTAACCCACGGGAGGTGGGCTCCGGAAGCGACGCGAACCACACATACACTCACCGATCGTGGGACACGGACAGCTTCGAGTCGGCCTCATCGGCACCGGTCCATGGGCACGGACGGTGCACGCACCGGGCCTCGCCGATCACCCCGGGACGACGCTGAGCGCGGTCTGGTCCCGCCGTCCCGAAGCCGCCCGGGAACTCGCCGACGCGCACTGCGCCACCGCCGTCGACAGCATCGAGGAGCTGTTTTCGCAGGTGGACGCCGTCGCGTTCGCCGTTCCACCCGCTGTGCAGGCCGAGCTGGGCGTGCTCGCGGCCGAGGCGGGCAAGCACCTGATCCTGGAGAAACCGCTTGCCGCCGACCTCGCCGGGGCGCGCCGCCTCGCGGACGCCGTCGACGCGGCAGGCGTCGCCACCCTGATGGTGCTGATCCTGCGGTACGCCGAGCAGACCAGGGAATGGCTGGACGGGATCGCCGAAGCGGGCGGCTGGCGCGGTGGCGGGGCCCGGTGGCTGTCCGGCGCGCTGCTCGGCGGCCAATACGCGGGTTCGAGCTGGCGGACGGATTCGGGCGCGCTCGCCGACATCGGCCCGCACGCGTTCGACCTGCTCGACGCCGCGCTCGGCCCGATCACGGACGTCCTGGCCGCGCACCGCACCGACGACGACCTCTGGCAGCTGCTCTTCGCGCACGAAGACGGCGCGACCAGCACGGCGACGTTGACCCTGCGGCTGCCGATTCAGCCGACCGTGGTCGAGGTCGCGGTCTACGGCGAGCACGGCTACCGCACGCTGGGCCGGAAACCGGGCGCGGCGCGGGAGTCCTACACCGCGCTACTGGACGACTTCGCCGCGATGATCGCCAGCGGCACCACGGCACATCCCTGCGACGCGCGGCGCGGCCTGCACCTGCAGACGATCATCGAACGCGCGCGGGAAGTCGCGGACGGTAGCGGTCACCCGCAGTAGTACACAGCCGGGCGAAGTCTTTTTTCGTTGTGACGTAATACTTTTCCGCGTCCTGTCGAAATTCATCCACAGGGTTGTCCACAGCATCCACTGTGGACAGTGCCCGCTCGACCCAAGCACGGTTCCCGGCGGCTCGCCAACCGAAGATCACCGAATAGTGCGCCCCCTTAAACATGCCAAGTGGATCTTGCGGTGCAAGAGTGATCTTGCGGCGAGCCGATCTCGACAGTCGGGGAAGGGGACGGATGGCCGAGTTGCTGCACGTCTTCGGGGACATGATCCCGTTGTCGATCCTGGCTCTGTGCTACGCGTTCTTCGCCTGGCCGGTGCTCACCGCACACCGGGCGCGGATCGGCCCCCGTCGCCACGCGAGCGCCACCGCGGCACTGGACGTCACCCTCTGCACCTTCGGCGCACTGGTGCTGCGCCTGGCGACGATGCAGGTAGGAACGTCGCACGAGAGCATCCTGAACCTGGCACCGGGCACCGACCTGGTCGAGACGTTCTCCTGCGGAAGCGCGTTCTGGCAGACCACGGGCAACCTGCTGCTGCTCGTGCCGCTCGGCGCGTTGCTCCCGCTGCGCGTGCCCGCGCTGCGTTCGCTCCTGCGGGTCATGTGCACCGCGATGGCGACCTCGACGGCGATCGAGGGCACGCAGTACCTGATCCACGTCGGCCGCGTGACCTCGACCGACGACGTCATCCTCAACACCGTCGGCGCGACGCTGGGCGCGGCGCTGACCCGGCGGGCCTGGCGCGTGCTCGACCGTCTCGGCGCTCCCGAGCCCGCCGCGATCCCCGTCCAGCGGCGCCGGACGATCTGCACCTCACCGCCCCGCACGCTGCGCGTCCCCCGCTCGGTGTGGGACACGCGCTACGCGACCTGCCCGAACGAGGCCAGAACGGCCGAGGGGAACGCCGCCAGACGTTCCGGCTGAACCGCCGTTAATCACTTGCCCCGCGTGCGAGACTTCTCCCGACAGCTCCTCCTTCGAGCCAAGGACAGCCATTTGCCAGCCGTCGCCATCGGCGTCGGTCGCAGCTAGGCCCGACGCCGCACCCCAGCGTCCTTACGCCCACGTGGCGTTTCCTTGTCCTGCTCGAAAGGCAGTCCGAAGTGTCATTTCTCAGCTTCGTCCAGTCCTACATCCGCACCATGGCGGCCCGCGGCCGCGAGACCGAGCGGATCGGCCCGTTCCTGGCCACCTACTCCACCCACACCGATCACCCGATGCTCAACTACGCCGTGCCGGACGACGGCGCGGTGCCGACCACGGCCGACGTCGACGCGCTGACCGAGGCCTACCGGCAGCGCGGCCTGATGCCCCGGCTGGAGTTCCTGACCGAGGTCATCCCGGCCGCCGAGGCCGTACTGCACGAGCGTGGCTACGCCCTCGAACGCCGGGTCCCGTTGATGATCTGCGCGCCGGAGGACGCGGTGGCGTGGCCGTGCCCGGACGACATCACGCTGCTGACGCCGGAAACCGACGTCGAATTCCTCGCGATGATCAACGCCCAGCGCGAGGCGTACGACGAGCCCGATCCGGCAAGCGACGACGACATCGCGTCGATGCGTGACCTGCTCGGCCGCGGCGGGCTCGCGGTACTGGCCGTGCACACCGCCACCGGCGACCCGGTCGGCGGCGGGGTCGGCACCGCGCTGGTCGACGCGACCACCGAGATCGCCGGGATCGGGGTGCGCGAACGGTACCGGCGGCGCGGGATCGCGGCGGCGCTCACCTCGCAGCTCACCCTCGAAGCGCACCAGCGGGGCGGGAAGACGGTGTTCCTGACCCCGGCTGGCGAACCGGAGGAACGCCTCTACGCGCGGATCGGCTACCGCCGCGCCGCCGAATGCGTCCACCTCTCGCTGGCCTGACGCAAACGGAGTTCAGTCGTCGAAGCGGCCGCCGCGGCCACGTTTGACCTGGGCGCGGCGCTTCTTCGCCGCCAGCCGACGTTCCTTCGAACCCCGCGACGGCTTCGTCGCGCGCCGACGCGGCGGAGGCGGTGCCGAGGCCTCGAGCAGCAATGCCGCGAGACGGTCCCGCGCCGCTTCCCGGTTCATCAGCTGTGAGCGATGTTCACGGGCGACGATCGTGACGACGCCGTCGACCAGTCGAGACCGTAGCCGGGAAACGATCCGCTCCCGCAGGTGCTCGGGGATCGACGGCGACCGGACGACGTCGAAGGACAGCTCGACCCGCGAGTCGGTGGTGTTGACGCCCTGGCCTCCCGGGCCCGACGCCCGGGAGAACCGCTCGCTCAGTTCGGCGTCCGGGATCACGAACCGGGCGCCGACCACCACGTCCTCAGCCATGCCTCCAGTGTGACAGCCGGAGTCGAACCGATTAGCGGTTCAGAAGCGCGGGTGGTCACCCGAGAGCACCGCGCGCGGCCCGTCCGGGTCCTCCGCGGGCTGGACGTCACCGAGAATCCACGCCGGGACATGCCGCGCGGTCAGCACCGCGAGCGCCCTGTCGACGTCCTCGGCACCGACGATCGCGACCATGCCGACGCCCATGTTGAACGTCTTCTCCAGCTCGGCGCGTTCGACCTTGCCGCGCTGCCCGATCAGTGCGAACACGGGCGCCGGCGTCCAGGTCCCGCGATCGAGCCGCGCGACAAGCCCGCGCGGCATGACCCGCGCGAGGTTCGCCTCCAGCCCACCGCCGGTGACGTGCGCGAACGTCCGGACCTCGGTCTCGGCCACCAGCGCGAGGCAGTCCTTGGCGTAGATCTTGGTCGGCTCCAGCAGCTCCTCACCGAGCGTGCGGCCGAACTCCTCGACGTGCCCGTCCAGCGGCATCCGCGCGATGTCCAGCAGTACGTGCCGGGCCAGCGAATACCCGTTGGAGTGCAGCCCGGACGAGCCGAGCGCGAGCACCACGTCACCGGGCCGCACCCGCTCCGGGCCGAGGACGGCCGAGGCCTCGACGACGCCGATGCCGGTACCCGAGATGTCGTAGTCGTGCTCGGCCATCAGGCCCGGGTGCTCGGCGGTCTCCCCGCCGAGCAGCGCGCACCCTGCCTGGACACAGCCCTCGGCGATACCGCCGACGAGCGCCGCGACCTTCTCCGGGATGACCTTGCCGACGGCGATGTAGTCCTGCAGGAACAGCGGCTCGGCACCGGTGACGACGAGGTCGTCGACGACCATGGCGACCAGGTCGATACCGACCGTGTCGTGCTTGTCCAGCGCCTGCGCGACCGCGATCTTGGTGCCGACCCCGTCGGTGGAGGAGGCGAGCACCGGCTCCTTCCACTTGTCCAGCTTCAGCGAGAACAGACCGGCGAAACCGCCGACACCGCCGCGCACCTCCGGCCTGCTCGCCCGCTCCGCGTGCGGTTTGAGCAGCTCGACGGCTTTGTCACCGGCATCGATGCTGACCCCGGCGGCGGCGTACGTGGCGCTCGTGGACTCGCTCACGACTGGTGGACTCCAAATCTGGGAAATGGTCTACGGACGCCGAACGGCGTCCTCGGCACCGTACCCGGCAGGGGTGACCGGCGTTGCCGCGCCATTGACCGAGTCGAGGCTTTCCAGCAGATGTTTGCCGATCAACGCGTCCTCGGGCAGCGGAATCGGGTACTCGCCGGAGAAGCACGCCGTGCACAACCGCGACTTCGGCTGCTCGGACGCCGAGACCAGGCCGTCGAGCGAGATGTAGCCCAGCGAGTCGGCCCCGATCGACCGGCGGATGCCGTCCAGGTCGACGCCGTTCGCGACCAGCTCGGCCCGCGAGGCGAAGTCGATGCCGTAGAAACACGGCCAGCGCACCGGCGGCGACGCGATCCGGACGTGCACCTCCAGCGCGCCCGCCTCGCGCAGCATCCGCACCAGCGCGCGCTGGGTGTTGCCGCGGACGATCGAGTCGTCGACCACGACCAGCCGCTTGCCGCGGATGACCTCGCGCAGCGGGTTCAGCTTGAGCCGGATGCCCAGCTGGCGGATGGTCTGCGAGGGCTGGATGAACGTCCGGCCGACGTAGGCGTTCTTGACGAGGCCGGAGCCGTACGGGATGCCCGAGCCCTGCGCGTACCCGATCGCGGCCGGGGTCCCGGACTCCGGCACCGGGATGACCAGGTCGGCCTCCGCCGGGTGTTCGCCGGCGAGCTTGCGGCCGATCTCGACGCGGGTCGCGTGCACGCTGCGGCCGGCGATCGAGGTGTCCGGACGCGCCAGGTAGACGTACTCGAACACGCAGCCCTTGGGGTCCGGATTGGCGAACCGCGAGGAGCGCAGCCCCTCCGCGTCGATCGCGATCAGTTCACCGGGCTCGACCTCGCGGACGAAGGACGCGCCGACGATGTCCAGCGCCGCCGTCTCGCTCGCGACCACCCAGCCGCGTTCGAGCCTGCCGAGCACCAGCGGATGCACGCCGTGCGGGTCACGGGCGGCGTACAGCGTGTTCTCGTCGGAAAAGACCAGGCAGAACGCGCCGCGCAGGGTCGGCAGCAGGTCGAGCGCCGCCGCCTCGATGCCCTTGTCCGCGGCGTTCGCGGCGAGCAGCCCGCAGACCAGGTCGGAGTCGCTGGACGAGCCGGTGAGCCCGGCGTGCGGCTTGAGCCCCGCCTCGGCGGTCCGGTCCCGCAGCTCGGCGGTGTTGACCAGGTTGCCGTTGTGGGCGAAGGACAGGCCGCTGCCGGTCGCGGTGGTGCGGAAGATCGGCTGCGCGTTCTCCCAGATCGTCGACCCGGTCGTCGAGTACCGGCAGTGCCCGACGGCGATGTGCCCCTGCAGCGACTGGAGCACCTGCTCGTCGAAGACCTGGCTGACCAGGCCGAGGTCCTTGAAGACCACGATCTGCGAGCCGTCGGAGACGGAAATGCCCGCGGCCTCCTGGCCACGGTGCTGGAGTGCGTACAACCCGTAGTAGGTCAGCTTCGCGACCTCTTCTCCGGGCGCCCATACGCCGAAGACACCACACTCTTCGCGGGGCTCCGGATCGGGTTGGTCGGGTGCGGACTGTCCTGCGGGGGACGGGTCGGAAACCACCGAGGTGCTCCCAGGATGACGTGGTCAGGCCACGTCCAGTGTAAACGGTCCGGTTATGAATCCGGCCTCACCCGGCGTGGTCCTGCCCACTTCGGATTACCCACTGCCCCAATGACACAACCCCGGTACAACGCTCCGTGAACACCAGAGCGCGCCCCGCCACCCCGGACACGGGGATTTCGGCAAGGCGCGCTCAGGGACACCGCCGGACTCCGGGGGACGACACCCGGAATCGAGGAAAAGGCTTACTCGTCGGGGAGCGCGAGCACCTCGGTGAGGACCTGCGCCCCTTCGCCGCGCGAGCGCCACAACCACCGCTCCGGCTCGAAGATGTTGTCCTCCGTGCCGGGCATCCGGGTGGCCTCGACGTCGTCTTCGGCGTTGAGCCGGACGACGTCGACCACGTGGTCGTGGACCCGTACGCCGACGACGGCCGACACCTCGCCCCGATCATCACTCTGGTGCACGAACTGATACCCCCGGGAAATCAGTTCCTGCAGCCCGGATTCGATATCGGTGATTTCGGGCACGAGGACATCACTGGAGGACATCGTCGAATTCACCATCCTTGGCGCCTGCGAGAAATGCGGCCATTTCCGCACGGGTGTACACCAATGCCGGACCGGTCGGAAATCGCGAATTGCGCATCGCGACATCCCCGCCGGCCAACGGCGCGACTTCCACGCAATTCCCGACGGCGCCGCTGTAGCTGGCCTTGCGCCACTGGGCGCCCGCCAGCCGGTCGGCCGGTATGCCGTTCTCGAACCGCTCTGCCATGGTCCCCACCTTCCCGAACAGTGAAGCCTGGACGATGCGCTCTCCTTCGGAGATGCATCTGCATGTGCATTTGCCTGTGAGTAGGACGCTAGCACGCGCTCCTGCAGCGGTAAATGCACGTGCAGAAGTTTTTGCAACTTTCTCGCTATGTAATAAACGCGCTGTTGAAAACCACCCTGACGAGCGGATAAAGCGTGGCTCGTTCAGGTCTACGACTACGAATCGTAACCATTTTCCGGACCTATTACCCCAATCGTGGAAACGCGAAAGGGATGTCAGATTTCCTGACGACGCTTCGCGATCATCGAACGACTGCGTTCCGGCGTCTCCGCGTCGACCGCGAGCATGTCGAGAGCACGGCTGTACTTCTCGATCTCGTCCCGCTTCTCCAGGTAGTGCGCGCCGGTGAGGTACTCGACGTAGGCGATGTTCGGCAGCTCCGGCTCGGCGAAGCGCAGCAGGGAGAACGCGTGCTCCGCGGACAGGCCGCTGCGGTCGTACGGCAGGATCTGCACCGAGACGTGCGGCAGCGTCGTCATCTCCATCAGGTGCTCGAGCTGCTGTTTCAGCACCTTCGCGCCGCCGATCGGGCGGTGCAGGACCGACTCGTCGAGGACCGTCCACACCCGGGGCGAGTCCGGCCTGCTGAACATCTTCTGCCTGCGCATCCGGAGCGCGACCTTCTGGTCGATCCGGTCGTCGGCCATCTCGGGACGGCCGTGACTGAAGATCGCCCGCGCGTACTGCTCGGTCTGCAGCAGACCGGAGACGAACAGCGGCTCCCAGATCTGGATCCGCGACGCGGCCTCCTCCAGGCCGACCAGTCCGGAGAACCAGCTCGGCATGGTCTCGTTGAAGCGCCGCCACCAGCCGGGTTCGTTGGACTGCTTGACCAGCTCGAGGAACGTTTCACGGTCCTTCTCGTCGCTGACGCCGTACATCGTCAGCAGATCCGTGACGTCGCGTTCCTTGAAGCCCACCCGGCCCAGCTCGAGCCTGCTGATCTTGGACTCCGAGCCACGGATGCTGTAGCCCGCCTGCTGACGGGTGATGCCCGCTTCTTCGCGCAGCCGTCGCAGCTGCGAGCCGAGGATCATCCGGCGCGCGGTCGGACCCAGGCTCTGCTCACCACTGGACGCGTTGACCGCGTTCATGATCAGCCCTTCCGTACGACACGAATCTTCACCAGGAGATGCCAGTCCAGCTACTGAAAGTACACGCACCGGAGGCTGCCGCATAGGGATGGCTCGTGTTTACCGCGCGAGTACGTAGCTCTACTCTAAGTAGAGTAGAGATTTCCCCCACACCTTGCGAGGCCGTGATGACCGGAGCCACCAAATCGGAGCGATCCGTACCTGTCGGCGTGGACCCGACGCGGGCGAGTATCGCGCGCGTCTACGACGCGTTCCTCGACGGCAAGGACAACTACGAGATCGACAGGGAGACCCTGAACAAGGTGCTCTCGGTGGCACCGGAGGCGAAGGACCTCGCGACCGAGAACCGGTCCTTCCTCATCCGCGCCTGCCGGTTCATAGCCAGCCAGACCGGGATCACCCAGTACCTCGACTGCGGCTCGGGACTGCCCACCGTCGAGAACACCCACCACGTCGTCCAGCGGCTGGTCCCGGAGGCCACCGTCGTCTACGTCGACAACGACCCGGTGGTGCTCGCGCACGGGCGCGCGCTGCTGGAGGAGAACGAAAACACCCACTTCGTCTCGGACGACATCTTCGTGCCGGAAGACCTGATGAACAACAAGGACGTCCGCGAGTACATCAACTTCGACGAGCCGGTGGCGTTCCTTCAGCTGGGGACCCTGCACCACTACAACGGCCCGAAGGAGCGTCCCGCCGAGATCATGCGCGAGTTCGTCTCGTACCTCGCGCCGGGCTCGTTCGTCGCGGTCTCGCACTTCCTCGACCCGCAGGACGAGCACAGCCAGACCGCCCGCAAGATGGAGGACATGTTCCTGCACAGCCCCATGGGCTCCGGGACGTTCCGCACCAAGGAGGAGATCGAGGGGCTGTTCCCCGGCCTCGAGATGGTCGAGCCCGGTGTGACCCGCTGCGTCGACTGGTGGCCGGACGGCCCGCGCATCAAGGACCTCAGTGCCGCCCAGCACTGCATCGCGGGCGGCGTCGGCTTCAAGCGCTGAGTCAGATCCGCAGCAGGGGCAGCCACCGGGAGAGATCGGCACGCGAGCCGGAAGCGCTCACACGGCCGGTCTCGACCGCGGCTGCCCACTCGACGCGGCCCGTGGCGAGTTCGAGCCAGGTCCGCGGGTCCGTTTCGACGACGTTCGGCGGGGTGCCCCTGGTGTGCCGGGGCCCCTCGACGCACTGGACGGCCGCGAAGGGCGGCACGCGGACTTCGACACTGCGGCCCGGCGCGTCCGCGGCCAGTGTCCGCAGGCTCAGCCGGACCGCCGCGGCGAGTTCCGGCCGGTCCGGATCGGGGGCGTTCCCGTTCAGCCAAGGGGAAATTGCCGACACCGCCGCGCGTAACTCAGCGGGGTCGACCGAACGCGAAGAGACCATGGGGAAACAGTAGAGTGGCAGAACTAGATCCTTCAGGCACCCGGGACGTAGGGATGGCGATGGCGCAGCGGGACGAGGCAGATCGGATGGTTTCGCAGACTCCCGCGGGAAGGCCGGGTAAACCGGGTGGCCGGGGCAAGCCGGGCAAGACCGGCAAGCCGGAGATCACCGCCGAGATGCGCCGCAACGCGCGTGCCAACCCGAACAGCTGGCTGTACGTCATCGACGAGGCCTTCGACCCCAACGGCCCGGTGCCGTCGTGGGCCGTGGTGGGCGCCTATCCGGTCAACGCGGGCGGGGACATCGTGGCGGACTTCCACCCCAACGACCGCTACCGGCCGTCGCCGAAGGCGCTGGGGTTCCCCGAACCGAGCAGCGAGCTCGAACGGCTGCTCCAGCTCGTGCGCACCGAGCACCGGCCCGCCGAGGACCTCCCCCGCGTCATCCTGGACTCGACGCTGTTCGTGTACGCGATGTCGCCGGTGCAGCGCACGGTGATCGGCTTCCACAACACCGACGGGCGCGTCATGGTCCCGGCGTACACCGCGAAGTCGATGGTGCCGAAGGAGTGGCCGCACGCCAGGGCGGTGCTGGGGCGCGACATCGTCGGGCTGCTGGGCGGACACCCGGTGGCGATCAACCCGCACGACCGGATCACCGCGGTCGTGCCTGCCGAGCACCTGATCCGCGCCCTCGCGGACGAGCGGAAGTAGGCCCCGCGACAGTCCGTGAAGGCCTCCTTCACGGCATTCGGCGACACCTTCGGGTGATCAAGGTCGCCCCACTCGCGTCACACGGGCATCGTGAGCCTCATCGGAGTACGTGCGTCCGGTGAGGGAGAGTCGAGGGTGAAGCATCGTCCGATCCGCGGCGTCGCCGCGATCGCCGCCGGAATCGTGTTGTGCGGCCAGGCGCCCGCGTCCGCCGGGGAGTACCGGCAGGTCACCGGCCCCGAGGACCACTACGCGGGCTCACAGATCGAGCGGTACGAGGGTGCCGGCGGCGTCCCGAACCTTCGCTACAGCGCCGAGGACCAGGTCCTCGGCCACGACGTCAGCAGCCATCAGGGCCCGGTCGACTGGCCGGGCGCCTCGGGGGCGGGCGCCCGGTTCGTCTACGTCAAGGCGACCGAAGGCGTCACCTACACCAACCCGCAGTTCACCCAGCAGTACGACGGCTCCCACAGCGTGGGGCTGGTCAGGGGCGCCTACCATTTCGCGCTGCCCGACGTGTCGAGCGGCGCCGCGCAGGCGAACTACTTCGTCGATCACGGCGGCGGCTGGGCCGGCGACGGGAAAACGCTGCCTGGCGCGCTCGACGCGGAGTACAACCCGTACGGCGAGACCTGCTACGGCAAGGACGCGGCGGGGATGGTCGCGTGGATCCGGGACTTCGTCGGCACCTACCGCGCCCGTACCGGCCGCGCGCCCATGATCTACACCTCGACCAACTGGTGGCGGCGCTGCACCGGCGACAACGGGAGCTTCGGCGACATCCCGTTGTGGCTCGCCCGGTACGACACCCAGGTCGGCCCGCTGCCCGCGAGCTGGGCCACCCAGACGATCTGGCAGTTCGCCAACCACGGAGCGCTCCCCGGCGACCAGAACTGGTTCAACGGCCCGCTGGACCGGCTTCGGACGCTGGCCAGGGGCTGACCCAAAGGGTTAGTGACTCACGAAGTAAAGATCAACTCCCCGGGAAATTCACTCACGTGAGTGCTCAATTTCACGGAATTCGGTGACAAACCCGCACCCGGTAGCTAAGAATCGTGCCTGGGCGGCTACCTGCAGTAAGCCGTCCTCAGCGAGGGTATCTGTGAAGGGAATCCGATGATGTCCACTTCCCGAAGAGGCCGGCGATCCGCTCTGCTCGCCGCTCTCGCCGTCCCCACCGTGGCGCTCCTGCTCGGCTCCACGGTCCAGGCGACGGCCGAACCGTCCCCCACCACCAGCAGCGCGTCCGCCATCGACCAGGATCACGAACTGGGGTCCCAGATCCGCCGGGTCGAAGGCGACCAGTCCACTCCGGACACCCGCAAGGCCGCCGAACAGGCCCGTGGCACGGACGCGATCGGCCAGCAGGTCGACGCGTCGGTCGCCGGGATCGACGTGTCCGGTCACCAGGGCAACGTCGACTGGGCGAACTGGTGGAACCAGGGAAAGCGCTTCGCCTACGTCAAGGCGACCGAGGGCACCGGGTACACCAACCCGTACTTCGCCCAGCAGTACAACGGCTCCTACAACGTCGGCATGATCCGCGGCTCGTACCACTTCGCGCTGCCGGACCGGTCCAGCGGCGCGCAGCAGGCGAACTACTTCGTCGACCACGGCGGCGGCTGGTCCCGTGACGGCAAGACCCTGCCGGGGGCCGCCGACCTGGAGTACAACCCGTACGGCGCGACCTGCTACGGCAAGAGCCAGGCCGCCATGGGGGCGTGGATCAGGGACTTCCACGACACCTATCACGCCAGGACCGGCCGCTGGCCGGTGTTCTACACGTCGACGAGCTGGTGGAGCCAGTGCGTCGGCACGTCCCAGCAGTTCGCGAGCACGGTGCCGCTCTGGGTGGCGCGGTACGCCTCCGCGCCCGGCACCCTGCCCTACAACTGGGGTTTCTACACGTTCTGGCAGTACTCCTCGAGCCCCATCGACCAGAACGTCTTCAACGGCGCCTACGACCGGCTCCAGGCGCTCGCGAACGGCTGACCTGCCCCGTCACGATCGATTCAGGCTCCCGGTCCCGCCGCCCCTTCGGGTGGCGCGGCCGGGAGCCGCTTTTGTGTCCGGTTGTCTCACCTTGCACAATGCTGCTGTCGAGGTCTGGGGGAACCACCGGCGTACGCCGTCCGTCAGATCGCGCGAAGCACGGCGTACACGGAAGGCGAGACCGATGACGTATCCACCGCAACCGGGTGCCTCGCCGCAGCCCGGCGGGTGGGATCCGGGCACGCCGCCGTCGCCGTACCCCCAGCAGCAGAGCCACTGGGACCCGAACGCGCCGCAGGGCGGCTATCCCGGGCCACCGCCGGAGCCGCCGCGGAAGAACCGGACCGGCCTGTGGATCGCGGTCGCCGTCGCCGTGGTCGTCGTCATCGCGCTGAGTGTCACCGGCTTCGTCGCGCCCGGGTTCTTCCTCGGCAAGAACGAAAGCAGCGCCGCTCCGCCAGCGAGCACGTCGAGTGCGACCGGGGCGCCGGGCCTGCCCAGCGGCATGCCCGTCCCGCCGTCCCGGCCCGGCACCGGAGCACCGCCGCCAGCCAAGAGCAGCGAGGGCCCGGCACCGGCCGGCGGACGCCAACTGGTCGAAACGGTCCTCGCGAAGCTGAACGCGAAGGACGCCGCGGGCGCGAACGCGCTGGTGTGCCCGGGGATGGAGGAGCTGGTGAAGGACGCCGTCACGCGGGCGACCACCGGTGACCCCAGGCTCACCGCGGAGGAGCCGACCGGCAGCGAAGACACCGCCCTGACCCAGCTCGGCGGCACCCTCGACGGCAAGAAGGCCGCGGGCTTCATCACCGCGGGCAACGTGGGCGGCAACTGGTGTGTCGCCGGTCTGTTCGTGTTCGCATGAGGCCATCACCCAAGACTGAGCCAGAAGACTGAGCCAGCGGAAAGGCAAGAAAGATGACCTACCCTCCCCAGCCGGGACAGCCTGGCCAGCCCTACGGCCAGCAGCCTGATCCGTACGGCCAGCAACAGCCGCCGTCCGGCGGATTCGGGCAGCCGCAGCAGCCGTACCCGACCCAGCAGTACCCGCAGCAGGGCGGCTGGGACCCCAACACCGGTCAGCAGCAGTACCCGCAGGGCGGCTGGGACCCGAACGCGCAGCAACAGCAGGGCTGGGATCCCAACGCGCAACAGCAGTGGGACCCGAACAACCCGGCCTACACGCAGGGCTTCGGGGGCCCGCCCGCGCCGCCGAAGAAGAAGAGCCTGCTCTGGCTGTGGATCACGCTCGGCGTGGTCGTGGTGCTGGGGGCGGTCTTCGGCATCACCGGCTTCCTCGCGCCCGGCTTCCTGGTCAGCAAGGACGAGGACGGCGCGCAGAAGACCGCGCAGTCGATCATCGACGGGCTCAACAAGCACGACAACGCCGCGCTCGTGGCGCTGAAGTGCCCGGACTCGGACCGCCTGATCGACAGCATGCTCAAGGACCTCGACAAGATCTCGGGCGTGCGGATGGAGGGCGGGCTGAACAAGAAGTCCGACACCGAGTACTCCGCGAACGTCGCGATGACCGTCAGCGGCAGGCAGGGCACGTCCTCGGGCACGATCGTCAAGTCCGGCGACAACTGGTGCTGGAAGTCCGTCACCAAGTTCTCGCGTACCGGCGGGACCAGCGGCAGTGACACCTCGACGACGCCGTCGCGCCCCAGCAGCACGCGCTCCTCGTCGCCGTCCTCGAGCTCGCCGTCGTCGGACAACCCGAACCGCGCGGCCGAGTTCGACGTGATCAAGAGCTTCGTCGACAAGCTCAACGCGAAGGACAAGGAAGGCGCGCTCGCGCTCGGCTGCTCGACCATGCGGCCTTCGCTGCAGGACAGCGTCAACCAGGCGACCAGCGGCGACCCGCAGATCACCGTGACGCCGGTGGAGGACAAGAGCACGACCATGGGCAGGCTCGGCGGCACGATGGGCGGCAAGACCGTGAGCGGGACCGTCGGCGCGTCGTCGACCGGCGGCAAGCCCTGCGTCCTGATCATGTTCTTCTACGCCCACTGAGCACGTGCGCTCACCGTTGCTGTGGACGTTCGTCGCCGCGGTGGTGCTGCTGCTGGCCGTGGGTGGCTGGCTGCTCACTGACCCGGCGACGAGCCACAGCGACGCGTTGAAGACCGGCGGCCTCGCCGGAGGCGCGGTCGTCGCGCTGTATGCGTTGTGGCTCAACGACCGGCGACGGAAGGTCGAAGAGGCCCGGCAGGAGGTCGAGCGCGATCGGCACACGCTCGAACTCAGCCGGGCCGAACTCGACCGTGAACGGGTCGGTGACGAGCGGTTCGCGAAGTCGGTGGAACTGCTCGGCCACGAGGCCGACCAGGTACGGGTCGGCGCGCTGCACGCGCTCGCCGGGCTCGCCAGGAGCCGGGAGAGCTATCGGCAGACCGTGCTCGACGTGCTGTGTTCCTACCTGCGGCGGCCGTTCGAATATCCGCATGCTGACGACGTTCTGACTGGGGCGAAGTCGCCGGACCCGGCGAAGGACCAGGAGCGTCAGGTCCGGCTGACCGCGCAACGGCTGATCGGTGACCTGTTGCCACCACACAACGCCGTCGACGCACCGGCCTACAAGCTCGATCTGACCGGGGCGGAGCTGGAGTACTTCGACCTCTCCGAGCACACGATCGGCGAGCTGGTCATGCGGTACGTGTCCTTGCACAGCAGCACGAACCTGAGCAAGTGCCGCATCCTTCGGGCGGCCTACTTCACCGGGGCCGGAACCGGGGACCGGAGCCTGGGGTATTTCCGTTGTGAGGACACGGAATTCCACGATCGCGCCTGGTTCAGCGGGACGATGTTCCACGAGGACGCCGTCTTCGAGGGCACGAGGTTCGCCGGGAGGACAACCTTCAAGAACGCCGTGTTCGCCAAAGACGCCGTATTCATCGACGCCGTCCGCAAGGGATTCTTCGATCTGCGCAACACCCGCTTCGAAGGCCTGGCCGACCTCCGGTTCGCCGGACCGCCGGACTCCGGCGCGCTGAACAACACCACCGCCGCTACGGCGAAGAAACCGCTGCTACCGGCGGACTGGCGACTGGAGAAACTCGACGAGCGGACCGCCCGGATCGTCCCGGGGCGCGAATGAAGCGGCTCAGATCCCCGCTGTTGTGGGCCTTTCTGCTCACCGCGGCGGTGTTCGCGGGAGTGCTGGTGTGGTTGCTGGCCGATCCGGCGACCAGCCGGGGTGACGCGCTCAAGACGTCGGGACTGGCGGGTGGCGCGGTGGCGGTCCTCTATGGACTGTGGCTCAACGACCGGCGCCGACGTGTCGAGGAGGCGCGGCATGCCGTCGAGCGCGACCGGGTCTCCGACGATCGGTTCGCCAAGGCCGTCGAACTGCTGGGGCACGAGGCCGATCAGGTGCGGCTCGGCGCCATGCACGCCCTGGCCGGACTCGCGCGCGCCCGGCCGGATCTCTACGGGCAGACCGTGATCGACGTGTTGTGTGCGTATCTGCGCCGGCCGTTCCGGCACCCGAACTTCGGGGCCCGGATCACCGAGCACGAGGAACTGGAGGCGGCGAGCCGGGAGCGCCAGGTGCGCCGAACCGCCCAGCAGCTGATCCGGACCTTGATGCCGCACACCAAGGAAAAGAACGTGCCTGCCTACGGACTCGACCTGGCGGGTGCCCGGCTCGACCGCTTCATGCTGCCGCGCCGCCGGGTGGCCTGGCTGGGTATGCAGCGGACCGAGATCGTCAACGGCGCCGACTTCAGCGACACGGTGTTCGAGGAAAGCGTGGACCTCACCGGCGCGATCGTCCGGGGCACCCTGCGGTTCGATCGGGCGAAGTTCGGGCAGGTTCCGGAATTCCGTGAGTGCACCGCGTCCGGCGAAGTGTCCTTTGTGGATACCGACGTGCCACCAGGCACTGTGCTACCGGGCAAGGACTCGTGAGCTGAGCGTCCAGAACGTCGGCTCGCGTCTCCGAACGGCCGGCTGACGTACCCAGGCAGTCGGCTCACCGGCCGACTGCCTGGGTACGTGAGTTCGCCGAATCAGTCGAACAGGGCGGGGAGGGTGCGCTCCCACGCCTCGCGCAACTCGTCGAGCGAGAACGTCGTGATTCCCTGCAGCTCCAGCGAATTCGCCTCCGGGTCGACGACGCCGGTCTTGCGCCACGGCAGGCCGCGCGCGGTGCACATCTCGGTGAACCGCAGTTCCTCGGTGCGCGGCACGGCGACGAGCACCCGGCCCGTCGACTCCGAGAACAGCTGCACGAACGGATCCTGGTCGGTGTCGAGGAAGACCCGCGCGCCGCACTGTCCGATGAGGACGGTCTCGACGAGCGCCTGGGCGAGACCACCGTCGGCGAGGTCGTGCGCGGCGGAGATCATGCCGTCCCGGGAGCCCGCGACGAGGATCTCGGCGAGCAGCTTCTCCCGCGCGAGGTCGACCTTCGGCGGGACGCCGCCGAGGTGGCCGTGCAGCTCGCGCGCCCACGCGGAACCGTCCAGCTCGTCGTGGGTTTCCCCGAGCAGCAGCAGGGTTTCGCCCGCTTCCGCGCCGATCCCGGTCGGGATGCGGCGGGTCACGTCGTCGATGACGCCGAGCACGCCGACCACCGGTGTCGGCAGGATCGCGACGTCACCGGTCTGGTTGAAGAAGCTCACGTTCCCGCCGGTGACCGGGATGCCCAGCTCGACGCAGCCGTCGGCGATGCCGTGCACCGCCCGCTCGAACTGCCACATCACGCCGGGGTCGGTCGGGGCACCGAAGTTGAGGCAGTCCGACACCGCGACCGGGGTCGCACCACTGGTGGCGACGTTGCGGTACGCCTCGGCGAGCGCCAGTTTCGCACCCTCGTACGGGTCGAGGTAGACGAAGCCGCTGTTGCAGTCCGTCGACACGGCGACACCGCGCCCTGTCGACTCGTCGATCCGGATGACGCCGGAGTCCGACGGCTGCGCGAGCACCGTGTTGCCGCGCACGTAGCGGTCGTACTGCGAGGTCACCCACTCCTTCGACGCCTGGTTCGGCGAGGAGATCAGCTTGAGCAGATCCGCCCGCAGTTCGTCCGAAGTGGACGGACGGGGCAGCTTCGCCGAGGTGTCCGCGATCAGCGCGTCCTGAGTGGACGGTCGCTGGATGGGCCGGTCGTACACCGGGCCCTGGTGCGCCACGGTGTGCGCCGGGACGTCGACCACGGTCTCGTCGTGCCAGGTGATCACCAGGTGTTCGCCGTCGGTGACCTCGCCGATGTCGGTGGCGATGACGTCCCACTTCGCGCAGATCTTCATGAACGCGTCGACGTTCTCCGGCGTGACGACCGCGCACATGCGCTCCTGTGACTCGCTGGAGAGCACCTCCGCCGGGGTCATTCCGCTGGCGCGCAACGGAACCCGGTCGAGGTAGATGTGCATCCCGCCGTCACCGGCCGCCGCCAGCTCGGACGTCGCGCAGGACAGCCCGGCACCGCCGAGGTCCTGGATGCCGACGACGACGTCCGCGGCGAACAGCTCGAGGCAGCACTCGATGAGCACCTTCTCGGTGAACGGGTCGCCGACCTGGACGCTCGGCAGCTTCTTGCGCCCCGCCGCCGATTCGTCGCCGGAGAACGTGTCGCTCGCGAGCACCGACACGCCGCCGATACCGTCGAGCCCGGTCCGCGCACCGAACAGGATGATCTTGTTGCCGGTCCCCGAGGCGAACGCCAGGTGCAGGTCCTCGACCCGCATCGCGCCGACGCACAGCGCGTTGACCAGCGGGTTGCCCGCGTAGCTCGGATCGAACACCAGCTCGCCCCCGATGTTCGGCAGGCCGAGGCAGTTGCCGTAGCCGCCGACACCGGCGACCACACCGGGCAGCACGCGCTTGGTGTCCGGCGCGTCGGCGGGGCCGAAGCGCAGCGCGTCGGCAACCGCGAGGGGACGCGCGCCCATGGCCATGATGTCGCGGACGATGCCGCCGACGCCGGTCGCGGCACCCTGGTACGGCTCCACATAGGACGGATGGTTGTGGCTCTCCACCTTGAAGGTGACGGCCCAGCCCTCGCCGACGTCGACCACACCGGCGTTCTCGCCGATGCCCGCGAGCGTCTTCTCCTTCATCTCGGGCGTGGCGCTTTCACCGAAGTAGCGCAGGTGCTTCTTCGAGGACTTGTACGAGCAGTGCTCGCTCCACATCACCGAGTACATCGCCAGTTCGGCGTCGGTCGGCCGTCGGCCGAGGATCTCGCGGATCCGGGCGTACTCGTCTTCGGCGAGGCCGAGTTCGACGTACGGCTGCGCGAGGTCCGGAGTCGCCTCGGCGCGCGCGGTGGTGTCAACGGTGCTGGTCACGGTGTCGCCGTCTGGGTTCGCCACGGCCTCAAGAGTAGGTCGTCACCTTGCTCACACCCGCTCCGGGTCCCAGCCCACACCGGCATAATTCGGTCGCGTCGCCGGGCGCGGGTCTTTAACGTCGATGTACGTGCTTTCCGCCACATATCCCATCCGAACGCCTCGGCTACCGGCCCGGCTGACCGCCGCCCGGTACCTGTTCGCCGTGCTCCGTGCCCGGTCGCCGGTCGTCCTCGCGGGGGCGCTGATCGGTGCGCTCTGGCTGCTGCCCGGCGCGCTGCAACCGCTGGTGATCGGCCGCGGGATCAGCGCGATCGCGGCACACGACACGGCCGCCGTCTGGCGCTGGGCGTCGCTCATGGCCGTCCTCGGCGTGCTCCAGGCGGGTTTCGGTACCTGGCTGCACTTCATCCAGTACGGACTGTGGCTCCACGGCGCCGCGGCCACCCAGCGAGCGGTCACCGAGCACACCACCCGGGTCGGCGCCGGTCTGCGTGAGCACACCACGACCGGCAACGTCGTGGCCGTGACCACTTCGGACATCAACCACATCGGCAACATGTTCGAGGTGCTGGGCCGCGCGAGCGGAGCGGTGCTCTCGTTCGTGGTGATCGGCATCGCGCTGCTGTCGACCTCCACGCTGCTCGGCGTGATCGCGCTGGTCGGCGTCCCGCTGGCGGTGACCGGGATCGGGCCGCTGCTGGCGCCGCTGCAGAAACGCAAGACGGTCCAGCGGGAGAACCTGTCCGAGGTGAACGCGCTGGGCGCGGACATCGTGTCCGGCCTGCGGATCCTGCGCGGGGTCGGCGGCGAACGGCGCTTCCTGGCCCGGTTCCGCACGGCGAGCCAGCGGGTGCGCTTCGCGGGTAACGAGGTCGGCCGCAGCGAAGCCTGGCTGGCCGCGGCCGAGATCGCGCTGCCGGGCCTGGTCACCGTGGCCATCACCTGGCTGGGCGCGCGGCTGGCGATCGAGGGCACGATCGGGGTCGGCGAGCTGGTCGCGTTCTACGGCGTCTCGGCGTTCCTGATCGGCCCGGTGGCGATCATGACCGAGTTCGCGGGTTCGCTCAGCTCCGCGCTGGTGGCCGCGCGCAAGGTGTGCGGACTGCTGTCGATCAAGCCCCGGCTCTCCGATCCGGATACGCCGAAGGCGTTGCCCGCAGGGCCGTTGGACCTCTACGACAGCGAGAGCGGCATCCGGATCGCGGCGGGGAAGCTCACCGTGGTCGACCTCGGCGCCGACGCCGAGGCGATCGCCGTTCGGCTTGCCCGCTTCGCGGACGTCGCCGAGGAGGAGCAGGCGCTGATCGGCGGGATCCCCGCGAACGAGATCGCGCTGGCCGAGCTGCGGAAGCGAGTGGTGTACGCGCACAACCAGGACATCTGGTTCTCCGGGATCCTTCGCGAACAGCTGACACCACCGCACGAGAGCGACATCGAGATAGGCGACGCCCTCTACGCGGCGGATGCCGACGACATCGTGGAGGCGCTGCCGCGCGGCGTCGACGAGCTGATCGGCGAACGCGGCCGCGAGGTCTCCGGCGGTCAGCGTCAGCGGCTGAACCTGGCCAGGGCGCTGGCGATGGACGCCGACGTGTTGCTGCTGGACGAGCCGACGTCGGCCGTCGACGCGCACACCGAGGCGCGGATCACCGAGCGCGTCGCGAAACTGCGGCGCGGGCGGACGACCGTGGTGTTCAGTCAGAGTCCTTTGTGGACACATGTGGCCGACGAAGTCGTGAGTACGAAAGCAACGGTGTGACCACCATGAAGAAGCTCCCACTGGCGTCCCAGCGGGACGTCCGGCGCTGGGCGCTGCGCACGGCGAACGCGCACCGGCGCGAGTTCGCCCTGATGCTCGGCATGTTCTGCCTGGCGACGCTGATCGGGCTGGCCGGGCCGCAGTTGCTCGGGCGGCTGGTGGACGGCGTCGTCGAGGGCGGCACGGCCGCCCGCGTCGATCTGCTGGCCGTGGCGTTCGTCGTGGTCCTGCTGGCGCAGGCGGCCGCACGCAAGGCCGCGCGGTTCCGCGCACGGAAGTTCGGCGAGCTGGTGCTGGCCGAGACCCGCGAAGGTTTCGTCGGCAACGCGCTGACGCTGCCGCTGGGCACCGTCGAAGCCGCTGGGACCGGTGATCTGCTCAGCCGTGCCACCAGCGACATCGGCAGGCTGGACCACGCGGTCCGCAACGCCGCGCCGGAAATCCTGATCGCGGTGGTGACCGTGTTGCTGACGACGATCGCGATGGTGGTCACGTCGCCGCTGCTGGCGGCGGGCCTGCTGGTCGCGCTGCCGCTGCTGGTGCCGGTGAACGTCTGGTACCAGCGGCGGATCCCGGCGGTGATGGCCTCGATGCTGGACCGCTGGGGCGTGCTGCAGTCGATCGCGCACGAAACCGTCGAAGGCGCGCGGACCGTCGAGGCGCTCGGGCTGACCGAACGGCGTATCCGTACCAGCCGCGCCGCTCTCGGCGACACGATCTTCAGCGAGCGGAAGCTGCGGGCGCTGCAGATGCGCTGGCTGCCGGCGCTGGAGATCAGCTACGTGCTGCCGGCCGCGGCGATGCTGTTGCTCGGCGTCCTCGCCTACAGCCAGGGCTGGGCCGGGCTGGGCACGATCACCACGATGCTGCTCTACACCCAGGCCATGGCGACGCCGCTCAACGAGGCGTTGTTCTGGCTGGAGGATCTGCAGGTCGCACTGGCCGCGGCGCGGCGCATTCTCGGTGTCCGGCCCACCCCGCAGGGCGACGCCGTAGCCGAGGCGCCGCGCGGACGCGACATCGACGTCTCGGGGGTCCGGTTCGGCTACACCGCGGATCGCGAGGTACTGCACGGGATCGACCTGCGCGTGCCGCGCGGTGAGCGGCTGGCGATCGTCGGACCGTCCGGTGCGGGCAAGTCGACGCTGGGACGGCTGCTGGCCGGGATCGCGGCGCCGACGTCCGGTTCGGTGCGGATCGGCGGGACCGAGGTGTCGACGCTGGCCGATGACGTCCTGCGGGGCGAGGTCCTGCTGCTCACGCAGGAACACCACGTGTTCTCCGGGACGCTGCGGGAGAACCTGGCGTTGCCCGCCCGGCGCGCCGGTGGCGAGTGGACGGACGACGAGTTGCGGGCGGCGCTGGCCTCGGCCGGTGCCGCGGAGTGGGCCGCGTCGTTGCCGGACGGCCTCGACACGAAGCTCGGCTCCGGCGCATATGCCGTGCCCGCGGCGCTCGCGCAGCAGCTCGCGCTCGCCAGGGTGGTGCTGGCCGACCCGCACACGCTGGTACTGGACGAGGCGACGTCGTTGCTGGACACCGGTTCGGCACGGGAGCTGGAGCGGTCGCTGAACAGCGTGCTCGAAGGCCGGACGGTGATCGCGATCGCGCACCGGCTGCACACCGCGGCCGCGGCGGACCGGGTCGCGGTCGTGGAGGGCGGCCGGATCACCGAGCTGGGCAGCCACGACACCCTGCTCGCGGCGGAGGGCTCGTATGCCCGTCTGGTCGCCGCCGCGAGCTGAAGGGGACTTTCGTCTCGTCTCGTGAGTTGAAGGGGACTTTCAGCGCATGACACGCGAGGAAAGTCCCCTTCAGCAGGCGTCCGGAATGTCCGGAGCGGTGGCGGTGTTGGCCCCGGATGACACTGTCGATCAAGGGGAGATCCGCATGCCAATGGTCATGACCGCCCAGGAGCGTCAGGAGTTCCTGAGCGGGGTCCACATCGGGGTGCTCGCGATCGGGCGGGACGAACGCGCGCCGCTGGCCGTGCCGGTCTGGTACGACTACGAGCCCGGTGGCGAAGTCCTCGTCTGGATGGACCGCGACTCGCTGAAGGACCGCTCGCTCCGCAAGGCCGGACGATTCAGCCTGGTGGTGCAGTCCGAGCAGCAACCGTACAAGTACGTCACCGTGGAAGGTCCCGTCGTAGCCAGCGACACGGCCCCCACCCGAGAGCAGGCGACGCGGATCGCCGAGCGCTATCTGCCCGAGGACCAGGCCCGCGCCTTCGTCGACGGCTCGCTCACCGAGACTTCGGTCCTGGTCCGGATGCGCCCGGAGAAGTGGCTCAGCAGCGACCACTCCAAGGCGGAATAGCCGTTAGCCGACGGCGGTCACCGTCGCGAGTGGACGGTGACCGGCGTCGGCGAGCTCCACGTCGACCTGATCGGCGCCGTCGAACCGGTAGCCGACGCCGCGCACGGTGGTGATCGGCGCGATCACCGGTTCGAGCTTCCCCCGGATCTTGCGGACGTGGACATCGACCGTGCGCCCGCCGACGGTGCCCGGCAGCTCCCACACCTCGCGCAGGAGCGTCTCGCGGTCGAGCACCCGGTCGGGATGCGTGGCGAGGTAGAGCAGCAGGTCGAATTCGAGCCGGGTGAAGTCGAGGGCCTCGCCGTGCAGCAGCGCCCGCCGCGACGGGACGTGCAGCCGCAGCGGTCGTTCCACCGTCGGCCGCACGGTCGGCGGCGGGACCTCGAAGAGCAGCACCTCACCGGGTTCCGGACAGTCCCCGACGGCATTCTGGACGGCGGTGGCAACGCGGGCGGCGATGCCTGCCGCCCGCTCGTGGTCCGCGTCGACCCGGATCGCGAACGTCAGCTCGACGCGCGCCCGGGGCATGGCTCGGGTCATGGGCCCATGCCACCACCGTCACCGAACGTCGGTCAATCGGTTCCGCCTGGTGAGCGTCTCGCTCAGGCGTTCACCAGTGCGTCGACGGCGCTGTAGAACATGCCGAGGCCGTCGTCCGACGGTCCGGTCAGCGCGTCGATGGCGTGCTCCGGGTGCGGCATGAGACCGACCACGCGGCCGTTGGCGCTGCGGATCCCGGCGATGTCGTTGCGGGAGCCGTTCGGGTTACCGCCGACGTAGCGGAACACGACCCTGCCCTCGGCCTCCAGCTCGTCCAAAGTGGACTGCTCGGCCATGTAGCAGCCGTCGATGTTCTTCATCGGGATGAGGATCTCGGCGCCTTGCTCGTACCGGCTGGTCCACACCGTGCCGGTGTTCTCGACGCGCAGCCACTGGTCGCGGCAGATGAAGTGCAGGCCCGCGTTGCGGATCATCGCGCCGGGCAGCAGCCCCGCCTCGCACAGGATCTGGAACCCGTTGCAGATGCCGAGCACCGGCATGCCCTGGTGCGCGGCCTCGATCACCGACGTCATCACCGGCGCGTGGCGGGCGATCACCCCGGCACGCAGGTAGTCGCCGTAGGAGAAACCACCGGGGACGACGACCGCGTCGACGCCCTTGATGTCCTCGTCGGCGTGCCACAGCGGCACCGCCTCGGCCTCGGCGTAGCGGACCGCGCGGGCGGCGTCACCGTCGTCGAGGGTGCCGGGGAAGGTGACGACGCCGATCCGGGCGGTCACGCCTCCACCCGCCGGACCGTCCACTGCTCGATGACCGGGTTGGCCAGCAGGCCCTCGGCGATCTTGGCGAGCGTCTCGTCGTCGACGGAGTCGTCGACCTCGAGCTCGAAGTGCTTGCCCTGGCGAACCTCGGTGACGCCGCTGAAGCCCAGCCGCGGCAGCGCGCGGGCCACCACCTGGCCCTGCGGGTCGAGGATCTCGGGTTTCGGCATGACGTCGACGACGACTCGAGCCACGGCAGGCTGCTCCTTATTCACGCAGGTCGTGGGTACCGTCAGAGCGTACTTCACTAGCCTGGGCGCCTGACGGACCGGTATCGAGGGGGAGACATGAACCACCCGCCGCAGCAAGGCCCCTACCCGCCGCAGGGCCCTTATCCCCCGCAGGGCCGGCCGCCATACGGCCAGTACCCGCCTCCGCAGCCGCCGAAGAAGAAGTCGAAAGCCGGGCTGTGGATCGTCGTCGTGGCGGTCGTCGTGGTGCTCGGCGGTGCCTTCGCGTTCACCGGCTGGGTCACGCCGGGTTTCTTCAAGAAGAAGCTGGACACCACGTCGCAGGCGACACCGGAGCAGCTGGCACAGTCGTTCGCCAACGCGATCACCGAGCACGCGATGTTCGACCAGCTGTGGTGCAAGATCCGCTCGAAGCGGTCCTACACCGCCGAGCAGGCGTTCGCGGTGGCCAAGGACGAGGCGAAGCTGACCAACCCGGTGCATCCGACCGGCCAGCAGGAGCGGGCGGCGACGGTGACCGCGGGCCCGCTCAGCTACGGCCTCGCGATGATCCCCGGCAATCAGGGCTGGTGCGTGCGCGACGCCAAGGAGGGCGGGGAACCGGAGCCGCTGGCCAGCGCGTCGACGGACCCGAGGCCGAGGCCGGAAGTGAAGGACGGCGCGGACGCGGCCAACCAGTTCATCGCCGCCGTCAACGGGCGCGACATCCCGGCGGCGCTGTCGGTCATGTGCAAGGACGCGCCCGACACCACCCGCAGCGGCACCCAGCAGCTGATCAACGGCGAAGTGAAGCTCGTCGCGCAGTCGACGGACGTGCTGCGCACCGCGGGCCGGACGATCGTGCACGTCGACGCCAAGGTGGACGGCGTGCCGAGCCAGGGCCGCGTCGAAACCGATGACCGCGCGAAGGGCGGCCCGTGCGTCACCTCGTTCGACCCGTCGTCGGACTAACCCCTCTACCGGGGGCTTTGCGCGTAGGGTGAGCTGCGTCATGATGAGCTCTTGGCAGGGTGCCAATACCCCGGGAGGCAGCGTGGCCGAGCAGGACTCCTACGACTACGTCATCGTCGGCGCGGGCAGCGCGGGCTGCGTGCTGGCGAACCGGCTGAGCGAGGATCCCTCGGCCAGAGTCCTGCTGTTGGAGGCGGGCGGCGAGGACACCGCCGACGAGATCCACATCCCGGCCGCGTTCGCCGCGCTGTTCAAGACCAAATGGGACTGGAACTACGAGACGGTCGAGCAGAAGCACACCGGGAAGACGTCGTACTGGCCGCGAGGGAAGACGCTGGGTGGCTGTTCGTCGATCAACGCGATGATCTACATCCGCGGTAACCGCGCCGACTACGACGCCTGGCGCGATGAGCACGGCGCCGAGGGCTGGGGTTTCGACGACGTCCTGCCGTACTTCAAGCGTGCCGAGGGCAACCAGCGGTTCGGCGGTCCGCTGCACGGCACGGACGGGCCACTGCACGTCGAGGACCGGCGGTTCACCCACGAGCTGTCCCACGCCTGGGTGGATTCGGCCGTGACGTGGGGACTCAAGCGCAACGACGACTTCAACGGCGAGACGCAGGACGGCGCCGGGCTCTATCAGGTGACCTGCAAGAAGGGCGCGCGCTGGTCCACAGCGGACGCCTACCTGCGCCCGGCGCTGACGCGGCCGAACCTGACCGTCCGCACCTGCGCACAGGCGACGCGCGTGGTGTTCTCGGGAACCCGCGCCACCGGTGTGTCCTATTTGGACGCAGGGGTTGAGAAGATCGCGCACGCGGCGGCCGAAGTACTGTTGTGCGGCGGCGCGATCAACTCGCCGCAGTTGTTGATGCTCTCGGGAGTCGGGCCCGCCGAGCACCTGCGGGAGTTCGGCATCGACGTCGTGGCCGCGCTGCCCGGCGTCGGCGAGAACCTGCACGACCACCCGGCATCTCCGGTCATCTGGTCCACCCGCGGCACGACGGATCTTGTCGACGCCGCGACGCCCGCCGGGCTCGTCCGGTACCAGCTGACCAAACGCGGCCCACTGGCGTCCAACGTGGGCGAGGCAGGCGGCTTCATGTCCACTATGGACGGAATGGCCGCGCCGAACATGCAGTTCCACGTCGCGCCGACGTTGTTCTACGACAACGGGTTGCGTGAGCCGACGGTGCCGGGCTTCACCTCGGCGACCACACTCGTCGACGTCGCGAGCCGCGGACGGCTGCGGCTGAAGTCGGCGAATCCCCTGTGGAAACCGCTGATCGACCCGGCGTACTACGCGGACCCGGCGGACATGGAGGCGACCCTCGCCGGCCTGCGGACGCTGATGGAGATCGCGAAATCCGGACCGCTGGCGCGTTTCCTGGACAAGCCGTTCCTCCCCGATCGGTCCGAACTGGACGAGGACGCGCTGATCGAGCACGTCCGGGCGAACACGCAGACGCTGTATCACCCGGTGGGCACCTGCTCGATGGGCAACGGGGAACAGGCTGTCGTCGATCCGGCTCTGCGGGTGCGCGGCGTGGACGGCCTGCGCGTCGTGGACGCCTCGATCATGCCGATCGTCCCGCGGGGCAACACGAACGCCCCGACGATCATGGTCGCAGAGAAGGCCGCCGACCTCATCCGGGCCGACGCCCGCTGAGACACCCCACTGCTCGGGTATCCCCCTCCCGCTCCGGGGGGCGACCCCAAGACCATTCTACCGCCGGGGTACGACAAAACCGGGTTCAAGATCAACAATGGCCGGAGTTGTCCACATCGGCGCAGGGCTGTGGACAACTGGAAGTGGATAGCTGACGAGAGGTCGCCGAGAGTGCGGCGGCCATGTCTGTCGCGAACGCTCCGTTCGGGACGCTGATCGTCGCGAACGCTCCGTTCACGACACGTGAGCCGAGCCGTTCCGCCCCGACACGCTCCAGAGGTCCTGAAGGCGGGCCCCAAGGCGCGGAAGCCGAGGGACGCCCTGGACGCATCTGACGCACCGAGGGACGCCCTTGTCGCAACCGCTCCGGCCCCGCCGCAGAGTCCACAAAGGACGCACGAGAAACAACGCGGGGACCTCCCTGAGGCACTCTGGGTCCCTCGGGGAGGCCCCCACGGGCCTACCAGGCGAATCAGCGTTTTCCGTGCAGCACGGTGATCAGCTTCGCCACCAGCGCGTCCGTGGAAGGCTTGCGGCTGAAGGAAGTCAGCATCATCGGCGGCGCGAAGCGCTGCCGGGCGATGGCCTTGGACCGCGCGAACTCCCGCAGGCCCTCCGGCCCGTGGATCCGTCCGAAGCCGGAGTCGCCCACGCCACCGAACGGCAGCGACGCGACGCCCGCGAACGAGAGCGGCGCGTTGATCGCGGTCATGCCGGTGCGCAGCCGCTGGGCCAGTTCGAGGCCGCGCGACTTCGAGAACACCGTCGAGCCGAGGCCGTACTTGGTGTCGTTGGCCTTCTCGACCGCCTCGTCCATGTCGCGCACCTTCGCGATGGTGACGGTCGGGCCGAAGGTTTCCTCGCGGACCGCCTCGGAATCCTCGGGGACGTCGACAAGCACGGTCGGCTGGACGTACCGGTCGCCGACGGCGTCGACCCCGCCGAGCACGGCCTTCCCGCCGCGCGCCAGCGCGTCCGCGATGTGCTTGCGGATCACCCCGAGCTGCGAGGGCATGGTGACCGGGCCGTACTGCGCGGCCTCGTCCGAGCCCGCGCGAATGTCCTTCGACTTCTCGACGACCTTGCGCACGAACTCGTCGTGCACCCGCTCGTGGACGTAGACCCGCTCGACGCCGATGCAGGTCTGGCCGGAGTTCGAGAAGGCACCCCACACCGTCGCGTCCGCGGCGGCGTCGAGGTCGGCGTCGGCGTCCACCAGCACGGGGTCCTTGCCGCCCGCCTCGATGACCACCGGGGTCAGCGTCTGGGCGGCCGCGGCCATGATCTTCTTGCCGGTCGCGGTCGAGCCGGTGAAGGCGATCTTGTCGACGCCCGCGCCGACCAGCGCCGCGCCGGTCTCGCCGAAGCCGGTGATCAACTGCAGCACCGGGTGCTCCGGGACGACCTCCGCGAACGCGTCGACCAGCCACTTCCCGACGCCAGGGGTGTACTCGCTCGGCTTGAAGACGACCGCGTTCCCCGCCGCGAGCGCGTAGGCGATGGAGCCGAGCGGCGTGAACACCGGGTAGTTCCACGGCCCGATCACGCCGACGACGCCCAGCGGCTGGTACTCGACCGTCGCCGCCTGGTTCGCCATCAGCAGCCCGGCGGGACGCCGCTGCTTGCCGAGGTACTTGCGCGCGTGTTTGCTCACCCAGGCGATGTGCTCGATCGCGAGGACGCTCTCCAGCTGCGCGTCGGCGATGGGCTTGCCGGTCTCGTCGCGCACGACCTGGCACAGCTGCGGCAGGCGGCGCGTCAGCACGCCCTTCCACCGGCGCAGCCGCTCACCACGGCCCGCGTAGCCGAGGCCGGCCCACCATTCGGCGGCCGCCCGCCCGCGTTCGACCGCGGCCTTCACCTCTTCCGCGGTGTTGACCGGATAGGTCCCGACCACCTCGTCGGTCGCGGGGCTCAGCGAGTCGAAGGTTTCGCCGACCGAGGTCGGCTTGGGCTGCACGGCGGTCATCGGCGTCACTCCCGTGGTATCGACGTAAGGCCCAGGCTACGACGTTACTGACGCAGTGCCAACAGTTCGCCGGGGCCGGGTACCCAGCATGACAACGATGATCGCCGCGGAAAAGGTACCGAACAACGGCGTGAGCCGGAGCGGGAGCACGCCGACGCCGAGCGAGCCGAGCCCGAACCCGGTCGTTTGGACAGTGAACGCCAGCGAGGACCCTTCCGACCTGCGGTTTTCCGGGAGCAGACGCTGGAGGCTCGCCGACGTCATCGTGATCAGCGGTCCGGTCAGGAACAGCCGCGGTTCGCCGGTCGTCCCGCGCCAGGCGTACAGCGAACTGCCCCCGATGCTCGCGCCGCACAGCACGGCAGTCACGATCGGGGCCGTCGCATCAGGTGCCCCGAGCCACTGGACGAGCGGAAGCGGCGCGACCTCGATCGAGGACAGCAGCAGCCCGACGGTGAACTGACAGACCAGCCAGGGCAGGCACCTCGCGAGCGGGCCCGGCGATGAGCACGCCCTCGACGATCATCGCGTCGACCGCGACGGACCCATCCGGTACGACCCGGTCGTGGCCGTGGCGAGCACCGTGAACACCAGCGTCGAACTGCCCAAAGTGGACTCGGAGCCGAACGCGCCGGAGGCCGCGCGGCGGGGCAGGGAAGTCCGCCGACGACGAACCGAACTTGGCGGCGCCCTCATCCGGGCATAGGGTGGAAAGCGACGATCCTAAGGAGAATCCTGATGCGAATTGTCCACTTTGGACATTCTTGCGTGCTGCTGGAGACCGACGGCGCACGGATCCTGATCGACCCGGGCACGTTCTCCGCCGGCTTCGAAGGCGAACGCGAACTCGACGCGATTTTCGTTACCCACCAGCACTTCGACCACCTCGACGTCGAGCGGCTGCCCGCGCTGCTGGAGGCCAACCCCGGCGCGAAACTCGTCATCGACCCCGGTTCCGTCGAGACCGTGCGGAAGACGGGCGCGACGTTCGAGGTCGCCAAACCGGGCGACGCGTTCGAAATCGGGCGCAGCACGGTGAACGTCGTCGGCGGTGAGCACGCGGTGATCCACAGCGACATCCCGGTGATCCCGAACGTCGGCTACGTGGTCGACCACGGCGCGTTCTACCACCCCGGCGACTCGTTCTTCGTGCCCGAGCAGAAGATCGACGTGCTCGGCCTGCCCACCGGCGCCCCGTGGCTCAAGGCGGGCGAGGCGGTGGACTACCTGCGGGCGGTGGCACCCCGCACGGCCGTGCCGATCCACGAGGCCGTGCTGGCGAATCCGGCCCTGCACTACGGGTTGTTCGGCAACCTCGCGCCCGAGGGCACCGAAGTGAAGGTGCTCGACCGCGCCGAGCCCACCACCGTCTGACGTCAGGCTGTCCTGTCAAACACCGACGCGGCGGAGCGCGCCATAGGTTGAGCCGAAAGCCCGGTTCTCCAGCGCGACATCGACCGCGTCGAGCAATGCCTGGCGCAGACCGGGACGCGCGAGATCGGCGGCCTCGACTCCCAGGCGGACGAGGCCGCCTCTCCGCGCCGCCCTGGCGCTCGCGAGCACGAGCGCGAAGCAGCGCACGGTTTCGGTGCGCTGGGACTGGCTGCTGAACTCCAGGACCCGTGAGCGCCAGGATTCACCGCTTTCCAGGTCCCGCACCGAAACCAGGTCCGCGCACAACGTGAAACCGTGTTCCGCCAACGCCTGGAGCGTGCCCTGCGACGCGATCCAGCGCGGCGGCGCGAACCCGTCGACGGCGAGCCCGGTGCCCTCGAGTGCTGCCTTCGCGGCGATCAGCCGCAGCCGCGCCTCGTGTGCGGGCAGTGCCGCGAACTCGGCTTTCTTGCCGAGGTGGACAGTCCGATGGGTAGGCGTGACGCGATGGTCGTATCCGTGCAGGAGCACGGAATCACCGGCCTTCGCGCGGACTCGCGTCCACTCCGTCACCGGACCGTCGCCGGTCCTCGCCGCATACAGGACCGACAGCGGCACCTTGCGTCGTTCCAGCTCGGCCGCGAGGTCGGCGCAGCGATGCAGTGTCCGCGGTGTGATCCCGGACAGCGATACGAGCAAACGAGCGTCCACGCTGCCCATTGGGCCGGACCCCGGTGGCGACCGCCTGACCACGCCGTGAACTGCACCGAACGGTCCGACGACGGTTGCGGAGGCGTTCACCCGGCTGGGTCAACGCGGACCGTTTTCCGGTGGATTGCCCGGCGCGAAGGTCAGCCCGGCCAGTCCGCCAGTGAGAGCCCGGTGATGCGCTCGTAGGCCTCGACGTAGCGGGCGCGAGTGGCGGCGACGACGTCGTCCGGCAAGGGCGGCGGCTGGGTGTTGGACGCGCGGTCCCAGCCGGAGGCCGGGCCGGTGAGCCAGTCGCGGACGTACTGCTTGTCGAACGACGGTTGCGTGCGGCCGGGCGCGTAGCCGTCCACGGGCCAGTAGCGCGAGGAGTCCGGGGTCATCACTTCGTCCCCCAGGACGAGAGCACCGCTCTCGTCCTGGCCGAACTCGAACTTCGTGTCGGCCAGCAGGATTCCGCGCTCCGCGGCGAGGTCGGCGCCTCGCCGGTAGATCGTCAGGGTGGCCTCGCGGACCCGTTCGGCCAGCTCGCGGCCGATGGTGGCGGCGGCCGCGTCGAACGTGACGTTCTCGTCGTGCTCGCCGAGTTCCGCCTTCGTCGCCGGGGTGAAGATCGGCTCGGGCAGCTTCGCGGACTCCGCCAGCCCGGCGGGCAGTTCGACGCCACACACCGCGCCGGTGCGCCGGTAGTCGGCGAACCCGGAGCCGGTGAGGTAGCCGCGGGCGACGGCCTCGACGGGCAGCATCCTCAGCCGCCGCACCAGCAGCGCGCGACCGCGGACCTCGGCGGGGATGCGCGGGTCGTCGTAGGCGACGAGGTGGTTCGGCATGACGTCGGCGAGCTGGGTGAACCAGAAGACGCTCATCGCCGTGAGCACCCTCCCCTTGTCGGGGATGGGCGTGTCCAGCACGAAGTCGTAGGCGGAGATCCGGTCCGAGGTGACCAGCAGCAGATGGTCGTCGTCGACCGCGTACAGTTCGCGGACCTTGCCTGCGGAGATCTTCGGGTAATCGGCGAGCGTCGTCACCGCAGCACCCTAACCCGCGCGATGATGCAGGTCATGACGTACCGGTGGATCTCGTTCACGACCGACTACGGCCTGCGAGACGGGTTCGTGGCGGCCTGCCGCGGGGTGATCGCGCGGCTCGCGCCCGACGTCCAGATGATCGACGTCACCCACGAGGTGCCGCCGCAGCAGATCCGGCACGGCGCGACGGCGCTGGCGCAGACCGTGCCCTACCTGCCCGAAGCGGTGCATCTCGCGGTGGTCGACCCCGGAGTCGGTACCGCCCGGCGCGGCGTTGTCGTCGTCGCGCAGCGGGGACTGCTCGTCGGGCCGGACAACGGGTTGTTGCTTCCCGCGGCATCGGCGCTCGGCGGCGTCGTCGAGACTTTCGAGCTGTCCGAGCCTTCGCTGCGACTCCCCGAGACATCGGCCACTTTCCACGGCCGCGACATCTTCGCCCCCGCTGCCGCGCATCTCGCGCTGGGCGTGGCGCCGTCGGAGTTCGGCGAGCGAGTGCCCGATCCGGTGACATTGGCGGACCCGCTCGTCGCCGCGTTCCCGGGAAAGCTGGTCGCGGAGGTCGTGACGGTGGACCACTTCGGCAACGTCCAGCTCGCCGCGAGTCCCGCCGACCTGGCGCTGACCGAGCTGACCGGCGCGGTGTCGGTGCACAGCGCGCGGGTCGCGGTGCGGGCGGTGGTGGGCCGGACGTTCGGGGACGTGCCGCGGGGCGAGGCGGTGCTCTACACCGACTCGGCAGGCCGGCTCGCGGTCGCGATCAACGGTGGCTCGGCGGCCGCGACGCTGGGCCTCGGCCCGGCCCAGGAGTGCACGATCACCTCGTCGCCGACGGCGAGCTGACCGGGCTTCGTGACGGCGGCCTTCATCCCGAACGTCACGCCGCCGTCGGGATCGCGGCGGTAGGTGGCGAGCGTGCGGATCGGCTCGGGACCGGACTTCACGCCGGTCTCCTGGTCGACCATCGGCACCGAACACCGCACACACGGCTTCGCGTAGCCGAATTCGGCGCTCCCGGCCCGCATCGCGCGGACGTCGTCCTCGGTGTGCGGTGTTTCCCAGCCCGCCACGACGATGTTGGGGCGGAAGCGATCCATCGGCACCGGCTCGCCGCCCCGCGACGCGATCCTCTCGTTGAGACTGTCCAAAGAGGACTCGCTCGTGACGAGGAGTGCGTGCCCGTCGGCGAAGGCCGCGGTGCCGGGCGTCTCTCCGCTCGTGACGCGCTCGTGGTCCGGCGCGACGCCGACGAGAATCGATTCGGCTCGGAGCAGCGTCGAGAACCAGTCCTGTGCCTCCTTGCCCTGGTGAACGGCGTCGCCGTGCCAGCTGAAGGTGGACGCGGGGTGCCGTGGGCCGTCTTTCCGGATGTCGACTTCGAGGTCTTCGAGCCCGGGCGCGGACAGTTCAAGGGTTCCGTCGCCGGTGAGGCGGGGACGGACGGTGGCGAGGGCGGCGAACTTGCGCTGACTGCGGAAGTCACCGCCGGGCGCGGCGATCATGAAGGCGCGGTCGTGTGTCAGCCCGGCCTCGGTGACCACCGCCGTGTCCACCGAGGTCCCGGCGCATCCCTTGACCGGGTAATACGTCAGCCGCGCGATTCTCGCCATGATCGCAGGTTACCTGTCGGCGAGGTGGCCCCCATGTCCCGAATGCTCCGTTCGAGACGTTCAACGTCCCCCATGGGGCATTCGGGACATGCCGGAAGCCTGGTCAGAGCACCTGCGAGAGGAAGCGTTGCAGACGCGGGCTCTGCGGGTTGTCGAAGATCTCGGCGGGCGGGCCCTGTTCGACGATCTTGCCGCCGTCCATGAAGGCGACCTCGTCGGCGACACTGCGGGCGAAGCCCATCTCGTGGGTCACGACCAGCAGGGTCAGGCCGCGTTCGGCGAGACCGGCCATCAGGTTCAGGACGCCCTTGACCAGCTCGGGGTCCAGTGCGCTGGTGGCCTCGTCGAACAGCATGACCTCGGGCTCCATCGCCAGCGCCCGCGCGATCGCGACCCGCTGCTGCTGGCCACCCGAGAGCGCGCTCGGCCGGTACGGCGCCTTGTCCGCCAGGCCGACGTCCTCCAGCCGCGCACGGGCGATCGCCGCCGCCTCCTCCTTGCCGAGGCGCTTGACGCTGCGCAGCGGCAGGACGATGTTGTCCAGCACGCTCCGATGCCCGAACAGGTTGAAGTGCTGGAACACCATGCCGACCCGCTGCCGCAGCACGTCCGGGTCCGCGGAGATGACGCTCTCGTCGTTCAGCAGCAGATCGCCGCGGTCCGGCTCCTGCAGCCGGTTCACGCACCGCAGCAACGTCGACTTGCCCGAACCCGACGGCCCGATGATGCAGGTCGTCTTCCCCTTCTCGACGCGAAGATCCACCCCGCGCAGGACCTCCAGGGTCCCGAACTTCACGTGGATGTCGCGCAACTCGACGCTCGACGAGCGCACCGGCGCACGCACGCTCACTGGGGAACACCTCCACCCGAATAGTTGGCCGGGGTGTACTCCGTGCTGGGATCCACGGTGTCGACCTTCTTCCCGGTCCGCAGCTTCTTGTCGATGTAGTTCACCAGGTGCGTCAGCGGAATCGTGATCACCAGGTACACGAACCCGGCCGCGACCAGCGGCGACAGGTTCCCGGTGTTCGCCGCGAGGTCCTGCCCGATCCGGAACAGCTCGCGCTGCTCGGGCAGCAGGCCGAGGAAGTACACCAGGCTGGAGTCCTTGATCAGCGAGATGAACTGGTTCACCAGCGCGGGCAGCACCCGCCGCACGCCCTGCGGGATGACGACCAGCGCCATCGCCTTGGTGTAGCTCATCCCCAGCGCGCGGCTGGCTTCCAGCTGTCCTTTTTCGACACTCTGGATGCCGGACCGGAAGATCTCGCCGATGTAGGCCGCCGCGATCAGGCTCAGCGCCAGGATGCCCAGCGGATACGGGTTCGTGCCGACGATGTCGCGCGCGAGCGTGCCGAGGCCCTGGCCGATCACGAGGATCGTCAGGATCGCCGGCAGGCCACGGAAAATGTCCGTGTACACCCGCGCGGGCCAGCGCAGCCACTTCTTCGTGGACAGGCCCATCACCGCGACGACCATGCCCAGCAGGGTGCCGATCACCGCCGAAACCACGGCGAGGATCAGGGTGTTCCAGATGCCCGTCTTGAGCAGATCGGGGAAGACCTGCCAGATGTATTCCCAGTTGAGAAAGGTGGTGAAGAACTGATCCATTTACTTGCTGACCTTGAAGTCGGCGGGAATCGGCGTGTTCGGTTCGAACTGCTTGAACAGTTTCTCCCACGTGCCGTCCGCGACGACCTGCTTGATCCCGTCGTTGAGTTTGTTCAGGAGTTCGGAGTTCCCGTGCTTCACCGCGTAGCCGAGCGGGATGTTCGTCGTGATGACCTTCGCGACCTTGAACTTCGAGTCCGCATTGGACTTCGCGTAGTCCTCGGCCGACGCCTGGTCGAACACCGCACCGTCCACACCGGACGATTTGAGCGCGCTCAGCACCGCCGCGTCACTGGGGAAACGGACCGGCTGCGCCGTCGGGGCGTTGGCGGCCAGCCAGGTGTCCGAGGCCGTGCCCTGCACGACGCCGATCCGCTTGCCCGCCAACGAGTTCTCGTCGGTGATCGGCGTGCCTTCCTTGGTCTCGATGCCGAGCGCCTGGTAGGCGTACGGCGCCGAGAAGTCCACCGTCTTCTTCCGCGCCTCGGTCTGCGCGACGCTCGCGCTGCCGATGTCGTACGTGCCGTTGGCGACCTGGCCGAGCAGCGCCGAGAAGTCGGTCGCGGCGAACTCCACCTTGAGGTTCACCTTGGCCGCGATGGCCCGGAGCAGCTCGTTGTCCAGACCGGTGTAGTTGCCGTTCTCCTGATAGGCGTTCGGCCGGGAGTCGCTCAGCGTGCCGACCCGCAACGTCTTGCCCTCGGAGCCACCACCGCCGCCGCACGCGGTGAGCGCGGCCAGCAGTGTCGCGGCTACCGCCGTGACCAAAGTCTTCCTCATGTCACTCCTCAGCTTCCAAACCCGGTCGGCACCGGAGCGGTCGGCAGGAACTGCTGATGGAGCTTAAGCCACGTACCGTCCTTGATCACCTGCTTGAGCCCGTCGTTCAGCTTCGTCAGCAGGTCGGCGTTGCCCTTGCGGACGGCGAAACCGTGCGGCACGTCGGTGGTGAAGCTCTTCACGACCGCGAGTTTCGCGTCCGGGTTCTCGGTGACGTTCTTCTCGGCGATGCTCTGGTCCAGCACGTACGCGTCGACGGCCCCGGTCTTCAGCGCGGTCAGCGCGGCGGCGTAGTCGGGGAACCGCACCGGCTGCGCGTCCGGCACCGTACTGGTCAGCCACTTGTCGCCAACGGTCGCCTGGATCACCGCGACCCGCTTGCCCGACAGGCCCTTCTCTTCAGTGATCGGGCTGCCCTGCTTCGTCTGGATGCTCATCGTCTCGAAGTCGTAGGCATCCGAGAAGTCGACGGTCTTCTTGCGTTCCTCGGTCTGCGCGATCGCCGAGCTGGCGATGTCGTAGCGGCCAGACGAAACCTGGCCGAGCAGCGAAGAGAACTCGGTCGCGGAGAACTCCAGCTTGAGGTTCTTCTTCGCCGCGATGGCACGGAGCAGCTCGTTGTCGAACCCGGTGTACGCGCCGTCCTTGACGAACACGTTCGGCGGCGCGTCACCGAGGGTGCCGACCCGGAGGGTGTCGGAGGCGTCGCCCGAACCGCAGGCACTGAGCGTCGCGACCAGACCGGCGGCCAGTGTGGCGAGCAGGATCTTCTTCACGACGTCACACTCCGGGGTTGGTCACGGGGAGGCCGGCGCCGCCCTGTTCGAGTTCGGGCGCCACCGGGGCCTGCTTGAAGAACTGCGCGTGCAGCCGCGCGACCGTGCCGTCCGCGATCGCCTTGGCGATGCCGTCGTTCAGCTTCGCGATCAGGTCCTTGTTGGTCTTCGCGACGGCGTAGGCCGACGGCGTGTCCTTGTTCGGCTGGGTGAAGCCGAACTCCAGCGGCACGGCCGGGTTCTGGTCGAGATACTGCTGGCCGATGTCCTTCGGCACCACCCAGCCGTCCAGCGTGCCGTTCTTCAGCTGCGCGAAACCGGCGTTGTAGTCCGGGAACCGGACCACGTTCGCACCGGCGATCTTCCCGGCGAACTCGTCCTGGACCGAGGCCTGGACCACGCCGAGCCGCTTCCCGGCGAACGCGGCCGGGTCCTTGAGGTTCGCGTCCTTCTTGGTCACGATCGTGGTGTAGCCGACGTCGTAGCCGTTGGTGAACGCGACGGTCTTCTTGCGCGCATCGGTGGTCGAGATGGTCGAGCTGCCGATGTCGAACTTGCCGTTCGCGACGCTGGCGAGCAGGCCGGCGAACTCCGTGCCGACGAACTCGACCTCGAACCCCTCGCGCTTGGCGATGTCGCGCAGCAGCTCGTTGTCGTACCCGGTGAAGGTGCCGTTCTGCAGGTAGATCGACGGCGGCGCGTCACTCAGCGTGCCCACCCGCAGCGTCTTCTTGTCCGTGCCGGCGGCGCCCGACGACGAGCCGCAGGCCGCGAGGCTCAGCGCGAGCGCTCCGGTGGTGACGACGGCGGCAATTCTCGACAGCGTGGATCTCATCGCTTCTTCCGTGGGTAGGCGCGCGCATGCGCGATACAACACGCCAGGCCGCGGGGTAGGCGGCCCGGCGCTCCGGTTTCCAGCGGTCGAGATTAGGGATTTCGCCCGTTCGAGTAATTCCGTCTCACTCTGTGAACGGTTTCAGGTGCCCTTGCTCACAGGATGGGCTGAGGCGCATACTCGCGCGCCTCCGGGAAGCGCTCCAGCACCGCTTCGACCCGCCGCGCGACCTCCTCGACCTGGCGCGGCGCGACCCCGGTGAACGAGATCCGGTCGGCGAGCAGCTTGTCCAGCTCACCGCGGTCCAGCGGGATGCGCTCGTCGGCGGCGAGCCGGTCCAGCAGATCGTTCTCGGCCAGCCCGCGCTCGCGCATTTCCAGCGCGACGGCGACGGCGTTCTCCTTGATCGCCTCGTGCGCGGTCTCCCGGCCGACCCCGGCCCGCACCGACGCCATGAGCACCTTCGTGGTGGCGAGGAACGGCAGATAACGGTCCAGTTCGCGTTCGACCACCGCGGGGAAGGCGCCGAACTCGGCGAGCACCGTGAGGAACGTCTCCAGCAGGCCGTCGAGCGCGAAGAACGCGTCCGGCAGCGCGACCCGGCGGACCACGGAGTCGGAGACGTCACCCTCGTTCCACTGGTCGCCGGCGAGTTCGCCGATCATCGACAGGTACCCGCGCAGCACGACGGCGAGGCCGTTGACCCGCTCACAGGAACGCGTGTTCATCTTGTGCGGCATCGCCGACGAGCCGACCTGGCCGGGCTTGAAGCCCTCGGTGACCAGCTCGTGCCCCGCCATCAGCCGGATCGTCTTGGCCAGGCTCGACGGCGCGGCCGCCAGCTGGACCACAGTGGACAGTACGTCGAAGTCGAGCGACCGCGGATAGACCTGGCCGACGCTGACGAATCCTTGTTTGAAGCCGAGATGCTCGGCCACCCGCGACTCCAGCGCGTCCAAAGTGGACTCATCGCCGAGCAGGTCGAGCATGTCCTGCGCGGTGCCGACCGGGCCCTTGATGCCCCGCAGCGGGTACCGCTCGATCAGGTTGTCCAGCCGGGCGAACGCGACGAGCAGTTCGTCGGTGGCGGTGGCGAACCGCTTGCCCAGCGTGGTCGCCTGCGCGGCGACGTTGTGCGAGCGACCGGCCATCACCAGGTCGGCATGCTCGACGGCGAGTGCCGCCAGCCGCGAGAGCACCGCGGCGACGCGGGTCCGCATCAGCTCGAGGGAACGCAGCAGCTGCAGCTGTTCGACGTTCTCGGTAAGGTCCCGCGAGGTCATTCCCTTGTGGACGTGCTCGTGCCCGGCCAGCGCGTTGAACTCCTCGATCCTGGCCTTGACGTCGTGCCGTGTGACGCGCTCGCGGGCGGCGATCGAATCGAGGTCGACCTGCTCCAGCACCCGCTCGTAGTCGGCGACGACGCCGCTCGGCACCGCGACCCCGAGGTCGGCCTGCGCGCGGAGCACGGCGAGCCACAGCTCGCGCTCCAGCACGACCTTGCGCTCCGGCGACCACAGCGAGACCAGCTCGGTGGAGGCGTAGCGGGCGGCGAGCACGTTCGGAATGCGGGGCTTGTCCGTCACGACCTCACGATACTCGGCGTGCTTGCGTCCAGCCGCAGGCGGCCGGAACACTCGGCGCCATGGATCTTGTCCTCGTAGGTGGCTACGGGCCCACCGGCATCGTGATCTTCCGCCGCTCGGCCACCGGCCAGCTGACCCACGCGGGGACACTGCCGATGGAGTCGCCGTCCTGGCTGACCCGGCACCCGGCGCTGCCGATGCTGTACGCGGCCAACGAAACCGCGGACGGCGCGATCACGTCGGTCCGTATCGAGGACTCCGGCACGCTCATCGCGCTGGACACCGTCGACAGCGGCGGCGCCGACCCGTGTCATCTCGCGGTCACCCAGGACGGCCGATTTCTGTTGTGCGCCAACTATTCCAGCGGCAGCCTCGCGGTGTTCGGGCTCGACAGCGACGGACGGATCACCGGCCGGACGGATCTGGTGCGGCACACCGGACGTGGCCCGGCGGAGGGCAGGCAGGACAGCGCCCACGTGCACATGGCGGTGCCGGGCATCGACGATCTCGGCACGATCGTCAGCGCGGTCGACCTCGGCACCGACGAAATCCGCAGCTACCGGCTCTCCCCGGAGGGAAAGCTCCATGAGTTCGCGGTCTCGACGGTGCCCTCCGGCACCGGACCGCGACAGCTGATCCGGCGGCCCGGGACGGATCTCGCCTACGTCGTGGGCGAGCTGGCGGGGACGCTGGTCACGATGCGCGAGATCAGGCCCGGCGCGTTCGAGGTCGTTGCGGTCACGCCGTCGACGCACGCCGCGGACACCACACCGAACCTGGTCGCGCACGTGGAGCTGGACGGCGACCGGCTGTACCTGTCCAGTCGCGGACCGGACTGCGTCACGGAGTTCACCCTCGACCCGGCGGCCCTCGCGGCCACCGACCATCCGAGCGGCGCCGAGCCACGCCATTTCGCACTGGCCGACGGGATGTGTTTCGTGGCGGCGCAGAACGACGACGCGATCACCGTGTTCCCGCTCGACGGCTCCGGCGAACCGGCGCGCTATCCGACCCCCCGGCCCAGCTGCGTGCTGTTCAGCTGACCCCGGCGTTCTCGGTCAGGGCGGTCCGCAGCATGCGTGCCGCCGCGGCGCGCGGATCGGGGTCGACCTCGATCAGCGCGTTGACCACGGCGCCGTCGACCAGCGCGACCAGTTTCTCCAGCTCGGCGTCGGTCACCGGGGTCCCGGACCTGGTGAACGTCTCCATCAGCAGCTCTTTGAACTGCTCGCTCAGCGTCCGCATGATCGGCCGCAGGTACTTCCGGCGGCCGGTGGCGACCAGCCGCTCGTACCGCAGCAGCACCGCCTCGGCGTCGGTCTCGGGATCCCCGGTGGCGGGCCCGAGCAGCATGTCCAGCGCCAGCTCGATGGTCGCCTGGACCCCGCGGTTGCGGGTGGCCATCTCCTCCAGCCGACGACGCCCGGCGGCGAGTTCGATCCGGGAGTGGTGCTCGACGGCGGTGGTGACGAGGTCTTCGAGCGAGTCGAAGTAGTACGTCGTGGAGGCAAGGGGCAGGCCGGCGCGTTCGGCGACCGCGCGGTGGCGCACGGCGTCGAATCCGCCTTCGGCCAGCAGCTCCGCCGCCGCCTCGGCGAGCGCGGTGCGCCGGCGTTCACCCTTGGGCGTGGTGGCAGCAGCGGTCATGGGCCTTCATTGTGCCAGCTCCGCCCGCGGCACCCGGTCAGAACCGCGCGGCGAGGTCACCCGCGATGCGGCCGAGGTCACCCGCGAAGGGGACCGGCCGCCCCGGCGTCCCCGCGACGCTGATCAGCACCACCGTCCCGCCGCTGCGGGCCGGAAGCCGCGTGATCGACGCACCTGCGGGCTGCCGCGGCACTTCGGCCGGGATTCCGGCGGGGAAAACCGCGGCGGAGATGATGCCGTCGGGCAGCGGGAACCCCGCGGCCCGGGCGCCCGTCGTACAGGCGCCGCCCGGTGAAGCCCCATCGGCGGCGACAGGGACCGGGAGCTCGCCAGCGAGGGCTGTGGCGAGCTCCCGGTCTACCTGCTCGCACCCGGAGGTGCCTTCGACCCGAGGGCCGGTCCTCCCGTCTCCGTCGCCCCCCTGCTGGGGCGACGCCGACGAGAAGTTCGGTGACTCACCCGATGGACGTGCGGGCCCCGCGCTCGGTTGCTCCGGGGCCGGAGCCGAGTTCGCCCTGACCCCCGAGGAGGCCGAATCCGGTGCCCCGAACTGGGCATTCGACACAATTCCGAAAATTCCCGCCCCCGCGAGGACGAGGACGACCGCACTCGTCGACACGGCGAGACGCGAACGGCGCCGCGCCGTCTGCCGCTTCGACTCGGCGACGACGTCGGATTCGCTGAAGGTCGAGGGCGGTGGTTCGCCGGGCGCGGCGGAGAACAACGTCTCGAGGTCGCGCTCATCCATTGGTCTCCACCTCCCGTTCCAGAACCTGTTTCAGATTCGCCAGCCCGCGCGCGGTCTGGCTCTTGACGTTGCCCTCGCTGCAGCCCAGCGCCTTCGCGGCGGCACTGACGTCGAGCCCTTCGAAGAAGCGCATGACCAGGACCGCGCGCTGCTTCGGCGGTACCTCGCGCAACGCCGCGAGCAGGTCTTCCCTGGTGGCGACACGTTCGGCGAGGCCGGGCCCGTCCTGTGCGGGCTCGGGCAGCTCGTCGGTCTGCCGTTCCCGCCGCCACGGGCGCCGGGACTCGTCGATCGACGCCCGTACCAGGGTCTTGCGCACGTAGGCGTCCGTCGCCCCGCGATCCCTGATCTTCTTCCACCTCCGGTGCAGCGCCACGAACGCCGTCTGCGCGAGGTCGTCCGCGCGATGCCAGTCGCCGCAGAGCATGTACGCGGTCCGGCGCACGGCGTCCCGCCTTGCGGCGAAGTACTCCGCGAACTCCTGCTCGTCGCGCTGGTCCACGCGCAGTCGTGCTCCACTCTGTTTGTCGTCGGCGGTAGGACGGAACCGGGGGCGTCCACGGTTGCACGGCCCGCGAAGTTCGACCAGCCTCCTGCCGCATTGATCCACGCACGGCCCGTGTGATGTGATCGGACCGTGACCTGGACGCCACAGCCGCTCGACTTCCGCTCCGACACTGTCACCCGGCCGGATGAAACGATGCGCAGGGCGATGGCCGCGGCCGAGGTCGCCGACAACGTCATCGACACCGATCCGACGATCGCCGAACTCGAACGGCGCGCGGCGCAAGTGCTGGGCATGCCCGCCGCGCTGTGGGTCCCGAGCGGCACGATGGCCAACCTGATCGCGCTGACCGCGCACCTGCGCCGCGGCGACCGGTTCCTCGCGATGCGCGGCGCCCACGTGCTGAACAACGAACTCGGCTCCGCCGCGTGGCTCGCGGGCGGGATGCCGGAACCACTGGAACACGACGCCGGGCCCGGCCGGGCCACCGCCGAGGCCCTCGAACTGGCGATCGGCGCGCAGGGCCCGTACTACACACTGCGCACTTCGTTGCTGTGCCTGGAAAACACGCACAACGCGGCGGGTGGGGCGGTGACTCCGCCGGACGAGCACGCGCGGTTGCTCGCCGTGGCCAAGCAGGCCGGGCTGAAAGTCCACCTCGACGGCGCGCGGATCTGGCACGCCGCGGTCGCGCTCGGAGTGCCGCCCGCCGCGCTGACCGTCGGCGTCGACACCGTGTCGGCCTGCTTCAGCAAGGGCCTCGGCGCGCCGGTCGGCTCGGTCGTGGCGGGAACGCCGGACTTCGTCGAGCAGGCGCGGCGGACGCGGCAGATGCTCGGCGGCGGGGTCCGCCAAGGCGGGGTGCTCGCGGCCGCCTGCCTCGTCGCACTCGACCGCGTGGACGAGCTGGCCGAGAGCCACGAGAACGCCCGCCGGCTCGCGGCCGGTGTCGCCGAGCACGGCTGGCCGGTGGTGACCCCGGAGACCAACATCGTGCTCGCCGAGGTCGCCGACGTCCCGGCGGCGCTGGAGTGGCTCGGCTCGCTCGGCATCCTGGCACTCCCGATGGCGGGCCGGGTGCGGTTCGTGCTGCACCGCGACCTGTCCGCCGCCGACGTCGAAGAAGCACTGCGCCGCATCAAGGCCGGTGCCTGAACTGATGGGGGATCGATGAACTGGATCGTGTTCGACTACGGCGACGTGCTGAGCAGGCGGACCGCCGCGCTGCCGAAACTCGCCGCGACGCTGGGTGTCGAGGCCGGGCGGCTGGAGGAGCACTACTGGGCGCTGCGGGAGCCGTACGACCGCGGCTGCGGCGACCTCGAGTACTGGCAGTCGGTCGGGAAGGCGCTCGGCGTCGAGGTCGACGAAGCGAAGAGCGAGGAGCTGACCAGCATCGATGTCGAAGGCTGGTCCCATCTCGAACCGTCCTCGGCCGAACTGCTGGACACGCTGGGCGAGGCGGGCGCGGCGCTCGCGCTGCTGTCCAACGCGCCGTCGTCCTTCGGCCGCTGGGCGCGGGCACAGGACTGGGCGCGGCATTTCCGCGTCACGCTGTTCTCCGGCGATCTGGGCTGCGTGAAACCGGACGAGCGGATTTACCGGATCCTGCTCGACCGGCTCGGCGCGGCACCGGCGGACTGTCTCTTCTTCGACGATCGAAAGTCCAATGTGGACGCGGCGGTGGCGCTCGGAATCCGGGCCCACGTATGGGACGGTGCCGACGCGGCGAAGGCCGCGCTCGGCTGAAAATCACCCACACGGCAGATCCGCCTACACAGGGTCAATAGCGTGGGCCTAAGCTGGCTTCACCCAAACCGACTTCCCGCGGTAGGTGACATGCCCGCACACGATCCGCCGTCCGATCGCCGGCCGGCCGTGCTGCCGTCCGACTTCGATCGGCCGAGCATCGCGCGGGTTTTCGACGCCTTGATGGACGGGCAGGACAACTACGCGGTCGACCGCGCGGTGGTGCGGCAGATTCTGGACATCGCGCCCGACTCGTCGAGGATGGCGAAGGAGGTGCGGGCCTGGCTCGTGCGCGCGGTCCGGTTTCTCACCGAGCGGATGCGGATCGACCAGTTCCTCGACCTCGGCTCGGGCTTCCCGACCGTGGAGAACACGCATCAGGTGGCGCAGCGGTACAACTCCGAGGCGCACGTCGTCTACGTCGACAACGACCCGGTCGTGCAGGCGTACGGCCGCGCGTTGCTCGAAGAGAACGAGTACACCCACATCTCCGGCAGCGACCTGCTCGATCCCGACGCCACGCTGTCCGACGAGACGCTGGTGCGGAACCTCGACTTCCGCAAGCCGACGGGGCTGATCATGTGCGCGATCATCCACCACATCACCGACCTCGAACGGGCGCGGAACGTGGTGAAGGCCTACGTCGAGGCAATGGCGCCGGGTTCGTACCTCGTCCTGCTGCACCAGCACAACCCCGCCGACGGGAGCGAAGCCGCCGACGTGGCGACGGCGCTGGAGAAGCGCTTCGGCGGTACCGGGCTCGACACGCTCTACCGCACCCGCGAGGAGATCGAGTCGTTCTTCGACGGCTTGGATCTCGTCAAGCCCGGGCTGACCTATCCACACCAGTGGTGGCCGGAGGGGCCGCGCCTCGCCAAGCTGGCGCCCGTGAACTTCACGTCGCTGGCAGGCGTGGCGCGGATCCCGTGACCGGCCGTCAGCTCACCGGTTTCACTGATTGATGCGCCTGGGGTCCTTCTTGCCGGTGATCGCGCGGTAGCCGGCGGCGCCGAGGAACAGCACCCCGCCGATCACGGCGATCCACAGGATCGCCTTGAACACGAACCCGATCACCGAGCCGAGCACCATGAACGCCACCCACGCGACGACAAGCGCTCCGACGATCTTCCAGAACATGGCTCCTCCGATTGCGTCCCCGCGCCCTGCCGGCCCGGTATGGCCAGCGTCCCACCCTCGACGCGAAAACTCTCTCGAACCGGCCAACGTTCAGGGGGATCTCCGGGTTCCCCCTGAACGTGTCCGGACGTCCTCAGCCGAGCCAGGCACCGATGCGCCGGACGCCCTCGTCGATGTCCTCGGCCGAGCCCGCGAACGAGAACCGCACGAACTTCCCGCCGTCGACCGGGTCGAAGTCGACGCCGGGTGCGATGGCGACGCCGGTGTCGGCGAGCAGCCGCTGACACCAGCTCAGGCTGTCGGTGGTGTACGCGGACACGTCGGCGTAGGCGTAGAAGGCCCCTTCGGCGGGGGCGAGCTTGTCGATTCCCACCTCACGTAACCCGGCGAAGAGCCGGTCGCGGTTGGCGCGGTAGCGCTCGACGTGGCCGTCGGCCTCGGCATAGGACTCCGGTGTGAACGCGGCGACGGCGGCGTGTTGCGAGACCGCGGGCGGGCAGATGGTGAAGTTGCCGGTCAGGACGTCGACGGCGCGGTGGAGCCGCTGCGGCACCAGCATCCAGCCGAGCCGCCAGCCGGTCATCGCGAAGTACTTCGAGAAGCTGCCGAGGACGAGCGCCTCGTGCCCGTACTGCCAGGCACAATCCAACTGTGTCGATGCGCCCTCGGCGGGAATACGTACCTCGGGCGGTGCGCCGTAGGAGATGCCGTGGTAGATCTCGTCGCTGATCAGCTGGACGCCGTGGGACGAGCACCAGCCGCTGATCGCGGCCAGCTCACCGGGCGGCAGCACGGTACCGGTCGGGTTGCTCGGGGCGGCCACGATGAGCCCGTCGATCGGGCCGAGTTCGTCGAGCAGGGCCACCGTGGGCTGGAAGTTCGTCTCCGGGCCGGTGGCGAACTCGACGACCTCGCAGCCGAGCACATGCAGCAGGTTCCGGTAGGCCGGGTAGCCGGGCCTTGCCATCGCGACCCGAGCGCCGGGATCGAACGCGCTGAGGAACGACAGCAGGAAGCCGCCGGAGGAACCGGTCGTCATGACGACGTCCTGCGAGGAGACGTCGAGCCGGTATTTCCGCTGGTAATGCCCGGCCACCGCTTCGCGCAGCTCGGGAATGCCGAGCTGTTCGGTGTACCCGAGGGTCCGCGTCGACAAAGCTTCTTGCGCGGCCTTGAGCACGGGCGCGGGGGCGGGCGCCGACGGCTGGCCCGCGCAGAGCGCGACCAGATCACCATGGCTGCGCTGCCGGGCCTGTGCCGCGGAAAGGACGTCCATGACGTGGAACGGGGGAACTCCGGCCCGCAGCGCGGGCCCGGCGAAAGCACCGAGGTCGACCATGTCCTGCAGGCTAACCCGGCTGATGGGGCCGGCCCCGATGTGCCGCGGTGCGGGCGATCAAGGTCCCGTAGCCGTCGAGCAGGCGTTGCAGGCCGAACCCGAACAGCCGATCCAGCTCGAAGTCGAAGTCGCCGCGGGCGATGACGGCGGCGAAGGACGGGTAGCGGCCCTGGGCGATCAGCTCGAACAGCACGGGCTCGTGTTCGGCCAGCCATTCCTCGTCCGAGCGCGCGGACCCGGCCTCGGCTTCGGCCTCCCACTCGAAGTTCAGCGCCGTCGCACGGACGTAGTTGAACAGCGTGATGTGCGCGTACATGATCGTCGAATGCGCGAGGCCGTGGCCGTCGAGCGCGCGGACGGCCCATTCGGCGTGGTCGAGCAGGTTCGGCAGCGGCTGCGGGCGGGTGACCGAAAGCGCCTGCGCGAGCCAGGGATGCCGCCGGAACAGCTGCCATTGACGCGTGGCCAGCAGTTCGAGCTGCGCCCGCCAGCCCTCCGGCGGCGTCGCCGGGAAGGTGACTTCGCCGAGGACGAGGTCGGCCATTTCGAGCACGAGATCGTCCTTCTTGGGCACATGACGGTAGAGCGCCATCGTGGCGACACCGAGTTCCGACGCGATCCGCCGCATCGCGAGCGCGCCGATGCCCTCGGTGTCGGCGATGCGGACGGCGGCCCGCACGATGCTTTCGCGGGAAAGTTCGGCCTCCCGCTTCGGCACGCGACGCTCGGGCGCCTCGGCGACGACGGTCCCCGCGCCGGGACGGGTGACCACGACCCCTTCGTCCCGCAGGGTCGCGAGCACCTTGGTCGCGGTGGCCATCGCGACGCCCCAGTCCTTGACGATCTGGCGGGTCGACGGCACGCGTGCGCCCGGCGCCAGCTCGCCCGCGGCGATCCGCCGCCGGATCTCGGTGACGATCCGGCGGTAGGGCGGGTCCGGTTGAGGGCCCATTTCTCCTCCTAGTGCACTAGTGCGATCGCTCCTCAGAGCCTAGTGCGCTACTGGTCGCGAGCGTTCTCCGCACTAGTGCTCATACATCGCCTTTTCGCAGCTCTAGGTCAATGTTAGCCCTCATGCATACCTTGTACGCAGCGAACTTCGAAGCGACGTACACAGGGAGATATCATGACCGAGCGGAACATCCTGATCTCGGGTGCGGGCGTTGCCGGGATCACCCTGGCTTACTGGCTGCGCCGGCACGGCTTCCGGCCGACCGTCGTCGAGCGCGCCGAAGCGCCGAGGCGCGGCGGGCACGCGATCGACATCCGGGGCAGCGCGCTCGGCGTCGTCGAGCGAATGGGCGTGCTGGCCGACATCCGGCGGCTCAGCACCGACATGCGCGGGATGTCCTGGTACAACGCCCGCGGCCGGAAGCTGGTGGACGTCACCGAGCACACGCTGACCGGTGGTCTCGTCGACAGCGAGGACGTCGAGATCCTGCGCGACGAACTCACCGACATCCTCTACGCGGCGACCGACGGCGTCGAGTACGTCTTCGGCGACTCGATCACGGGACTGACCCAGACCCCCGACGGCGTCGACGTCACGTTCGCCTCCGGCACCTCCCGCACGTTCGACCTCGTGGTCGGCGCGGACGGTATCCACTCGGCGGTACGGCGGCTGGCGTTCGGGCCGGAAACGCGTTATCTGCACCATCTGGACACGTATCTGAGCGTGTTCACCATGCCGAACTACCTGAACCTGGACCGCTGGCAGGCCTTCCACATGTCGCCGGGACGACTCGCCGGCGTCTACAGCGCGCGGGGCAACACGGAAACGCGGGCGATGCTGGGCTTCGAATCGCCGGTGCTGGACTACGACCACCACGACCGCGCCCAGCAGGAAAAGCTGATCGCGGACGCGTTTCTGGGCGGCGGCTGGGAAATTCCGCGACTGCTGCGGGAAATGCGCTCGGCACCGGACCTGTATTTCGACTCGATGAGCCAGGTGCGCATGGATTCCTGGACCGCCGATCGCGTCACCCTGGTCGGCGACGCGGGATACGGCCCGTCGCCCTTGTCCGGCCAGGGAACCAGCCTGGCACTCGTCGGCGCGTACGTCCTGGCGGGCGAACTGCGAGCCGCGCACGGCGACCACCACACGGCGTTCGCTCGGTACACGGAGATCATGCGGCCGTTCGTGCTGAAGAACCAGGAACTGGCGATGTCGAACAAGCGCAGCCAGACCCGCGCCGCGCAATGGCGGCAGATCCAGAGCCTGCGCGCGCTGCGTTATCTGCCCTTCCGCAGCCAAATCATGCGAAAGGCGATGCAGCCGCTGACCGAATCCGCCAACACCGTCCGCCTCAAGGACTACTGACGATCCGTGAATGCCACATTGAGGGACCAGGAGTCTCTCAATGTGGTTCTCTCGCTAAGGATTCTGGGGCCGTGTGTGCTGCCGGTTGTGTTGCAGGACGCCTGGGGTGCGCTGGCCTGGGGTGCGTCAAGGGCGTCCCTGGGTGCGGTGGATGCACCCAGGGCGTCCCTCGGACATCCCCGCGCATGCCCCGGGGAAAGTGCCCACCAGCAAAGCCTGGAGTGCCGACCAGGCCGAAAGCCCGCAACAGCCGTCGCCCGTATCGAATGCAACCGACCATTACTGAGAAAACCTCAATGTGGCCTTCACGGACTTCGGCTCAGTAACCCTGGTAGGCACCGCCGTGCGCCATGGCCTTCAGACCGGGGACGTTGGCGATCGAACCGTATCGGCTGATCGAGTACTTCACGCCCGCGATGATGTTGTCCACCGGGTTGTAGATGTTGTCGTGCCCGGGCAGCTTGTGCGAGTTGAACGTCGAGTCGATGCACTGCATGAGCCCCTTCGACGGGTGCCCGGCAGCGGCATTGGAATCCCAGTTGTTGATCGCGTTGGGATTACCGCCCGATTCGTGCTGGATAATGGCCCAGATATTGGGGATGTCGGCCTCGGTGACGTTCACCCCGGCGGCCTGCAGCGCTTTGATCGCCTCCTGGATCCACTGCTGCACGTTGCCCGGCGGTGGCGACGAAGGCGGCCCGCCGCTGGGGCCGAGGCCACCGCCTCCACCACCGCCGCCCCCTCCACCGCCGCCTCCGCCGCCGTGGTTCGACATGGCGCCGTTGCTGTGGATGCCACCGGTGCTCTGCGGAATCGTCCCGTCCTTGCCCGGCGGTGGAACGTCCTTGTACCCACCCTCGATCTGAGTCTTCATCAGCTCCTGGGACTTCTCGATCTGCTTGTTCGCCGCGTCGAGAAGCCCCGCGACATCACCGTCGAACCCGGCGGTGATGGTGTGGATATCGGTCTGCGCCTGTTTGCGAATGGCGCCCTCGTCCGGGTTCGGAGCGGGTTTGTTCGCATCCTTGGCGTGCGCGTCGGCAGCGATCTTCGCCTTGGCGATGTCCGCTTCCGCCTTGCCGATGCGGTCGTTGACCGCCTTCTCGGCATCGACGAGTTTGTCGTGCGCTTTCTTCTTGATATCGCCAAGATCGGTCACGAGCCCGTCGAGGTCCCGGCCGACGTCTTCGAGGTGACTCTGTACCTTCGCGCCCGCAGTCGTGATCGACTTGACATAGTTGACGAAGTTGTCCGCGGCAGGGCCGGACCAGACCCCACCGTTCAGAGCATCGGTCGCCGACTTGAACGCAGCACTGTGGTCGCCCGCATTTTTGGCAGCCTCATGGAACTGCACCGACGCGTTGTGAATCGCGTCAAGATTGATTTTGGAGACCTGGTCGACCTTCTGCGTGAACGCGCCCCAGTTGTCCGGTGCCCCCACGCTGCCAGTATTCAAACCCACAGCTGTGTCCCCCTCAGTGGTTCCCGGTCTGGTGCAGCGTGACGTCGCTCTTCGCCACCTGGTCCGTCTCCGCGATCAGCCCGGCGGCCTTACGCAGCGCGAAGCTGGTGGCCTCCATGAGCTTGCCCGCCGCGTCGAATTCCTTGTGCACGCCCTGCTTGAACTGGCCGACCGCGCCGTGCGCGTCGTTCGCGCCGGTCAGACCGCCGAAGGGACTTTCCTTCTCGTGGTCCATGCCGGTGACCTTGTTCTTGGACTTCTCGAACTCGTCCTTGAGCTTCTCGACCTGCTTGGCGGCAATGCCCATGGAATCCGGGTCATACACAGGCACGGTTCGTCATCCCCTTCGAAGCTTGCGTCCACCTGGTGTGACGTCGGCACGACCAGGACGGTTCCCGCGCATACTGTAAGACTTCGGCTGCGCCCCGTGTGCGGATCTTCACCAAACTCCACCCCGGCGAGCAGATTCAGGCTTCGGCGAGCAGTTCCCGGACCCGGTCGGCGAGCAGTGCGTTGTCGGCCGGGGCGATGGTCGCCCAGTCGCTGCCGTCGGCGTCCTTGCCGAGCTGGAACAGGTACCGTCCGGCATCCGTGTCGTAGAAGGCGACGACGCGCGAGGTTCGGTGGGCGACGCCGTCGCGGCCGATGCGTTCGGCGCCGAATTGGCCGCGAGCTTCCTGGCCGAGCAGCATCCCCGCCAGTTCCTGGGCCTGAAACAGCGGGATCCGCCGATCCTCCAAGGCGGTGACCAGGGCTTTCGCCTCACCACGGGCATCGGCGTCGGCGGCCATCAGCACGTCGTGCGGGACACTGACGGCCTGGCCGACGCCGGGGTCCAGTTCGCCGGCGACCGAGACCGCGGCCTCGGGCAGCATGCCTTCGCGGGCCGGGATCAGCCAGACCTGCCCCTCGTCGACCACGCCCAGCAGCGCTTGACGGCCGAGGCTGACGGCGCGGCCGCGGATCTCCCGCTCCGCCCACACCCAGACGTCGACCGCGAGCTGCGGACGCGCCAGCAGGTGGAACATGTCGACCAGTTCGCCGGTCGCGCGGTGGCCGCGGGCGAGGCGCCGCGCGGCCAGTGACGACCAGGCCTGTTCGACCAGTTCCGCCCGCTCGGTGTGGGTGACGCCCGGAGTCGGCACGTCCAGCGCGACGTGGCGCTGTGGCAGGCCTTCGGCCTCCCAGAGCATGTCGAACTCCAGCGCGGACAGCACGAGGCTGCCGTTCTCGGCGGGCACGGTCAGCGCACATCCTTGTCGCCGATGACGTCCGGGGACACCATGCGCTGGTCCTCGAACAGGTCCTTGTCGTCCACGCCGTACCGGCGCACGTGCTCGGCGTCCTCGGGCTCCTGGCCGTCCTGCGGCGCGGCCTTGGAGAGCAGTTTGGCGTCACCACGCGACTGCTTCGGGCTGATCTGCTCCGACTTCCGCAACGCGACCGCCTCCTCCTCCGGCAGTTCGCCGACCGGGAGCGGGCCGACCTTGCCCCTGCCGGAACCCCCGGAGCCGAAGCCGCGGCCCTGCCGATCCCGCTCACCGCTCAGCGCGCCACCGATTCCGCCCGCGCCGATCGCGGCCGCACCCGCGCCCAGTTCGCCCGCGGACCCCACCGGTTTCGGCGCCACGACACCGGAGCCGCTGACGAGCCCCGGCTGCGGTGCCTGGCCGGGGAACTGGGGCGCGGCGCCGACCGTGCGGCCCTTGCCGAGCGCCTGATCGCCGCGGGTGTCGGAGCTTCCGGGCACTCCACGTCCCAGCGAGCCGTCGGCACCGGTCGTGCCGCCGGGCAGCGCGGCGCCGCCACCGGGGACCACAGGACGTCCCGGCTGCTGGCTACCGGTCGGACCAGGGCCGCCACCGGGGCCACCGCCCGTGCCACCGGAACCGCCGACGCCGGTGGTGCCGCCGACGGCCGGGCTGCCCGGCGCGCCGGGCGGGACGAACTCGCCGGTCGTAGGAGGCACCGCGGGCGTGGGCGCGAGACCCGGCCGCGCGGGCGCGGACTCGGTGGGTCCGCGCCCGGGCGCGTTCACCCAGCCGCTGGGCGCCGGAGCCGACTGCTTCGGAACACCGGCCGGTGCCGTCGGGGCAGAACTCGGTGCGGTGGGCTGATAGCCGGCCGGACTGCCCGAAGCGGTCTGCCGGGGAGCCTGCGCCGCGATGCCGTAGGCCGGGGTCGGCGGGTCGACCGGCGCGGGTGCCGGGGCCTGGTAGCGCACGGGCTGCGCCTGCGGCGGCGGCTCGACGTACTGCGAGCGGACCTCCGCCGCCGCGGGTTTCACGCTGCCGTCCGGGGTCAGGTCGACCGCCGAACCGGCGAGCGCGGTCGCGCCGAAGTCACCGACAGGCGCGGCTTTGAGCGCCTCCGGCTTGCTCAACGTCTCGGTGGAGAGCAGGTTTTCCCCGCTCTCCTTGGCGTATTCGTTCAACGCGGCGAGCGCCTGCCCCCTGGCGTTGTTCGCGGCGCTGACCTGACGCGCGTGGTCGGTCTCGAACCCGATCAGGCTCAGCACGGTGTCACCGAAGGTGAATCCGCCCGCCCCCTTGCGCACGGTTTCGGCGTCGGGAAGCTTGTACCGCGCCCGGTTGAACGCCTCGCCCTGCGCGAAGATCATCTCGGCGGCGTGGGTCACCTTCACCTTCGCGTCCTGGGAGAACCCGGCCTGCTCGGTGAACACCTGCCCGGCCTGGCCGCCCGCCTGGCTCTGCCATTCGACGCCCATCTTGGCCAGCTCGGTGCGCAGGGTGTGATCGGTTTGCGCGAGGGCGTCGGCGACCGACTTCAGCGCGTCCACCGCGACACCGATGCTGCCGATGCCGTCGCCGGTGGTCATCCGCTCGATCTCGGTGGCGATCGCGGTGTTGGTCCAGCCGTCGAAACGCTGGTCGCGGATCCTGCCCGCGAGCTCGGAGATCTTCACGCGCGCTCCCTCAGTTACGTGCTTTCAAGGTCTGCAGGGCGAGATCGGCCGCCTGCGCGGACATTTCGCACAGCCGCGGCTGGGTGAACGCGCCCGCGCTGATCGCGAACGCCTGCACCACGAGCGTCTGCCCGGAGGCGACGCCGACGAGCGTTTCACAGTCGGCAGGGGTGCCCGCGGCCCGGAAGTTCGTGATCGCGGGAAATCCGCCGACGGGGTTCGGCTGCGTGGTCATACTGTTCTTGCGCCGGGCACCGGTGAGCCATTCGGAGACGTCCGCACCGATCGTGCGGACGTGGTAGGCGAAGAACGGTTCGGTGTCCTTCGCGTCCAGCACGCAGGTCGGCCCGTCCGGCTGATCGGCGGCCGGACGCGGCGCGCCGGTGATCTTGAGCTGCGCCAGCTGCGGCTGGCTCAGCAGCGAACACGGATCGACGCCCTTGACCGGAAGATCCTTGGGGCGCGCCGGAAGTTCCGCGGCTTTCGCGCGCTGCGCGAGCGAACTGGCCGCGGTCTCCACCGGGTAAGGGGTGCCGTCCGTGCTGGACGAGCAGCCCGCGAGTGTCGCGGTGACGAGGACGCCACCGGCGAGCCACAGGCCGTGCCTACGTGCGGTGGCCACCGCGCTCCCTGAGTGCCGCGGCCTTGTCCGCCTCGCCCGTGTGGTACTTCTTCGCGGCCTCACGAAGCTGGGCGACGAGCCGGTGCAGCCCGGCCACGTACTCCCGGACCTGCCCCGCGTACGACTGGTCCCCGTCCGCGACCAGCCCGTTCCAGGCCTCGACGGCATGGGTGCTGACGATGTCCGCCGACGGACTGTCGATGCGCAGCCGGCCGAGCCGCGTGAGCAGCTTGTCCTCGAGCGCCTTGACCTGCTCCTCCACCACTTTCGCGACGGCGAGCAGCTTTTCCGGGTCGACCATGACGTCGGCGACGCCCGGCGCCACGGGGACGGCACCGGTCAGGTCGAGTCCCTCTGTGGTGGCTGGGGTTCCTGGCATGCGTTCCCCTGACGTGATACGGACGGTCACCGGCTGGCTGCATCGAGGCTACCAACGCGCGTGTAGCGACGGCCTCAATTCGGCGAAGTTCGCCGCCGTCCGGTTCCGTCCCGCCGGAGATTCACGCGTGCTGATCTGCCACCGGGGCCGTGACCTCGCCGTTCACCGCGCGCAGGGCGATGTCCGTGCGGTGGTGCGAACCGGCGAGGTGCACCTTCTCGACGATCTCGTACGCGTGCTTGCGCGCGGCCTTGAGCGTGCGACCGGTGCCGACGACCGAAAGCACGCGGCCACCGGAGGAAACGACAGCGCCGTCGTCGCGGCGGCGCGTGCCCGCATGCAGGACACCTTCCAGCTCCCCGCCGGTGATGACGTCACCCGTACGGGGTTTACCGGGGTAGCCGTCCGCGGCGACCACGACGGTCACCGCGGCGCCACCGGACCACTCGAGCGGCGGGTGCTCGGCGAGCTTGCCGGTCGCGGTCGCGTGCAGCAGGCCGGCGAGCGGGGACTCCAGCAGCGCCAGCACGACCTGCGTTTCGGGATCGCCGAAGCGGCAGTTGAACTCGATGACCTGCGGGCCTTCGGACGTCAGCGCGAGACCCGCGTACAGCAGCCCGGAGAAGGACGCGTCGCGCGCGACGAGTTCGTCGACGACCGGCTGCACGATCCTCGCGACGACGTCGTCGACGAGGTCTTCCGGCGCCCAGCCCAGCGGGGCGTACGCGCCCATACCGCCGGTGTTCGGGCCGGCGTCGCCGTCACCCACACGCTTGAAATCCTGCGCGGGCAGCAGCGGGACGACGGTGTGTCCGTCGACGAAGCAGAACAGCGACGCCTCCGGACCGTCCAAAAAGGACTCCAGGAGGACCGGGTGGCCGCCGTCGAGCAGCATCAGGGCGTGCTTGCGCGCGACCTCGATGTCCTTGGTGACCACGACACCCTTGCCCGCGGCGAGCCCGTCGTCCTTGACCACCCAGGTCGGGCCGAAGCGGCCGAGCGCCGCGTCGAGCCGAGCGGGCGTGTCCACGACCTCGCTGCGTGCCGTCGGCACGTTCGCCGCCGCCATGACGTCCTTGGCGAACGCCTTGGAGCCCTCGATCCGCGCGGCCGAGGCGGACGGGCCGAAGCAGGCGATGCCCGCCTTGCGCACGGCATCGGCGACGCCCGCGACGAGCGGGACCTCCGGCCCGACGACGACGAGGTCGGCCTGCCAGTCCTTGGCCAGTGCGGTCACCGCCGCCGGATCGGCGGCGTCGACGCCGAGCTGCTCGGACACCGCGGCGGTTCCGGCGTTGCCGGGGGCACAGGCGAGCGCGGTGACGGCGGGATCGCCGGACACCGCGAGGACCAGTGCATGCTCACGGGCGCCGGACCCGATTACCAATACGCGCACGCCGGACAGGGTACCGGCGGTCCCCGGCGCCGACACTTCGCCGTCACCCACGGCAGCGGTGGCCTCGAGGTGTTCACCCGGACGTCAGGCGTGCTTACGGGCAGCGACGCCGAGCGGATGCTTGCGCTGTCAAGGGTGGCGCGGTAAGTCGGGACCCGTCCCGGAAGCGAAAGAGGTTGCAGATGAAGCGCAAGCGTGTGGGCGTGCTCGCACTGACCGGTCTCGCCCTGCTCGGCGTCGCCGGACTGGCTGTCGGGCCCGCGAGTGCCGCTCCGGCGGACACTGTGGAGAGTCCGAATGCGGCGGGGTACGGCCGAGGGCACGATGACCCCGTGATCATCGGACACCGGGGCGCGCCCGGCTATCGCCCCGAGCACACGCTCGCCTCGTACGAACTGGCGTTCCGCCAAGGGGTGAACTGGGTCGACGTCGATCTCGTGCCCACCAAGGACGGTCAGCTCGTCGCGCGGCACGAACCGGAGATCGGCGGCACCACCGACGTCGCGAAGCACCCGGAATTCGCCTCGCGCAAGACGACGAAGGTGATCGACGGCACACCGCTGACCGGATGGTTCACCGAGGACTTCACGCTGGCCGAGCTGAAGACGCTGCGCGCGGTGGAGCGGATCCCGCAGAACCGGCCGAACAACCAGATGTACAACGGCCGCTACCAGATCGCGACGTACCAGGAGGTGCTCGACCTGACGAAGCGGCTCTCGCGCGAGCTGCACCGGACGGTCGGGACCTACCCGGAGGTCAAGCACTCGACGTACTTCCAGTCGATCGGGAACCCGACCGAGCCGAAGCTGGTGGCCATCCTCGACCGCAACGGGCTCAACCGCCGCAACGCGCCGGTGATCATCCAGTCGTTCGAGGTGTCGAACCTGATCGCCCTGCACAAGCAGGTGCGGGTGCCGCTGCTGCAGCTGACCGACGCGACCGGTGCGCCCGCCGACTTCGTCGCGAAGGGCGACAAGCGGACCTATTCCGATCTTGTTACGCCGCAAGGACTTCGTGAGGTCGCGAAGTACGCGGACTACCTCGGTCCCGCGAAGTCGCAGATCATCCCGCTGGACGCGGCGGGCAATCTGACGCAGCCGACGGCGATCGTCCGCGACGCCCACGCGGCGGGCCTGAAGGTCCAGCCGTACACGTTCCGTAACGAAAACCCGTTCCTGCCGAAGAACCTGCGCTCGTCGGACAAGCCCGACGCGTACGGGAACGTCTTCGCGGAGGAGGCAGCGTTCTTCAAGGCCGGTGTCGACGGCTTCTTCGCCGACCAGCCGGACACCGCGCTGGAATCACTGCACGACTTCCTCGGCCGCTGAGCCACGTCTGAAGTTCCCTTAAGGCCACCTTGCGGGCATCTGACGCCCGCAAGGTGGCCTTAACGGCATTTGGCGCCCCACTCTCGACCATGGGTTTTGACGAAACCTTGACACCCCTGGTGACCCGGGCTACTTTCTGCGGATCTCAATGGTCTGTCCGCATACCTTTCGAGAGGTAGCCCGATGGATGTCTCCGACCAGGCCAACACCAAACCCGCCGACGACGCGGCCGACGACGACAGCGCCCGCCTGCATCAGCTCGGCTACGCGCAGGAACTGAAACGGACGATGTCGGCGTTCGCCAACTTCGCCGTGTCGTTCACGATCATCTCCATCCTTTCGGGCTGCCTCACGCTGTACGGCTTCGGCATGAAGACCGGCGGACCGGCGGCGATGATCTGGGGCTGGCCGCTGGTCGGCCTGTTCGTCATCCTGGTCGGGCTCGGCATGGCCGAGGTCTGCTCGAGCTACCCGACCGCGGGCGGGTTGTACTACTGGGCGGCGAAACTGGCGCCGCGCAACGGTCCCGCCTGGTCGTGGTTCACCGGCTGGTTCAACCTGATCGGGCAGATCGCGGTCACCGCGGGCATCGACTTCGGCGCGGCGTTGTTCCTCAACGCCTTCCTCGACCTGCAATGGGGTTTCGCGGCGACACCGGGGCACACGATCCTGCTGCTCGCGATCATCCTGGTAGTGCACGGCGCGCTGAACACCTTCGGCGTACGGATCGTCGCGATCCTCAACAGCGTCAGCGTGTGGTGGCACCTGATCGGCGTATTGGTGATCGTCGGCGTGCTCGTGTTCGTACCGGCGAAGCACCAGGACGCGTCGTTCGTGTTCGGCAGTTTCCAGAACCAGACCGGCTGGGGATCGTCGGTGTACGTGTTCGCGCTCGGGCTGTTGCTGGCGCAGTACACACTGACCGGCTACGACGCCTCCGCGCACATGACCGAGGAGACGAAGAACGCGGCCAAGGCGGGGCCGCGCGGCATCGTCACGTCGATCATCGTTTCGCTGGTGGCGGGCTGGATCCTGCTGATCGGGCTGACCTTCGCGATCCAGGACTACGACGGCGCTGTCGGCTCGGCCACCGGTGTGCCACCCGCGCAGATCTTCATCGACGCGACCGGCGCGGTGACCGGAAAGTTCCTGCTGCTGATCTGCATCGGCGCGCAGCTGTTCTGCGGGATGGCGTCGGTGACGGCGAACTCACGGATGATCTACGCCTTCGCGCGCGACGGCGCGATCCCGGGCTCGAAGATCTGGCACCGCATCAACAAACGCACCCAGACACCGACGAACGCGGTGTGGCTCGCCACCGGTGGCGCGCTGATCCTGGCACTGCCGTACCTGTGGAGCGCGACGGCCTACGCGGCCGTGACGTCGATCGCGACGGTTGGTTTGTATGTGGCGTATGTGATCCCGGTGTTCCTGCGGGTGCGGATGGGTGACCGGTTCGAAAAGGGGCCGTGGAACCTGGGCCGGTGGGGAAAGCCGATCGGGATCGTCGCGAGCGTGTGGGTCGTCGTGATCTTCGTACTGTTCATGCTGCCGCAGGCCGCGCCGGTCACGGTGGACACGTTCAACTACACGCCGATCGCGTTCCTGGTCGTTCTCGGCGGAGCGGCGTTGTGGTGGGTCGTCTCGGCGCGAAAGTGGTTCACCGGCCCGAAAGTCCAAGGTAGCGCGGAGGAACTGGCGGCGGTGGAACGAGAACTCCAAGACCTCGGCTGACCTTGCGTCCTTTATGGACTCTGAGGTAGTGAAGGCCTCCTTACCGGCGCTGAGTGCCGTGAAGGAGGCCTTCACGGACTTGCCGTTCTAGCGCTGCGCACCCTGGTTGCGTGGCGCATGTCGCGAACGCGTCGTTCGGGACATGCGCCGTCACCAAAGGAGCGTTCGGGACACCGCAGTGGAACGGAACTTCAGGATCTCGGCAGCCTACGAGGCCCGGCTCCGAGAGCGCCCCAATGGGGATTTTTCATCCTGGTTTGTGCTGGTGGGGTGGGGTTGACGGGGTGGGGTAATGGTCAGGTTGTGGTGTCGCGGACGTGCT
>NZ_JBHYJW010000049.1:38134-74915 GCF_042741125.1 Amycolatopsis sp. NPDC058986 | reverse complement strand
GCCACCTTATGGGCGTCAGACGCCCATAAGGTGGCCTTGACGGCATTCGGGACCCCCGGGTGGGAGCGGCGAACTCGCGTGATTGGGCGGAGATCTCGCGTGATTGGGCGGAGATCTCGCGTGATCAGGTGGGGGAGAGGCGGAGGCGGGTGGGGCGGGTGAGCAGGACGGTGGCGAGCATGAGCAGGGAGAGGGCGGGGAGCGGGTAGCCGAGGAGGAGGCCGGCGGTGGTGTCGGCGAGCGGGGCGGCGATTCCGGCGGCGAAGATCCAGGCCGGGGCGGTGCGGGGTTTGGCAGTGGGCGACCACGAAGTCCGCTTGCCGGGTTTGGCGACCGAGAGCCAGGCCTGGAAGGCGAGAACGCCGGCCATCAAAGCGGTTCCGGCGATCAGCGGCCAGCCGATCGGGACGGGCGCACCCGCGCGGGCCGCCTCGACGGAGTCGCGTAGCGCACCGGAAAGCAGGAAGATCCCGGCGTAGAGCTGCGCCAGCGTCAACACGAACTTCGTGAGCACCCACCAGTGCCGGAAGAATCCCCACGCGGTCGAGGCGGCGAGCAGGATGCCGGTGAACGCGGCGGCGTTGGCCATCGGCGCGAGCAGCGTCGTGTCCAGCACGTGCGCCATCGACGTCGCGCTGACCCGCACCCGCGGATCGTCGGTGGTCGCGCCGAGCACGAGCAGCGTCATCAGCGCCAGCGCCTCGCCGATCCAGACGACCGACGACAGCACGTGCAGCCACACCACGGCCTGTCGCCAGCGTGGAGAGGTCTTCTTCGCGGGCACACTCACGGTGTCCAGGATCGCGACCCGGCGGGCCCGGCACATCCGGCGAAATCACCCAGCCGACCCCGGAATCCGGGATCAGGGCGGGGAGGCCTTGGCCAGTTCGAGCAGCGGGACGGCCGCCGCGGTGTCGGTGATCAGCGTGGTGACGATGCCGGAACGCAGGACCGCGTCCACCGCCGCCGCCTTCGGCTCGCTGTACCCGAGCGCGATGACCTCGGGGATCGCGCGCAGCTCCTCGGTGCTGATGGCCAGGACGTGGTGGGCGAGCCCGGTGGAGAGCGCCGTGCCGTCGGCCGCGAACAGCCGCGCGGCGACCTCCGCGGTCGCGCCGCGCTCGGCGATCGCCGAGCGTTCGGCCTCGTCCAGCGCGTCGTACACCGTCGACTCGTTCGGTTGCCACGCGCCGATGCTGACCACGGCCTTGGTGAGGTTCTTGAACTGCGCGAACGTCTCCGCGATCCCGGGCTGGCGGCGCAGCGTCTCGGTGGTGCGCCGGTCGGGCAGCACCAGCGGTCCGAACATCGGGTACGCGTCGCCGCCGGACACCGACGTCACGCGGCTGACGGTCTCCACCGAGCGGCCCCGCATGTCCATCCCGGCCTGCACTCCGCACAGTTGCACGATCGGGCAGCGTGGCAGTGCCCTGATTTCCTCGGTCATGGCGTTGACCGAGCGGGCCCAGGACAATCCGATGATGTCGTCCTTGGTCGCGATGTCCTCCAGGAGCCGCGCGGCGAGTGTCCCGATCTTCTTGCGGACGATCTCGCGGGGCTCGCTCTCCCGCGCTCGTTCGAGCACGAGAACCCGGTCGAGCCGGTATGCGGAACGCAGCTCCTCCGACAGGACGACGTCGACAGGGGACGGCATTCGGAACTCGATCCGGACGAGCCCGGTTTCCCTGGCCTTGTCCAGCATCCTGGCGATCTTGAACCGGCTCACGCCGAACTCGTCGGCGATCTCCAGCTTCGACTTCCCACGCACGTAGAAGCAGTAGGCGACGCTGGCCAGGTCGAGCGAGTCGGCCAGACTCGATGCAACGGAACGAGCGCTCATCTGAGCATTATAGCGTGAAAACTCGGCGAAAGGTTGACGTACCACCAGGCAAAACCCTGTAATGCCTACACATGCCAGCCGCACGATAGATCAATGACGCTCATACGAGCGGATGAAGGGAGAGGCATGCGTGCCGCGATCGTGGACCGTCCCGGGGAGATCAGGGTCGGTGAGGTGCCCGATCCGAAGCCCGGGGAACGGCAGGTCGTCATCAAGGTGGGTGCCTGCGGGATCTGCGGGACGGATCTGCACATCGCCGACGGCCACTTCCCGCCCACGCCCTATCCGATCGTCCCCGGCCACGAGTTCGCCGGCGAGATCGTCGAGCTCGGCGCGGACGTGCCGGGCGAATGGCGGATCGGCGACCGGGTCGCGGTCGACCCGTCGCTGTTCTGCGGTTACTGCACGCCGTGCCGGTCCGGGCACGGCAACCTGTGTGCCAACTGGAACGCCACCGGCGACACGGTGAACGGGGCCTTCGCCGAATACGTCGCCGTCCCCGCCGCCACCTGCTACCGCATGCCCGACACCATGACCTGGGAACAGGGCGCGCTGGTCGAGCCGGTTTCCTGTGCGGTGCACGGCGTGCGCAAGATCGGGGTCGAGGCCGGCGAACGCTTCCTCGTCGTCGGCGCGGGCACGATGGGGCTGATCATGCAGCAGTTGCTGCAACGCGCGGGGGCGCGGGTCACGGTCGTCGACCGCAACGCCGACCGCCTGCCGCGTGCCACCCGGCTCGGCGCCGAGGCCGTCGCGAGTGACGTCGCCGAGCTGAACAGCGAGAAGTTCGACGCCGCCGCGGACTGCACCGGTGCCGCTCCGGCCATCGAAGCCGCGTTCGACTCGCTCCGCCGAGGCGGGCGGCTGCTGATCTTCGGTGTCGCGCCCGCCGAGGCCCGTGTCGCGCTCTCGCCGTTCCGTATCTACAACGACGAGATCACCGTCGTCGGCTCGATGGCCGTGCTGAACAGCTTCGGTACCGCGCTCGACCTCGTCGCGAACGGCGCCGTCGACACCGGCGCGCTGCTCACCGACACTCTGCCGCTGGAGCGCTATCCCGAGGCACTCGACCTGATGCGCAGCGGAGCGGGCCTCAAGGTCCAGGTCCTCCCGGGGGCGAGTGGTGCGTAGGCTCGGATACCTGCTGGCGGCGGTGGCCCTGCTGGTCACCGGATGCGCGGGAGCGGGCGCGGCGGGCGGCGGCGGCCGCACGCTCGTCATCGCGATCGTCGCCAACCCGCAGATGAAGGACGCGATGGCGTTGTCCTCGGAGTTCGAGAAGGCCAACCCGGGCGTCAAGCTGAAGTTCGTTTCGCTGCCGGAGAACCAGGCACGGGCGAAGATCACCGCGTCGACGGCGACCGAGGGCGGCGAGTTCGACGTCGTCATGATCAGCAACTACGAAGCGCCGCAATGGGCCGCGAACGGCTGGCTGGAGAACCTCGAACCGCATATGGCCGCCACGCCCGGATACGACAGGAACGACTTCATCCCGAGCATCCGGCAGTCACTGTCCTATAAGGACCAGATGTACGCTGTCCCGTTCTACGGCGAATCGTCGTTCCTGGCCTACCGCAAGGACCTCTTCGAGAAGGCCGGGCTGACGATGCCCGCGAAACCGACCTGGCAGCAGATCGCCGAGTTCGCCGCGAAGCTGGACGACAAGGCGAACGGTGTCGCCGGGATCTGCCTGCGCGGAAAGCCCGGCTGGGGCGAGAGTCTCGCGCCGTTCACCACGGTCGCGAACACCTTCGGCGCGCAGTGGTTCGACAAGGGCTGGAACGCCAAGCTCACCAGCCCGGAGTTCAAGGCCGCCGCGGAGTTCTACGTGAACCTCATCCGCGAGCACGGCGAGGTCGGCGCCGCCAGCGCGGGCTTCTCCGAGTGCGGCACGAACTACACCCAGGGCCAGGCCGCGATGTGGTACGACGCCACGGTCATGGCAGGGACCAACGAGGACCCGGCGAGCAGCAAGGTCGTCGGCAAGTCCGGCTACGCGCCGGCACCGGTGGAGAAGACGCAGGCCAGTGGCTGGCTCTACACATGGTCGCTGGCCATTCCCAAGGTGGCCAAGGACAAGGACGCGGCCTGGAAGTTCATGGCGTGGATGACGGACAAGGCGTTCGTGCAGAAGGTCGGCACCACCTACGGCTGGAACCGGGTCCCGCCGGGTGTCCGGCAGTCCACTTACGACATTCCCGCCTACCGTGACGCCGCGAAGGCCTACGCGCAGCCCACTTTGGACGGTATCGCCGACGCAAACCAGCAGAAGGCGATGGCGAATCCGGTGCCGTACCCCGGAATCCAGTTCGTCGGGATCCCCGAGTTCCAGGATCTCGGCACCCGGGTCAGCCAGCAGCTCTCGGCGGCGATCGCCGGACGGGAGTCCGTGGACGAGGCGCTGAAGCAGGCGCAGCAGTACGCCGAAACGGTTGGTAAGTCCTATCAGGAGGTTCGGTGATGTCCACGATCTCCGTCCCCGCTCGCACCGAACCCGCCGAACCCGCGAAGGCCAAGGCCGAACGCCGGGGGCTGAGCACGGCGGCCAAGCGGCGGCTCCCGCTGCTGCCCGCACTGATCTTCGTCATCGCGGTGACCCAGCTGCCGTTCCTGCTCACCGTGTTCTACTCGTTCCAGTCGTGGAACCTGGTGCGCCCCGGCTCGCGGCACTTCGTGGGCCTGCGCAACTACGTCGACGTCTTCACCGACATGACGTTCCTCGGCGCGCTGCTGAACACCGTCGTGCTCACGGTGGTGTGCGTGTTCGTTTCGCTGCTGCTCGGGCTGGGACTCGCGATCCTGCTGGACCGCAAGTTCCTCGGCCGTGGCGCGGTGCGGACGCTGCTGATCACGCCGTTCCTCATCCTGCCCGCCGCCGGCGCGCTGCTGTGGAAGACGACGATGTTCCACCCGAAGTTCGGGTTGCTGCACTTCGTGTTCGGCACCGACGTCGACTGGCTCTCGCAGTTCCCGCTCGCGTCGGTGATGGTGCAGGTCGTGTGGCAGTGGACGCCGTTCATGATGCTGCTGATCCTCGCCGGGCTGCAGAGCCAGCCGAAGGACGTGCTGGAGGCCGCGTCGGTCGACGGCGCGGGCCGCTGGCGCACGTTCACCGCGATCACGCTGCCGCATCTGAGCCGGTTCCTGCAGCTGGCGACGTTGCTCGGCGCGATCTACATCGTGAACAGCTTCGACGCGATCTTCCTGATGACACAGGGTGGTCCCGGTACCGCGAGCACGAACCTGCCGTACTACATCTACCAGCGCGCGTTCGAGGGCTTCGACGTCGGGCAGTCCTCGGCGATGGGCGTGGTCGTGGTCATCCTGACCATGATCGTGGCGACTTTCGCGCTGCGCCTGATGTTCCGCACCTTCTCCGTGGACGGGGGCGTGAAATGAGCACACTCACCACGAAACGCCGTTTCGGGGCGGGATCGCTGACCGCCGTCACCTGGGTACTGGCGATCCTGTTCGTGTTCCCGCTGATCTGGATGGTCATCACCGCGTTCAAGCAGGAGGCCGACGCCTCCACCGATCCGCCGAAGGTGATCTTCAGCCCGACGCTCGATCAGTTCGCCGGGGTGATCGACCGCGGTTTCCTGCCCTACCTGGCGAACTCCGCGTTCGTCACGGTGATTTCGACGCTCCTGGTGCTGCTGCTCGGCGTCCCGGCCGCGTACGCGCTTTCGCTGGCGCCGGTGAAGGGGACGTCGAACGCGCTCGGGTTCTTCCTGTCCACGAAGATGCTGCCGATCGTGGCCGCGATCATCCCGCTGTACGTGATTTCGCAGAACGTCCAGCTGCTGGACAACGTGTGGGCGCTGGTCATCCTCTACACGTCGATGAACCTGCCCCTGGCGATCTGGATGATGCGCTCGTTCTTCCTCGAGGTCCCGAACGAGATGATCGAGGCGGGCCGGATCGACGGCGCGAAACTGCCGACGCTGCTGTACCGCGTGATCATGCCGGTGGTGGCGCCCGGTATCGCGGCGACGGCGTTGATCTGCGTCATCTTCTCCTGGACGGAGTTCTTCTACGCGGTGAACCTGACCGCGGCACGGGCGGGCACGGTACCGGTGTTCCTCGTCGGCTTCATCACCAGCGAGGGCCTGTACTGGGCGCAGCTCTCGGCCGCCGCGCTGCTGGCGTCCCTGCCGGTGATGATCGTCGGCTGGATCGCGCAGAACCACCTGGTCCGCGGCCTGTCCATGGGCGCGGTGAAGTGAGCTGAAGGGGACTTTCGTCGCGTAAGGCGCGCTGAAGGGGACTTTCCTCGCGTGGCATGCGAGGAAAGTCCCCTTCAGCAGCTCACTCCTGGAGCGACAGTGCCTGGCTCGGGCAGACGTGCACGGCCTCGCGGGCCTTCTCGACGAGTTCGCCCTCCGGCTTGTCGTCGAGCACGATGACCGTGCCGTCCTCTTCGCTCTGGTCGAACAGGGCGGGCTCGGTCAGTACGCACTGACCCGCGCCGACGCACTTCCCGGTGTCCGCGATGATCTTCATTTCGTCTTGCCTCCTACCAGGTGACCGGCAGCCGGTGCAGACCGTAGATGGACGCGTCGTCCTTGAACGGCAGGTCGTCCACGCCGGCGGCCGGTTTCAGTTCGGGAATACGATGGAACAACGTGTCGAAGACGATCTGGAGTTCCAGTCGAGCCAGGTTCTGCCCGAGGCACTGATGGAACCCGAAACCGAACGCGACGTGGTGGCGCGCGCCGCGTTCGATGTCGAACGTCTCCGGGTCCGCGAAGTGTTCGGGGTCCCGGTTGGCGATGTGCCCCAAGGCGAGGACACCCTCGCCGGCACGAATGGTGACTCCGCCGATCTCGGCGTCTTCGACGCAGAACCGCGCGACGAAGGTGTCGACGATCGTGAAGTACCGCAACATCTCCTCGACGGCGTCGAGGGTCTTTCCCGGATCCGACCGGATGGCCGCCAGCTGGTCCGGGTTCTCCATCAGCATGAGCGCGCCGAGGGAAATCATGTTCGCGGTGGTCTCGTGGCCCGCGATGAGCAGGAGGAAGGCCAGCGCGACCATCGCGCTGTGCCGGTAGGTGCCCTCCTCACGCCGCTTGACGATCTGGCGGCCGAAGAGGTCGTCGCCGGGTGACGCCTCCTTCGCGGTGATCAGCTCGTCCAGGTACGCGATGATGGCGTCGACCGAGGCCTGCCGCTCCTCGGGCCCGATCGCCTGGTCGAGCGTCTTCGCCGAATGCCGCTGGAAGTACTCGTGGTCTTCGTAGGGGACGCCGAGTAGTTCGCAGATCACCAGTGATGGCACGGGCAGGGACAGTGCTTGGACGAGGTCGGCGGACCTCTTTCCGTGGTGCAGTGGTCCGGCGAGCATGGCGTCGATGTGTTCGTCGACGATCTGCTGGATCCGGGGCCGGAGGGCTTCCATGCGGCGGACGGTGAATTCGCCGAGCACGGCACGGCGGGCGGGCCCGTGCTCCGGTGCGTCGAGCGTCAGGATGCTGCGCTCGTCGACCGGCAGCCGGATCGCGCCACCGGCCGTCAGTGCCGGGAACCGAGGGTCCCGGCGGTTGGCGCTGAACCGGTGGTCGGTGAGCAGCGCGCGCACGTCCGCCAGCCGGGACAGCGCCCAGGCCTCCCGGCCGTCGGGCAGCCGGACCTTGGTGATCGGCTGCTCCTCGCGGATGCGCCGGTACTCGTCCGGCGGCGCGAACGGACAGCCGCGCGCGATCGGGAACTCCGGCGGAACGGCAGGGCTTTCCGCGGCGTGGATCGTCTCGGTCATGCGGCCCCCTACCTCACCATGTCACCGGGAGTTCGTACAAACCATAGATCGACGCGTCGTCCTTGAAAGGCAGATCATCGACTTTCCCAGTGTGCTTCAGCGTGGGAATCCTGCGGAAGAGGGTGTCGAAGACGATCTGGAGTTCCATCCTGGCGAGGTTCTGCCCGAGGCACTGGTGCGGCCCGAACCCGAACGCGACATGGTGCCGTGCCCCGCGCTCGATGTCGAACGAGTCCGGGTCCGCGAAGGCATCGGGGTCCCGGTTCGCCGAGTAGCCGAGCGCGAGCACGCCGTCGCCCGCCCGGATGGTGACGCCGCCGACCTCGGCGTCCTCGACGCACAGGCGCGCCGTGACGACGTCGGCGATCGTGAAGTACCGCAGCAGTTCCTCGACGGCGTCGAGGGTTTTGCCGGGGTCGGCCTTGATCGCGGCGAGCTGCTCCGGGTGTTCCAGGAACGCGAGCGTGCCGAGCGAGATCATGTTCGCGGTGGTCTCGTGCCCGGCGAGCAGCAGCAGGAATCCCGTCGCGACCAGCGCCGGACGCCGGTAGGTGCCCTCCTCGCTGAGCTTGACGATCTGGCGGCCGAGCAGGTCGTCGGTCGGGTCCGTTTCCTTCTGGGCGATCAGGTCGTCCATGTAGTGCTCGATGGCCTGGAACGCCGCCCTGCGTTCCGGCTGCGGGGTGTCCCGCTTGAGCATCGTCGCGGTGCGCTGCTGGAAGAACTCGTGGTCTTCGTACGGGACGCCGAGTAGTTCGCAGATCACCAGTGACGGCACGGGCAGGGACAGTGCCTTGACGAGGTCGGCTGGCTGGGGCCCGGCCAGCATCGCGTCGATGTGTTCGTCGACGATCTGCTGGATCCGCGGGCGCAGGGCTTCCATGCGGCGGACGGTGAATTCGCCGAGCACGGCACGGCGGGCGGGCCCGTGCTCCGGCGCGTCCATCGAGACGATCGACTTCTCGGCGTCCTTGTCCCGGACGCGGGCGCCGGCGACGAGCAGCGGGAAGCCGGGGTCCTGCCGGTTGGAGCTGAACCGGCGGTCGTTCAGCACCATCCGGACGTCCTCGTGCCTGCTGACCACCCAGGCCCATTTGCCGCCGGGGAGGCCGATCTTCGAGATCGGCTCCGCCTCGCGGATTTCCCGGTATTCCGGCGGCGGCGCGAACGGACAGGTCCTCTCCAGCGGGAATTCGTGCGTGTGCTGCAGAGTTTCGGTCATGACGGTGCTCCTCACCAGGTCACGGGAAGCCGGTACAGGCCGTAGATCAAGGCGTCGTCCTTGAAGGGCAGCTCGTCCATGCTCGTGGCGAGCTTCAGTGTCGGAATCCGCGCGAAAAGGGTGTCGAAGACGATCTGGAGTTCCATCCTGGCGAGGTTCTGCCCGAGGCACTGGTGCGGCCCGAAGCCGAACGCGACGTGGTGGCGGCCGCCGCGTTCGATGTCGAGGGCGTCCGGGTTCTCGAACGGCTCCGGCGCGCGGTTCGCCGAGTAGGCGAGCGCGAGCACGCCCTCGCCCGCCCGGATGGTGACGCCGCCGACCTCGGTGTCCTCGACGCACAACCGCGGGATCCCGTCGACGATCGAGGAGTACCGCAGCAGTTCCTCGACGGCGTCGAGGGTTTTGCCGGGGTCGGCCTTGATCGCGGCGAGCTGCTCCGGGTGCTCCAGCAGCGCCACCGTGCCGAGCGAGATCATGTTCGCCGTCGTCTCGTGGCCCGCGACGAGCAGCAGCCGGGCGAGTTCGACCACTCCCTCGTGGTCGTAGACGCTGTCGTCTTCGCGGGATTTGGCGATCTGCCGGCTGAGCAGGTCGTCGCCCGGCTCGGATTCCTTGCGGGTGACCAGTTCGTCGAGGTAGTCCCGGATCGCGGTGAACGCGGCGCGGCGTTGCTCGATGGTGGACTCGCGTTTGAGGGCCGTCGCGGTGTGCGCCTGGAAGTGCTCGTGGTCCTCATAGGGGACGCCGAGCAGCTCACAGATCACCAGGGACGGCACCGGCAGGGACAGCGTTTCCACCAGGTCCACCGGCTTCGGCGAGGAGAGGATCGCGTCGATGCGCTCGTCGACGATTTCCTGGATGCGAGGCCGCAGGGCTTCCATGCGGCGGACGGTGAACTCGCCGAGCACGGCACGCCGGGCCGGTCCGTGCTCCGGCGCGTCCATCGCGATGATCGACCGCCGGTCCGTGATCCGCGCGCCGCCCGGGATCTGGCTCGGGAAGTCGGGGTGCAGCCGGTCGGAACTGAAGTGCCGGTGGTCGGTCAGCACCGCGCGGACGTCCTCGTGCCGGGTCAGCACCCAAGCCTCTTTGCCGTTCACCAGGGTGACCTTCGAGATCGGCTCTTCCTCGCGGATCTGGCGGTATTCGGCGGGCGGTGCGAACGGACATTCCCGCGCCATGGGGAAGTTCGGAGTGGTCGTGCTGTCGAGAGTCTCGGTCATGATCGGCTCCTCACCAGGTCACGGGAAGTTCGTGGAGGCCGTAGATTTGCGAGTCGTTCTTGAACGGCAGTTCGTCCACGCTCGTGGCGAGTTTCAGCGTGGGAATCCTGCGGAAGAGGGTGTCGAAGACGATCTGGAGTTCCATCCTGGCGAGGTTCTGCCCGAGGCACTGATGCGCGCCGAAACCGAAGGCGACGTGGTGCCGCGCACCGCGCTCGATGTCGAGGGTGTCCGGATTCTCGAACGCGCTTTCGTCCCGGTTGGCCGAATTGCTCAGCCCGATGACGCCCTCGCCCTTCGGGATCACCACACCGGCGATCTCGACGTCTTCGGTGGTGACCCGCGACGTCGCGAACTCGGCGATCGTGAAGTACCGCAGCAGTTCCTCGACGGCGTCGGGGGTTTTGCCGGGATCGGCCTTGATCATGGCGAGCTGGTCCGGGTTCTCCAGCAGCGTCAGCGTGCCGAGCGAGATCATGTTCGCCGTGGTCTCGTGCCCGGCGATGAGCAGCAGGAACGCCGTGGCCACCAGGCCGAGATGGTCGACCTCGCCGGTTTCACGCTGCTTGACGATCTGGCGGCCGAGCAGGTCGTCACCCGGCGCGGCCTCCTTCGCGGTGACCAGCTCGTCCAGGAACTTCCGCAGCTCGTCGGACGCCTGCTGGCGCTCGGGGGCGTCGGCCTGGCGGTTCAGCAGTGTGCTGCTGCGCTGCTGGAAGAATTCGTGGTCTTCGTAGGGGACGCCGAGTAGTTCGCAGATCACGAGCGATGGCACGGGCAGGGACAGTGCTTGGACGAGGTCGGCGGACCTCTTTCCGTGGTGCGGTGGTCCGGCCAGCATCGCGTCGATGTGCTCGTCGACGATCTGCTGGATCCGCGGCTGCAAGGCCCGCATGCGCTTCACGGTGAACTCGCCGACGACCTCACGGCGCGCTTGCCCGTGCTCGGGCGGGTCCATGTTGATCAGCGACACCCTGAACGGGTTTTTCCTGGTCTCCTCGTCCGTCTGCTGGAATCGCTCGATCATCAGCGGGAACCCGGGATTGAAGCGATTGGAGCTGAACCGTGGGTCGGTGAGCATGGTGCGGACGTCCTCGTGCCGGGTCAGCACCCAGGCGCGCTGCCCGGACGGCAGGGCGGCCATGGCGACCCGCCCCTCGTCCCGCATGCGGGAGTACTCCGGTGGCGGACTGAACGGGCAAGTCCGTTTCGCCGGGAAGGACGTGACGGGCGCGGCAGAACTGGTCAATTCGGTCATGTGCGGAGCCCCAATCCGGACGAAATGTATGTGGAGGGTTACATTCCGGTTATGCTCCCCAAGGTACTCAAGCGGAAGGTCTTCGTCCACTCGCGAAAGGGTGACCATTTGTGCATCGAGTCTGTCGCCAGCTACCCGTGCGAGAATCGGGCGGCCGGAGCGAGTTGAGAGGCGAGCGCATGACCGTTGACCCCGAGATCACCCTGCGGGCCGACGCGCGCCGTAACCGTGACCAGATCATCGCGGCCGCGCGGGCCATCTTCGCCGACGCCGGGCCCGAGGCCCCGATGGAGGAGATCGCCCGCGCCGCCGGGGTCGGGGTCGGCACGCTCTACCGGCGCTTCCCGGACCGGGACGCGCTGATCAGGGCCGTCGCGGTGGAGAACTTCGAACGCGTCCTCATCGACGCGCGTGCCGCCGCCGCGGAGAAGTCGACGGCGTGGGAGGCGCTGGAGTGGTTGTTGCACCATTCGGTCGAACTGCAGTTGAGCATTCAGCTGGCGATGCTGTCGCCGCGGGCCCTCGTCATCCTGAAGACGGATCCTCAGATCAGGAAGCACCGCGCCGAGTTGATGGACCTTTTGTCCGATCTGGTACGCGGTGCCCAGGACGAGGGCGTCCTCCGCGCCGACGTCGCCGCGGGTGACATCGCGATGATGTGCGCGGTGCTGATGCGCCAGAACCGCGCGAAGTCGGAGGACGTGGCCCGGATGGCGGCGGAGCGCTGCGTCGGCATCATGCTCGACGGCCTGCGGGCACGTCCGGGAACCCCGCTGCCCGGCCGGGCCCTCACCGCCGATGACCTGGACATGCTGCGCCGGCACCAGTGACGCGGTGCCGCGCCCGCTACCACCGACGAGCCGGGCCTGCCCAGCGTTCGTCGGCGACCGCCTTGGCCAGCCTGGCATCGGATGGCCTGAGAAGGCGCCAACCGACCACGAGATTGACGGTCATGAGTGCGACGATCGCGATCGGGATCGACAGGTACAGGACGACGGGTGTGGTGTACCCGATTTCGGGCCGGAATTCGTCGCCCTTGCGCTCGACGTCCGGAATGAACGCCGCATAGAAGATCAGTGTGCCGAACAGCGCTCCGCCGATTGCGCCGCCTAGAATTCCGGTGCTCAGCAGCGCTGAGCGCTTGTTCAGATAGTTTCCGGACAGACTGGCCGAGGAAACGGCGAGCGTGAAGCCGGAGAGCACCATTGCCGCGGCGACCAGGATGGCCATGGTGATGGGCAGCATGTCGGCTGGCGTATGCGAGGGTTGCAGTCGTCGTCCGCCCACCCACAGGGTGATCCCGGCCAGCAGGCCGAACAGCGCACCGGGGACGCCGAGCCAGGGGAGCCTGTTGACACGAGCGGCCCATGCCGGGGGAAGCCAGAGGTGGGTGTGCTCCCGTTTCGCGGGCGGCGGTGGATACGGCGGCGGATGCATGGTCAGCCAGTCCGCCAGTCGCCGGGGTGTGTCATCTTGTCGAACTGCGTCATCGCCCAGTTCTTACCCAGGTTCCTGACCTTGTCGTCGATGGCCATCTGCTGAGTGGTAATGAGATTCGTCAACGTTTGTACTGCGCCGATGGCTTGAAAGATACCGGCGACTCCCGCACCGATGGTGGTGAGAATGAGTGCGACAGCTGCCGGCAGTCCGACTACCGTGAGCGCGCTGGCGATAGTTGCGCCGATTCCTATGGCGAGCCCGATGAGGATCCCGTTCACGGTCACCCAGAAGCTGTCGATTCCGTTGGCCAGGTCCGTCAGGGAGTTGCGAATCTGAAGGCCGATGTCCTTCATGGCATTGAGGCCGTTGACCTGAGCGGGCACGGTTGTTTTGTAAGTCTCCGCCGCACGTCCATGCCATTCCGTGTTGGTCTGGAGTTTTTCAAGGGCAACATTTCCTGCGGCTTCACCGTAGGGATTTCCGACTTTCTCTGCCCACTGTGTTGCGAAAAGACGCAACTTGTCGGTATTGCCCTTGTTGTGCCAGAATTCGTTGACCTTGTTCTGGAACTCCAGGTAACGCTTGTCGACCGCGTCGATCTGTTGCTTTATGGGCTCGATCATGTGCGAAAGGATGTCGGGTACCCAGGACAGGATGTCGTTGACCCGATCGAAGAACTGCCGGATCTTGTTATCGATTTCCTTGAGCTTGGCGATCGCTGCCTCGATGACGGCGTTGCCGCTGTCGGCGGACGTCATGTTCCTCCCCTTGGGTCCGTGACCTGTCAGTTGCCATCAAGGACACCGCTGATGCGATTCCCGTGCTCCTCCTCGGTGCGCTCGTACATTCCGGCCGCGTTGCGGAGCACCTCGGCGAGAGCATCGAAGTTCACGGCGGCCTGCTGGGACATATCCTGGAGGAGTTGCCGCATGTCGTTGTACTGCCGATGAAAACCTGCCCGTGCCGCGTAGCTCATCACGTCGTCTTCGGCCAGTGACATCGCCGCGATCTCCCGGGTAGGGCCCAGGAGGCTATCGGCGGCTTGATTCCACACCTTCGCGTCCGATCGTAAGGCTTCCAAGGCCACTTCGGTGTCGCTCATTGCCGGTCGTCTCCTTCGGGTTCAGTAGGGGAACTTCGCGGGATGAGGCCGGTGCGGCGCATCAGGCGTTGCGGGTCGAAGAGCAGGCTCATGATCTCGTTGATGGCCGGGCTGTCCGGGATGACCTGGTTCGGAGCGCCTTCTGTGTGGAGAGCTTGAAGTACGTCAAGGACTTCGCTCTCGATTTCGGCATTGCGTGCAGACGCCGCCCAGTTCGGATCGATCGAGCACTCGGTGATTCGGCCATTCAGCGCAGTTCCTGACACGTGACCACCCGCGCTTTCGCGGGAGACAGGTGAGTCGACGTTGGCTGTGGCCCGCTCCATGAACTGTTTTATTTCGGCGTCGGCTGCTTGAGAGAGGCGGTCCATGTCGGCGGCGGTCAGCGGTGATTCTTCAGCCTGGCTCGCGTCGCTGGAGGACCACATGTGGAGGTCATGTCCCTGCGGGTTCTCCACTTGCCAGGCGAGCGCCTGCATTGTGGCGGTGTTGGCGGCGGCCACCACGCTGCCGTGTAGGGCCCTCGGGTCGACCGACTGCTTCCAGCCTGGTTCGAGCTTCACGGCGATCGGCTGTCCGGTCGACGCGATGTGCACAGTGATGATCGCATCGCCATCACTGCCGGTGATGCTCTCGGTGTCCTCGGACTGCGGATCCGACGTTGACGGTGGCTGGTCCTCTTCCCACTCGTCGTCCTCTTCGAAGCCCCACCGTTCCTCGTCCATCAGCGACCCTCCCAGCGCTGTGTCCTGGTCGCTAACGTAACACGTGACGAGTAAGTCACGCTCCGTGATCGACGGAGCTTTGCAGTGTGTCTCTGAGGCGCGAGCCCGCCTCAGAGACACACCTGTGGTCAGACGCCGGTGGGGTGCCAGACGGTCTTCGCTTCCAGATAGCGGCGCAGCCGGGACAGGTCGGGCGCGGTGGTCCAGTCCGGTTCGGCATTCGGCACGGTCAGGACGCGTTTCACCGTGCCGGCGGCTTCGCGGGCGAGGTCGGCCCGGTCGGTGGGTGCGGCGCCGGTGGGGTCGAGGGCGTTGACGTCGCCGTGGGAGGCGAGCCAGGGGCCCAGTTCGGCGGCGCGGCCGGTGAGGATGTTCGCGACGCCGCCGGGAAGGTCCGACGTGGCAAGGACTTCCGACAGGGTGATCGCGGGCAGCGGACGTTCGGCGCTGGAGACGACGACCGCCGTCGAGCCGGTCGCCAGTACTGGCGCCAGGACACTGACCAAGCCGAGCAGCGACGACTGCTGCGGCGCGAGCACGCCGACGACGCCGGTCGGTTCCGGGACGGTGAACGAGAAGTACGGCCCCGCGACGGGATTCGCCGCGCCCAGCACGGTCGCGATCTTGTCCGTCCAGCCCGCGTACCAGACCCACCGGTCGATCGAAGCGTCCACAAGGGACTGTGCCTTCTTCGCGGTGACGCCCTCGGACGCGCCGACCTCGCTGATGAACTGCTCGCGGCGGCCCTCCAGCATCTCGGCGACGCGGTAGAGCACCTGGCCGCGGTTGTACGCCGTCGCCGACGACCAGCCGCCGAACGCCTTGCGTGCCGCGACCACCGCGTCCCGCACGTCCTTGCGCGAGGCGTGCGCGGCGTTCGCGAGGAACTTCCCCTTCGGATCGGCGACCGGGTACACCCGCCCCGATTCCGAGCGCGGGAACTTCCCGCCGATGTAGAGCTTGTACGTCTTGGCGACGGACAGCCGGGTCTCAGACATCGAGGTACGCCTCCAGCCCGGTGCGCCCGCCCTCGCGGCCGAATCCGGATTCCTGATAGCCGCCGAACGGTGCGGCGGGGTCGAAGCGGTTGAAGGTGTTGGCCCAGACGACGCCCGCGCGTAGCTGGTTCGCCATCCACAGGATCCGGGAGCCCTTTTCCGTCCAGATCCCGGCCGACAGCCCGTACGGCGTGTTGTTCGCCTTGGCCACCGCCTCGTCCGGAGTGCGGAACGTCAGCACCGAAAGGACCGGCCCGAAGATCTCCTCGCGGGCGATCCGCATCGACTGGTGCACGTCGGAGAACACCGTGGGGGCGAAGAAGAATCCGCGATCCGGCACCGGGCACGGGCTCGTCCAGCGCTGCGCGCCCTCGGCGTCGCCCGACTCGACGAGGCCCTTGATCTTCGCCAGCTGCTCGGCGGAGTTGATCGCGCCGATGTCGGTGTTCTTGTCCAGCGGGTCGCCGAGCCGCAGCGTCGAAACACGGTGGCGCAGCTTGTCCAGCAGCTCGTCCACAATGGATTCCTGGGCGAGCAGCCGGGAACCCGCGCAGCAGACGTGGCCCTGGTTGAAGAAGATCCCGTTGACGATGCCCTCGACGGCCTGATCCAGCGGCGCGTCCTCGAACACGACGTTCGCCGCCTTGCCGCCCAGTTCCAGTGTCAGCTTCTTCGGCGTGCCCGCGACCTGGCGCTGGATCAGCTTCCCGACGTCGGTCGAGCCGGTGAACGCGATCTTGTCCACATCGGAATGCTCCACAATGGACGAACCAATGTCACCGGCGCCGGGCAGGATGTTGACCACGCCCGGCGGAAGCTCGGCCTGCTGGCAGATCTCGGCGAAAACCAGCGCCGTCAGCGGCGTGGTCTCGGCGGGCTTCAGCACCACCGTGTTGCCGGTGGCCAGCGCGGGCGCGATCTTCCACGCCAGCATGAGTAGCGGGAAGTTCCACGGGATGATCTGACCCGCGACGCCGAGTGGCCGCGGCGAAGGTCCGTAGCCCGCGTAGTCGAGCTTGTCGGCCCAGCCCGCGTGGTAGAAGAAGTGCGCGGCGGCCGTCGGCACGTCGGAGTCACGCGACTCCTTGATCGGCTTGCCGTTGTCCAGCGTCTCCAGCACGGCCAGCTCGCGCGAGCGTTCCTGGATCAGCCGCGCGATCCGGAACAGGTACTTCGCCCGCTCGGTGCCCGGCATCTTCGACCAGACAGTGTTGTACGCCTTGCGGGCCGCCTTGACCGCGGTGTCCACATCGGACACCGAAGCGGTACCGACCTCCGCGAGGACCTCTTCGGTGGCGGGGTTGATCGACTTCAGCGGCTCACCCGAGCCGTCGACGAATTCGCCGTTGACGAACGGCCGGTAATGGTCCTTGAGATTCGCGATGGCGCGCGATTCCGGCGCGGGCGCGTAATCGAAAACGGGCATCAGTCCACCGTCACGTAGTCGGGGCCGCTGTAGTGGCCGTCGGTCTGGGTGCGGCGTTGCAGCAGCAGGTCGTTGAGCAGGCTCGACGCGCCGAAGCGGAACAGGTCCGGGGTCAGCCACTGCTCGCCGGCGACCTCGTGCACCGCGACCAGGTACTTGATCGCGTCCTTGGTGGTCCGGATCCCGCCCGCGGGCTTGACGCCGCGGAGTTCGCCGGTATGGGTGAACCAGTCGCGCACCGCCTGCAGCATCACGTGCGTGACGGGCAGTGTCGCGGCGGGGGAGACCTTGCCGGTGGAGGTCTTGATGAAGTCGCCGCCCGCCAGCAGCGCGAGCCAGGAGGCGCGGCGCACGTTGTCGTACGTCGCCAGCTCGCCGGTCTCCAGGATGACCTTGAGGTGTGCCTCGCCGCAGGCGGCCTTCACCGCCTGGATCTCCTCGAAGACGTCCAGGTAGCGGCCTTCGAGGAAGGCGCCGCGGTCGATCACCATGTCGACCTCGTGCGCGCCCGCGTCGACGGCGATCTTCGTGTCGGCCAGCTTGATCTCGCGGCTCGTGCGCCCGGCGGGGAACCCGGTCGCGACGCTCGCGACGTGCACGCCGCTGCCTTTCAGCGCTTCGACGGCCGTCGCGACCATGTCCGGGTACACGCACACGGCACCGACGCGCGGCGTGTCCGGCCGCTCCGGGTCGGGCCGCAGCGCCTTGGCGGCGAGCGCGCGGACCTTGCCGCGGGTGTCGGCGCCCTCGAGCGTGGTCAGGTCGACCATGGAGATGGCGGTGTCGATCGCCCAGCGCTTGGCGTCCTTCTTGATGCTGCGGGTGGCCAGGCCCGCCGCGCGCTGCTCGACACCGACCTGGTCGACGCCGGGTAGCCCGTGCAGGAACCGGCGCAGGCTCGCCTCGTCGCGAGTCGCGTCCGTCAGCGGTGCCGGGGTGGCCGGCACCGCTGACGAGCTGGTCGTAGCTGTCATACCCGTGAGTGTAAGCGGCGGGTCCGACACCGGCCGACGTGCTCAGGCAGGGAAGGGCTGGGGCGCGAACGGCGGGATCGGGCCGGGGCCGCCGCCCGGGGCGAAGGGAGGCACCGGGCCGGGGCTGTCGTCGGCCGCGAACGGCGGGATGGGAACCGGAGTGTCCGCGAGCGTGACCTCCCCGGCCTTCGGGCGGCCTGGCAGCTTGGCAGGCGCGAACGTGCCGGGCGGCTCGCCCTCGTTACCGCGCAGCGCCGGGATCGGCTGGGGAGTGTCGGCCAGCGCGGGCCAGGGTGACGGGCCGACGTTCTTGGTCGGCGGGCCGCCCTCCGCGAAGGCGGAGGCGGGCAGCGCCGCGAGAGCGAGGGCCCCGGCCAGCAGGCCGGTGGTGACGATTCTCGAAAAGATCCGCATACCGTCCGAGTCTGCTGACGCCACCACGCCCCGGCCCGCCCTCGGACACCGGCGCCGGGGCGGAACCGGATGCCCGATCGGGCGAGCTACAGCGACATCGCGACGAGCGGAGCCGAAGCCACTGGAACCGCGCAGAACTCGTTCACGAACGGCAGCTGCCGCTTGACCGCCTGCTCCTTGTTCGCGGTGAGGTCGATCGTCGCGAGCGTGCTGATCTGCTTCGGGCCCGAATCCGCGACGAAGCTGAAGGTGTTGAACCCCGGCAAGTCCCCGCCGTGTCCCCAGACGATCGTGGGCTTCCCGCACACCTTGCCCAGGTCGATCTTCATCAGCCCGAGCCCGTAGTCGAGGCCCGTGTCGCCGAGCGTGACGTCGATCGCGCGCACCGTCTTCTTCATTTCCGCGAGTTGCGCGGGCGGCAGCAGTTTCCCGTCGAACAGGGCCCGGAAGAAACGGTTCAAATCCCCGGCGCTGGAAATGACCTGACCAGCGCCGAAATAGCGCGTGTAGTTGTAGGTCGTGACGTCGGTGCGCGCGTGCGGCGCCGGATACAACTGCTCGTAGCCGTGCGCGGCGGCGTGCGGCAAGAACGGGAAATCGCCGGGGATGAACGTGTCGTGCAGGCCCAGCGGCCCGGTGATCCGCTCGGCGAGGACGCGCGCCAGCGGCTGGTGGGTGAGCTTCTCGACCAGCATGCCGAGCACGTTGTAGCCGGTGTTCGAATACGACCACGCCGTGCCCGGCTTGAACAGCAGTGGGTGTTTCGTGCTCAGCCGGACCTGCTCGGCCGGGTCGAAATGGACGAACCGCTCGGTGTCGATCTCCGGCAGCGAACCCCAGCCGTCCTCAGGGGCGAGGTCGCGCGGGACGCCGCTGGTGTGCTGGAGCAACTGCCGGACCGTGACCGGCTCGGCGTACGGCAGCACCCCGGGCAGCCGCTCCTGGATGACGTCTTCGAGTGACACCCGATGTTCGCCGACGAGTTGCAGCACGAGCGTCGCGGTGAACGACTTCGACACGCTCGCGACGCGGAACCGGCCGGACGAATCGGGCTTGCCGGGACGGCCGACCTCCCGGACCCCGCTGGCGCCGCGCCAATCCGGCGCCACCGCGACCATGCCGGGAATCCCGGACGCCACCGCTGCGTCCATCGCGGCCTGTCGCGGGTCGGTGCCGGCGTGCGCGGTGCCGGTGAACACCGTGGCGCACGTGGCGATGGACAGGACGAAACCGAGTGAACGGCGCATCGCTTCCCCCTCGATGAATGCCGTCCAGCGTAGCAAAAATCAGGCTTCGAGCTGAGGACTTTCGTCCCGCTTTGCGGGCTTGCGATAGACCGTGACGCCTGCCCAAAAGGCCAGTCCGTTGATGCGGACGGTCGGTGCCGTGGGCGGCGCGGGCGGCGTGCCCGCCCTGTCCTGCAGCTCGAACGCGCCCATGAAGCCGACCCCGGTGACCTCGACGTTGACGTCGTCGGGGACGACGATGTCGATGCCGCCCATGATCGCCACCGCGGTGATCGTGCATTCGCGCTCGGCGAACCGGGCCCGGCGCAGGTCGATGTCGACGCCGCCCCAGAACGCGAAACTGTTGTGCTGCGGCGGAAGTACCCAGCTGCCCTTGCGCGTCGCCCCGGACATGATCGCGATCGACGCCTGCGAGCCGGGATGCCCGCCGATCCGCTCGTCGGGCAGGCCGAGCGCGCGTGACGTCGCGGGTTCGATGACGCCGGACGCGGTGGTCGCGGGCAGATCCGCGGTGACCGGTTTCAGCTCGCCGGCCGTCTTCGCGGCGTACACCGTGCTGAGGCGTTCTTCGAGTTCGTTGACCGTGATGCGGCCCTCGGACAGCGCGGTGTGCAGCACCTGCGCGACGCGCTCGCGGTCGGCGTCGGAGATGCGCATCTGGTCCGGCGGGACGGCTGGCTGATCGCTCACCCCGCGTAGCCTAGACCCATCCGGGGTCACCGGCGTCCATCTAATGGCCGACACGGGCAAGATGGGACGCATGCTGGTGGGAGCGATTGAACTGCCCGGTGGTGTCCGGGTGCGCGGCCGGGGTCTCCGGCGCGGTGTGCCCGAGGGGACGTCCCCCGATTTCGGGCTGTACCTGGGGTCGGGCAAGCTACGGCGCAAGTACGACGGTGGGTTGTCCTGGGAACGCGAATGGATCCAGTGGCCGGATTTTCTGCTGCCCCGCGACCGTAACGCCGCGCGACAGAGCATCCTCGGCCTGCACGCGCGGGCTCTCGCGGGTGAAGACGTCGAAGTCGCGTGCTACGGCGGTTCGGGCCGGACCGGGACAGTCCTCTCGTGCCTCACGACGCTCTCGGGCCTTTCGGGCGATGAAGCTATTACGTGGGTTCGAGAGCACTACACCAAGCACGCCGTCGAGACGCCCTGGCAGCGTCGCTGGGTCGACTGGTTCGCTCGGCAGCCCTCGTAGTGGTCCGTGAATGCCACATTGAGGGAGTCAGAGTCCCTCAATGTGGCATTCACGGACTTCAACGCTGGGTGGTGAGGAAGGCGGACCAGGCGGGGGCGGGGAGAGTGAGCTGGCCGCCGTCGCGGTCCTTGGTGTCGCGCACGGCCACGACGAGCGGAGCGGTGGCCACCTCGGCGCAGTTGGCCCCGCTGCCACTGCTGTAGGAAGTCTTGTGCCAGGCACTGACCTCGGCACAGTTGGCCTGGTCGGTGCTGTGACTGCTCTTCTGCCAGGCGCCGACTTCGACGCAGTTGGCGTCGCCGCCGCTATAGCTGCTCTTCTGCCAGGTGCCTGGGGTGATCACGGTTCCCGCCTCCTAGGGGCCGGTCAACGTGCCGATGATGTCGGCAACAAGCCGCATCGACTCGTCGGGTGACAGTGCGACGGCGTGAATGTCTTGCCAGGCAAGCTTAACACGCTCGATCTCCGCATCGTCCTCGAGAAAACTGCTAGTGCCCGGGCTGTTCATGTAGGTAACGGGCGATGCCGAGTCGAAGTCGAGGATTGCGAAGGAGCCGTCCAAGCCGGGATACGCCGGTGCGGTGAACGGCACCACCTGAACCACGGTGCTCTTGCGCTCGCTCAAGCTGAGCAGATTTCGTAACTGAGCACGTCGGATCTCGGCTGCGCACACCGGGCGCGTGAGAACGGTCTCGTCCACGATGAAGTGGATGTTGGGTGCCGGGCGTCGGCTGAAGATGACCTGCCGCGACATGCGTGTGGCGACCAAAGCGTCAATTTCGGCATCGGTGAGTCTCGGATGCACGCCGCGGATGATGGCACGCGAGTAGTCCGGGACCTGGGCGAGTCCCGGGAACAAGAGCGGCTCGTAGTTGCGGATGGACACGGCGTCGGTTTCGAACTGCATCAGCTCCTTCCAATTGGGCGGCAGCTTGCCGTGGATCTCGTGCCAGTTGCGCTCTTCGCCGTCGCGGACGAGCGCGACCAGCTCGTGCCGGATCTGCGCCGGGACCTTGAGAAAGCCGAGAATCGCCGACACTTCGTCGGCGTACAGGCCGCGTACGCCGGTTTCCATGCGGCTGATCTTGCTTTCCGAACAGTCCAGCGCGTCGGCGACGTCCTTGCATGTCAAGCCGCGTTCGAGCCGCAGCATTCGCAATTGCGCCGACACCCGACGCTGCCGCACCGAGATCCCCTTGCGATTTCCCATGGGCACACTCTTCCGTCATGCCCCGGTGGCAAGAAAGGCATGTCACCTGAAGGAAGTTTGCGTGCCCCGAACGCAAGCGGAAATGGTTGGCTCATGCGGAGGAGGAGAAAGATGGAGCAGTCGTGGACGATCAACGGCGCGTACGCCACCTGGCGGATGACCGTGGTGATCGGGGCACCGGAGGACAGCGCGGGGCCGAACGTCCCGAAATGGCCGTCGGAGAAGCTCGCCGGTGTCGTGGGCCACTTCTTCGAGGCGGTGAACCACTACGAGACGACCCGAGACATCGACTCGGTGCGCGGGTTAGATTAACCGCCATGGATGTGCACGTCGTCGATCACCCGCTGGCCAAGGCCAGGCTGTCCACCATGCGCGACGCGCGCACGGACAGCGCCGCTTTCCGTGCCGCGTTGCACGAGCTGACCGTCATGCTCGTCTACGAAGCCATGCGGGACGCGCCCGTGCGCACCGAGCGCATCCACACCCCGGTCGCGCGCACCGAGGGGATCGCCCTGGCCAGCCCGCCGCTGCTGGTGCCGGTGCTGCGCGCGGGTCTCGGCATGGCCGACGAGGCGCACAAGCTGATCCCGGACGCGCAGATGGGCTTCGTCGGCCTCGCCCGCGACGAGGAGACGCTGCAGCCGACGCCGTATCTGGAGTCGCTGCCGGAGTCGCTCGCGGACCGGCCGGTGATGGTGCTCGACCCGATGCTCGCGACCGGCGGCTCGATGGAGTACACGATCCGCCTGCTGACCGATCGCGGCGCCGCCGACGTCACGGCCATCTGCGCGCTCGCGGCTCCCGAGGGCATCTCGCATCTGGAGAAGAGCGGCCTGCCGATGCGGATCGTCACCGCGAGCGTCGACGAGCGGCTCAACGACTCCGGCTTCATCGTCCCCGGCCTCGGCGACGCGGGCGACCGCCAATACGGCGCCGTCTGACCCACCGTCCACACTGGACCTTCAGGGACGCAGCCAGCCGGAGGCGTTGGCGCGAAGGGCGGTTTCGTAGGCGCCGCCGACGCTGAACTCGTCGGGCAGGTTTCCGGTCAGCTCCAGCGACACCAGCCCGTGCACGATGCCCCAGCAGCTGACCGCGATCGTCTCGGCCGGGACGTCGACGAAGATCCCGGCCGCGATCGCCGCCGAGATGACTTCCTGCAGCGGCTGGAGGCTGGACCGCGCCAGCTTCTCGGCCTCCTCGTTCGGCTCGAAGCCGGGCACCGACTTGGTGAACATGATCGCGTACAGATGCGGGTCGGCCAGCGCGCTCGCACGGTACGCGGCCCCCAGCGCGACGAGGTCGGCCACCGGGTCGCCCGAGCGCGCGACCGCCGCCATGCGTGACCCGAAGCGCCGGAAGCCCTCCATGTACAGGGCATTGACGAGGTCCGGCTTGCTGCCGAACAGTGAGTACACCGCGGTCGTCGACGTCCCCGCTTCGGCGGCGAGCTTGCGGAGCGAGAGGGCCTTCGGGCCGTCGGCGGAGATGAGTTCGCCGGCTCGGTCGAGCAGCTTGAGCCGGAGGGCTTCGTCGTGGGTGCGAGGACGCGGCATGTACCGAGCGTATCGCAACAGTGTTACCAATCGCGAGGGAAGCGATTTGACCTGGAGTGCACTCCAGGTCGTACTGTCGAGGTCATGAGCTACTCGATAGCGGAAGCCGCGCGACGTAGCGGGTTGTCCATCGACACCCTCCGGTACTACGAGCGCATCAAACTCGTCGATCCGCCCGCGCGGGACACGGCGGGCAGAAGGGCGTATTCGGACAACGATCTCGCCTGGCTCGGGTTCCTCACCAAGCTCCGTCTCACCGGCATGTCGATCAAGCGCATGCGCGAGTACGCCTCGTTGCGCAGCCGCGGCACCGCCAGCGCGGGACGGCGGAAGGCGATCCTCGTCGAGCAGCGGCAGGCGGTGGCCGAGCGGATCGCCGAGCTGCAGGCCTGTCTCGACATCCTCGACTACAAGATCGACAACTACGAGCAGCTCGAACGCAAGGTGCTCGAAATCAGCGGCACCACCACCATTCAGGAGATATCCGCGTGAACACTCGCAAGCTGGGGGCCCTCGAAGTCGGCGCGCAGGGCCTGGGCTGCATGGGCATGAGCCAGGCCTACGGCGTCCGCGACAACGAGGAAGAGTCGATCGCGACGATCCACCGCGCGCTCGAACTCGGCGTGACGCTGCTGGACACCGCGAACGTCTACGCGGCGGGCGTCAACGAAGAGCTGGTCGGCCGCGCGATCGCCGGCCGTCGTGACGACGTCGTGCTGGCGACGAAGTTCGGCATCGTGTGGAACGGTGACCAGATGGGCGCGCGCGGTGACGCCGCGTATGTCAAGCAGAGCTGTGACGAGTCGCTGCGACGTCTCGGCGTCGACCACATCGACCTCTACTACCAGCACCGCGTCGACCCGGACACGCCGATCGAGGAGACCTGGGGCGCGCTCGCCGAATTGGCCGAAGCCGGGAAGATCCGGTATGCCGGGATTTCCGAGGCGAGCGCGGCGACCATCCGCGCGGCGCACGCCGTCCACCCGGTGACGGCGCTGCAGAGCGAATGGTCACTGTGGACTCGCGGGATCGAGGCGGAGATCCTCGGCACCTGCCGCGAGCTGGGTATCGGCGTCGTGCCGTTCTCCCCGCTGGGACGTGGTTTCCTGACCGGCGCGGTGACCTCGGTGAAGGACCTGCCCGAGGACGACATGCGCCGCGGTCTGCCGCGTTTCTCGGACGAGAACTTCGACCGGAACCTCGCGATCGTGGACGCATTGCGTGCGTTGGCGGAGAAGAAGGGTGTGACAGCGGGTCAGCTCGCGCTGGCCTGGGTGCAGTCGCGCGGCTCTGACGTCGTGCCGATCCCGGGCACGAAGCGGCGCAAGTACCTGGAAGAGAACGTCGCGGCGGCGTCGCTGGAACTGTCCGAAGAGGACATCGCGGCCATCGAGCAGGCCGCTCCCGTGGACGCTTTCGCCGGGGAGCGCTACCCGGAGCGGCTCGCGCGCGCCGCGGGCAAGTGAATCAGCGTTTTTCGTTACAGGCAGGGAGAATCATGAGTGACTCGACGGTGCCCACCCGCAGGCTCGGCGCGCTGGAGGTCAGCGCGCAGGGGCTCGGCTGCATGGGCATGAGCGAGTTCTACGGGCAGGGCGACGACGCCGAGTCGATCGCCACCATCCACCGTGCGCTCGAACTGGGCGTCACCCTGCTCGACACGGCCGACATGTATGGGCCGTTCAAGAACGAGGAACTGGTCGGCCGCGCCATCGCCGGTCGGCGGGACAGCGTCGTGCTGGCGACGAAGTTCGGCATCGTGCGTGACCCGGCGGACCCGTCGAAGCGCGGCGTCCGGGGCGACGCGGAGTACGTGCGGTCGGCCGCCGAGGCGTCCTTGCGCCGTCTCGGGGTCGATCACATCGACCTGTATTACCAGCACCGGGTGGACCCGAACACGCCGATCGAGGAGACCGTTGGCGCGCTGGCCTCGCTGGTGGAGCAGGGCAAGATCCGGCACATCGGGCTGTCCGAGGCGAGTGCCGCGACGATCCGCCGGGCGCACGCGGTGCACCCGATCACGGCGGTGCAGACCGAGTGGTCGCTGTGGTCGCGGGACATCGAGGCCGAGATCGTGCCGACGTGTCGTGAGCTGGGTATCGGTGTTGTGCCGTATTCGCCGCTGGGGCGGGGTTTCCTGACCGGGCGCTTCACGTCCAAAAAGGACTTCGCCGAGGGCGACTTCCGGCAGGCGAACCAGCCGCGGTTCGCGGACGAGAACCTCGACCGGAACCTCGCGATCGTGGACGCCTTGCGGGCCTTGGCGGAGAAGAAGGGCGTGACGGCGGGTCAGCTCGCCTTGGCCTGGGTGCAGTCGCGCGGCTCCGACGTCGTGCCGATTCCGGGCACCAAGCGGCGTAAGTACCTCGAAGAGAACGTCGCCGCGGCCACCCTCGAACTGTCCACAGAGGACTTGGCGGCGATCGAACAGGCCGTCCCGGCCGATGCCGTCGCGGGCGGCCGCTACCCCGAGTCGGGCATGTCCCTCGTCAACGGCTGACCGTGGGCTGAAGGGGACTTTCCTCGCATCGCATGCGAGGAAAGTCCCCTTCAGCAGCTCTGAGGGTTTTCTGAGATCGGCGGGGCAGGCTGGCGGTGGAAGCCGACGGCCTGGGCCTGAGAGGTGACGGATGCCTGCCATCGCCGATTTCGAAGAGACGGCACGCCAGAAGCTCGACCCGGCGCACTACGACTTCTTCGCGGGAGCCGCGGGCGACGAACTCACCGCCAAGTCCAATGAGGACTCTTTCGCGCGGATCAACCTGCTGCCCAGGGCGCTCCGGGGGAGCGACAAACGTGATCTCGCCGTAGCGCTGCTCGGATCGACGGCGTCGATGCCGATCTTGGTGTCTCCCACGGCCTTCCACCGGCTCGCGCATCCGGAGGGGGAGGCGGCGACGGCGAAAGCGGCCGCGGCGGCGGGCACGATCATGATCGTCAGCATGGCTTCGACCATGGCCGTCGAGGACGTCGTGGCGGCCGCGTGCGAGGTCGCGCCGGATCCGGCGCTGTGGTTCCAGCTCTACCTTCAGCCCGACCTCGCATTCTCCGAGGCGATCGTGCGCCGCGCCGAACGGGCCGGGGTTAAGGCGCTGGTGGTCACCGTCGACTCACCGGTCATGGGCAAGCGGGAACGCGACGTCCGGCACGGCTTCCACGATCTGCCACCGGGGATGGTCGCGGAGAACATGCGGCATGGTGACACGGGGAGCGTGTGCCCGATCGGGATGTCGGCCGAGTTCTCCTGGGAACACATCGACTGGCTAAGCCAGCTCACCGCGTTGCCGATCTTGATCAAGGGCGTGCTGCATCCCGAGGACGCGCGGCTCGCGGTGCGGCACGGCGTCGCCGGGCTGGTCGTGTCCAACCACGGCGGCCGTCAGCTCGACACCGTGCCCGCCACGATCGACGCGCTGCCGGAGATCGCCGCGGCGGTCGCGGGCGTCGTCCCGCTGATCCTCGACGGCGGGGTCCGGCGTGGCACGGACGTGGTGAAAGCGCTTGCTCTCGGCGCGTCGGCGGTCGGCATCGGGCGCCCGGTGCTGTGGGGTCTCGCGGCGGAGGGCCGCGACGGCGTCACGCGGGTACTGGAGCAGCTGCGGGAGGAATTCGACCATACGCTCGCGTTGTGTGGCGCGACCTCGCCGCGTGACCTCACTGCCGACCTGGTCCGGAGCCACCGATGAGGCGGCTCGCGCTCCGTGCGCTGCTCGCCGTGCTCGTCGTGACGCTCCCGTCCTGGCTGCCAGGACGGATCGTGGCGCTGCGGATGCGGATTTTCGCGCTGGTCAACGGCGACGAGGGGGTGCCGATCCCCGGCGACCGGATCGGGATCGAGGACTTCAAACGGGTCTACGCCGATCCGGCCGCCGGGGGACGCAGCCGCGGCGCCGCGCTGTCCGACCTGTTCTGGTACTGGCTCGAACCGGGTTCCCATGTACACCAGGAACATCTGGAGGCTGGGCCGCGCTACGACGAGGTCGCGAAGACGACGCGGCAGATCCTGGTCAGGACGAAGGCGGAGTCCGAGGAGCTGACCCGGCGGTGCGTGGCACGCGTGCTCGACGAACTCGGCGAGGGCGGGTTCGTCCGGCTGCGGGACGCGATGATGCCGATCTGGGCCGAGCTGTACTACGAGCTGGTGTTCGGCGAACAGTGCCCTGCCGAGGCTCGCGCGCTCATCGTGGCCAACGCCGACGACGTCGTCTCCGCCCTGAAATGCGTGCGCCCACGCCATATGCGCCGCCGGAAGCGGTTGACCGATTACCTGCGGCGCAGGCTGGACGACGTCCCGCATCCGCTGCCGTCCCGACTGTCCACTGTGGAAAAGGCGTATTACCTGCAGGGGACGTTCTTCAACACGGCCGTGGTGCAGATGTCCGAGGCGATGACCCATCTGCTGATGGTCGTGGCGCGGCATCCCGATGTCCAAGACCGGCTCGCCGCCGACCCCGACGACGAGGACTACGTCGATCGCGTGCTCGACGAATGCCTGCGTGTCTATCCGTTGTTCGGGATCGCGCACCGGATCACCACCGCGGACATCGAGCTGGCGCACACCACGATCACCGAGGGCAGCGTGTTGTGCTTCAGCTACCCGGAATATCACCACGCCGGGTACGAGTGCCCGGAGAAGTTCGATCCGGACCGGTGGCTCAAGCAGTCCACTGTGGACGTCAACTTCCTGCCGTTCGGCAGTACGCAGAACCGGCCGTGCCCGGCGCGCGGGCTGGCACCGGTGACTATGCGTGTCGTACTGCGGGAGGTGCTGCGGCGCTACTCGCTCGCGACGAGTGCCGCGCATACGCGGTCGATTCCGAACCGGGGGCCGTGTCTGCTGACGCCCCGGCAGGCGCCGAGAAGCCGTCGTGCCGCGCTGGCGGTGATGTTCGTGCGGGACCGCTGGGAGGACGTCTGGCGGAGTCTCGCGCAGCTGGTCTTCGGTACGTACATGGTTGTCGACGCGCGGCGGAAACGCTTGTGCGCCACGTACTTCGACGAGGCCGGGCGTTGAGCCGATGTCCCGGTGAACGGGACCTGTGTCGGATTCCCGTCCGCCGCCGGGCCTCTGTTCGCAGAGTTGAGGGTTCAAGTACGAGGAAATGACTGCCAGTATGAATTCGTGCGCGAAGAGGCAGGAAAGCGTGTGCTCGTGGTCGAGGACGACCGCGAACTGGCCGGGATGCTCGCCGAGTTGCTTGCGGACGAGGGCTACGAACCCGTGCTGGCGCACGACGGCCAGCGCGGGCTGCATCTCGGCCTGGTCGGGCACTACGACGTGATGATCGTCGATCGCAGGCTTCCGGCGATGGACGGGCTGGCGATGCTCGCCGCGCTCCGGCGCAAGGGCGTCGCCACGAGGGTGCTGGTGCTGTCCGCGCTGGGCGATGTCGGGGATCGGGTGGACGGGCTGGACGCGGGTGCGGACGACTACCTCGTCAAGCCGTTCGAGACCGAGGAGCTGCTGGCGAGGCTGCGCGCGCTCGGCAGGCGGGACCTCGACGGCGCGGAGAGTCTGCCGCTCGGCACGGCGGAGCTGGATCTGCGGCGGCACGAGGTGGTGCTGGCCGTCGGCGAGCGGATCACGTTGTCCGGCCGGGAGTTCGAGCTGCTCCGCACGCTGGCGCAGCGGCCGAAAGCGATTCATCCGCGGGAGTCGTTGCGCAGCAACATCTTCGCGGACTCGACCGGAGAGTCTATTGTGGACACCTATGTGTACTACCTGCGGCGCAAGCTCGGCCGGGGCGTGGTGCGCACCGTGCACGGGCTCGGGTATCAGATCGGCGCGGTGTGAGACCCTCGCGCGGGGACCCGGAGGCGCGGGAGCTGCGCCGGGCGCGGCGGCTGGTCGCCGGCGAGATCGCGGTGGTGATCACGCTGCTGGTGTTCGTCTCCGGGGTGATCGCGTTCGCGGTGCTGATCGGCGGCCAGCGGGCGGAGGCCGAGCGCACGTTGGCCTGGACCATCCGGCAGGGACTGTCGGTGCCGCCGCCGGGCTGTGTGCGGTTGTTCAGCGTCGGCGGGCATGTGCCGCCGGGGGAGCCACCTGCCGGGATGCCGGTGACGGAGTCGTTCGCGCGGGTGCCCGCCGACGGGGACGTCTTCACCGAGACCAGGGAACTGGGCGGCATGGTCTACACCATCCGCACGGAGAATCACGGCGGTGTGATCTCGCAGGCGTTCTTCGAACAGATCTACCAGCTCCAGGACCGGTATTCGCTGCTCACCGGGTTCGCTGTTGCCGAGGCGCTGGCGCTGGTCGCCGCCGTGCTCACCGGCTATCTGCTGGCGGGCCGGGTGATCCGGCCGCTGGGGGAGGCGTTGCGGCGGCAGCGGACGTTCGTCGCCGACGCGAGCCACGAACTGCGCGCGCCGTTGACGCGGCTGCACACGCGGGCGCAGTTGCTGTCGCGGCGAACGCGCGTTTCGCCGGTGCCGCCGCGGGTGGCCGAGGAAGTCGACCAGCTGGTGAGCGGGACGCGGGAGCTGGGGGAGGTCGTCGACGATCTGTTGCTCTCGGCGCGGTTGCGGGCGGAGCCGCCGCGGATGGAGCCGGTCGAACTCGGGGCGCTGGCGGAGCAGGCGGTGGCGGCGGAGGCGGTGCGCGCGGGGGAGCGGAACGTGCGGATCTCGGTGTCGGACGACGGCGGCGCGTACGTCGTGCCGGGGGTGCCGACGGCATTGCGGCGCGTGCTTTCGGCGTTGCTGGACAACGCGATCGGGCACACGCCGCCGGGCGGGACGATCGAAGTCACGCTCGGCGCCCCGGACGAGCGGCATGTCGAACTGTGCGTGCGGGATTCCGGCGTCGGGTTCGAACAACGGGACGCGCCCCGTCTCTTCGAGCGCTTCGCCCGGGGCACTGACGGTGAGGGACGTCGTTTCGGTCTCGGCCTGGCCCTGGTGCGCGAGGTCGTCGCCGGGCACGGCGGCACGATCGCCGCCCGCGGCGTCCCCGGCGCCGGCGCCACCTTCACCCTCCGCTTCCTCCGCGCGTGATCAGGCGCGCATCTCGCGTGATCAGGCGCGTATCTCGCGTGATTGAACGGAGATCTCGCGTGATCGGAGGCGTAACTCGCGGGTTTGGATCAGGACAGGAGGGACTGGACGGTGGCGGGGGCGTCGGCGACGGGGACCTGGTGTTGTTCGCGGGTGGCGAGTGAGCGGACGGTGACGTTCCCGGCGGCCCAGTCCTCCTGGCCGACGATGACGACGGCGGCCGCGCCCGCCTTGTCGGCGCGGGCGAGCTCCTTGCCCAGCTTGCGCAGTTCGATCGGGGTCGAGGTGCGGAGCCCGGCGCGGCGCAGTGACGTCGCGACCTCGCGGGCGGCGTCGGACAGCTCCTCGACGACCGGCACAACCATGACGTCGACCTCGCTGCGCGGGGCCGGGGCCAGCTCGTGGGTTTCGAGGAAGTCCATCAGCGTGACGTCGCCCATGCCGAACCCGATGCCGGGGATCTGCTGCGGCGTGAACAGCGACGCGAGGTCGCTGTAGCGGCCGCCGCCGAACAGCGCGCGGCGGTTCTCCGGCGAGGTGTCGAAGACCTCGAACACCGTGGACGTGTAGTACGCCAGGCCGCGCACGATCATCGGCTCGAACCGGACCAGGCTCGCCGCGCTGCTCGCGAGGACCTTGACCAGGTTCGAGCTCTCCTTGACGTGCTCGGGCAGCTCGTCGAGCAGCGCCGTCCCGGCGCCGAGCACCTCGGTGAGCTTCTCGAACTGCTTGTCCGACAGGCCGATCCCGGCGGCGCTCTCGGCGAGCTTTTCGCTGTCGAGCTTCTCCCAGCGGTCGACCAGCCCGAAGACCTGCGCCAGGTGCTCCGGGCTGACGCCGACGAGGTCGAGCAGCGCCGAGGACAGCAGGTTCCGGTCGTTGACGCGCACCGCGAACATGTCGCCGGTGGCGCCGAGCGTGGTCATCAGGTCGTGGACCAGCTCGAAGATCTCGATCTCGCAGTTGGCGCTGTCCGAGCCGAAGATGTCCGCGTTGATCTGCCAGTGCTCGCGCACCCGGCCGCGCTGCGGTTTCTCGTAGCGGTGGCAGTTGGGGTGGCTGTACCAGCGGACGGGGAACGACAGCGACTTCGCGTTCCCGGCGATCATCCGCGCCACCGACGGGGTCATCTCCGGGCGCAGCGCGAGGCGGCGGCCGCCCTTGTCGGTGAGCGTGTACAACTGCTGGTCGGCGATCTCCTGGCCGGACTTGGCCTCGTAGATCTCGGCGGGTTCGAGGATGGGGCCGTCGTACCGGAGGAAGCCGCGACGCTCCAGCACCTCGTAGAGATGGCCGAAAACCTGCGTACGGACGGACATCTCGGCGGGGAGGAAGTCGCGGGTTCCCCTGGTCGGCGCGGTGGGCAGGTATTCAGGCACGTCAGCAAGCTTAACGACCGGGTCCGACAGGTTTGCCGGGCGTCAGGGGAACGCGACGCCGTACGCGGTCATCAGCATCGCGGCGGCCAGCAGCACGGCGCCGCCGGTGGTGACGGCGTGACCCGCCTTGCCGGGTTTCCCGGCCGCCAGGTTGAGGAACATCCCGCCGGGCTGGGCGAGCACGCCGAACAGGAGCAGGAAGCAGACGATCCAGCGGGCGGTGTCGCCGAGTCCGCCGAGGTTGAGGATCTGCAGCGCGGCGAGGGTGAGGACGAGCAGGACGCCGGCGTGCGCGTGCCCGGCGCGGAACATTCCGCGCTGGAACTCGGTCAGCTCGCGGCGGCGCAGTACGCCCATCAGCGCGTAGCCGCCGTACATGACCGTCGGCAGCGAGACCAGCGCGATCACGGTGAACAGCTGAACGGGCCCGTGCATGTCCGGCTCCTTCTCGATCGGGGAGCCCTGACCATAACACCGTTTTAAAACGCTGTCACCAAACTGGACGTACCTCTGCCGTCAAGGTCACCTTAGGGGCGTCCGACGCCCGCAAGGTGGCCTTGACGGCATGTCGGCGTGGCGCGGCCGGTGCTGGTGATCACGGGCGGCGGGACCGTTTGCGTGGTTCCCGCTCCTTTATCGGTTTTCTCGCTCGTCCGGTTCGTCCGCACTGTCGCGTTCGGCGCGTTCGTAGCGCTCGACCAGGTCGAGCAGATCCATCACCTGCCGCCGTCCCTGCGGTGACAGCTCCTGGGCGCGCAGTGCCATCAGTTTGGCCTCACCCGTCGGGCTGCCCGTGTCGGACTTCTCGCTTTCGTCGAAGAAGTACGTCACCGGAACGCCGAACAGTTTCGCCAGCGCCTCGACGTAGTGGATCTTCGGGTTGATCCGTTTGCCGGTGGCCAGCTGCTGGATGTAGGCGGGGGACATGGCGGGACCGCCGGCGCGTTCGATGGCCGCCGACAGCTCGCGATAGCTGTGCGGCGCGCGGCCGTCGACCCGGGCAGAGTCGATCAGGGCGGTCAGCTTTTCGGCGAACGTGCGCTGCCGTGACATCCTCCGGCTCCCCTTCCGTTCCCGGTGAAAACTCCGGCTCCGGGACAACTGTACGCATCTGTTGACGGCTCGCGTATGCAGTGGTTTACACTCGCTGCGGGATCGGCGATCCCGCCCGCCTTCCGCTCCGGTTTCCGCGTCCTGGGGGTACACGGACACCGTGGCGGAAGGTTGTGGCATGCCCGGGGTCGTCAAGATCCCCTCTTCGTAGTAAGCTGGTGTGGCTGAGGTTGATCGCCCGTCCGGCGAACCCTCGGCCCAGGCCTTCCGCCGGAGGTCGACCCCCAGGGCTTCCGGTAGAGGCCGACGAAGGCGGGGTGTGTTCGCACACCCCGCCTTCACTTATGTGTGACCTATTCCATCAGGGTGGCGGCGAGGGTGCCGCCCAGTTCGGCGCAGGCGTCCAGGTCGGTTTTGGCGGGGTCGCCGGTGACCAGGACGGGATCCGCCACGCGGGACCAGCCGAGGCCGGTGGTGATGGCGTCGAGCTGACGGGTGGTGCCGCTCGTGTCGTTGTTCCCGTGCACGTAGTAGCCGAAGGGGCGACCCTTCGTGGCGTCCAGGCACGGGTAGTACACGGTGTCGAAGAAGTGCTTCAGCGCCCCGCTCATGCTGCCGAGGTTCGCCGGAGTGCCCAGCAGGTAACCATCGGCGGCCAGCACGTCGGGGACCGTCGCGCCCAGCGCCGGGCGGCGTACGACGTCCACGCCCTCGATGTCCGGGTGCGTGGCGCCGGCGACTGCGGCCTCGAACATCGCCTGTGTCGACGGCGAAGGCGTGTGGTGGACGATCAGCAGCGTCGGCATGTTCAGGACAGTAGTTGCTCGACGTCCGCGCGCAGGGCGGCGAGCCGGGCGGACGTGCTCTCGCGAGCGGCCGCCAGATCCTCGGACGGCGGCTGCGCTGCCTGCAGGTACGCCTTGAGCTTGGGCTCGGTGCCGGACGGGCGGATCACCACGCGCAGTCCCTCGCCGGTCAGCCGGAGCACGTCCGCGTGCGGGAGCAGGTCCTCGAGCGTGACGTCCGTGCCCGCGAGCGACTCCGGCGGGGCGGCGCGGAGCCTCGCCATGATTTCGCCGCGCACCGCGAGATCGGTTACCCGTAAGGAAACCTGGTCCGTCAGGTGGACACCGTGGCGGCGGAAAAGCTCGTCCAGCGTCTCGGGGATCGTGCGTCCCCCGGCCTTGAGCGTGGCGGCGAGTCCCGCCGCGAGGACGGCGGCGGCGATGCCGTCCTTGTCCAGGACGAAGGACGGGTTGACGCACAGTCCCAGCGCCTCCTCGTAGGCGAACACCAGGCCCTCGCCCGCGCGCACCAGCCATTTGAAGCCGGTCAGGGTTTCGGCGTAGCGCGCGCCCTGTGCCTTCGCGATCTCGCCGAGCATCGATGACGACACGATCGTGGTGGCCACCAGCGGATCCGGGGTCACCGTTCGATCCAAAGTGGACAGAATGTGCGCGCCGAGCAGGACGCCGGTCTCGTCGCCGCGCAGCATGCGCCACGTCCCGCCGGGCTCGCGGACGCCGAGGGCGCAGCGGTCGGCGTCGGGGTCGAGCGCGACCGCGAGATCGGCGTCCACTGTGGACGCCAGGGCGAGCAGCAGATCCGTCGCGCCCGGTTCCTCGGGATTCGGGAACGCGACGGTCGGGAAGCCGGGGTCCGGTGTGGACTGTTCGGCGACCAGGTGCACGTCGGTGAATCCGGCTCGCTCGAACGCGGCTCGCAGCGTCTCGGCGCCGACGCCGTGCAGTGCGGTCGCGGCGATCCGGACGTCGCGGGCGGTGCCGCGGGGCAGCGCGGCGACCTCGGTGAGATAGCCCGCGCGTGGGTCGATGATTTCGGCGCCGGGGGATCGGGGCACGCTCACCGCGGCCGGGGCCGCGGCGATCGCCCGTTCGATCTCGCCGTCGGATGGTGGGACGATTTGCCCGCCGGAGCTGTCGTAGAGCTTGTAACCGTTGTCCGCGGGCGGATTGTGCGACGCGGTGATCTGGATCCCGGCCACCGCGCCGAGTTGCTTCACCGCATAGGCGACCAACGGCGTCGGGAGTGGCTCCGGCAGTGTTTTCACGGCGAAACCGGCCGCGGTGAGCACTTCCGCCGCGGCGGAAGCGAACGCCTCCGAACCGTGCCGCGCGTCCCGGCCCACGACGACGACCCCGCCCGCGTGCCCGTGCGCGGTGAGCCACGCGGCCACGCCCGCGGTGGTGCGGACGACCACGGCGACATTCATCCCGTTCGGCCCGGCCCGCACTGGCCCGCGCAGTCCCGCGGTGCCGAATTCGAGCGGACCGGCCATCCGGTCGGCCAGTTCCTCGGCGCGTCCCGGTTCGCCGCCCAGTGCGCGGGCGACGACGTCTTGCAGTTCGGCACGGGTGGCGGGGTCGGGATCGTCGGCGATCCAGCGGAAAGCCGCGTCCCGCAGCGTCGAAGAAACAGTCATGGGCACGCGGCCCAGCTTACGGCTACGGTTGAGATATGCGCCTGATATTCACGGCCCTGGGGGGCTACGGACATTCTTTCCCGCTCATCCCGCTCGCCGTCGCCGCGCGCGACGCCGGGCACGACGTCAGCTTCGCCACCACACAGGATTTCCTGCCGAACATCGAGAAGGCGGGCATAACGGGTATCGCGGCCGGAGCCACGATGGCCGAAGCGTTCGCGGAGGCGGCGAAGGACGTCGACGGGGACCCGAGCCAGCTGCCGCAGAAGGAGTTCTACAAGGTCATCGGCCGCGTGTTCGGTGAGGTCCTGCCGAGGGCTTTCGCCACCGGCCTAAAGCCGATCCTCGCCGAGCGGCGACCGGATCTGGTGATCTACGAGACAGCGAACGCCGGCGGGGCCTACGCGGCCAAACATGCCGGGATTCCTTGTATCGGGCACACTTTCGGCCGGATGGCGGAGTTCGACCTCGGTGAGGAAATCCGTGTGCGGGCCCGCGCTACCGCCGCCGAATTCGGTGTCGAGGACGAACTGAAGGGCTCGTTCGGTGACCACGTCGTCGACATCTGCCCGAAGTCGGTGCAGTCACCGGAGTTCCTCGACACGGTGAAGCGGATCCCGTTGCGGCCGGTCGGCTGGAGCGTGCCGGGTGATCTGCCCGCCGGGGTCGAGGGCCGCGACCGGAGCCGTCCGCTCGCCTACCTGACGCTCGGCACCGCGTTCGGGAACACCGACGTGCTGACCAAGGCGATCACCGGCCTGGCCGCGCTCGACGTCGACGTGCTGGTCGCCACCGGTCCGTCCGTCGATCTCACCGCACTGGGCGAGGTTCCCGCGAACGTGCGGCTCGAGGCATGGGTGCCGCAGAGCGAACTGCTGCCGCATGTGGACGTCGTCGTGCACCACGGCGGAAGCGGGACGACGATGGGCGCGTTCGGCGCCGGGCTGCCGCAGCTGTTCCTGCCGCAGGGCGCCGACCAGTTCGCCAACGCCGAGGCGGCGGTCGCCGCCGGGGTCGCCGATCAGCTCGTCGGTGACGCGCTCACGGCCGAGGCGGTCACGGAAAAGACCCGCGCGCTGATGACCGACACCGCGGTGCGCGACGCCGCCCGCGCCCTCGCCGAGGAGATCGCCGTCATGCCGTCCCCCGCCGAGGTCGCCGCCACCCTGCCCGACTACGTCTAGTCCCGGCCGCCGCTGAAGGGGGCCTTCCTCTCACGGGACGCGCTGAAGGGGGCTTTTCGGGCATGGCGAACGCGGTACAGTCCCAAGAGGAGGATTTTACCGAAGGCCGGGAGTTTAGTTCGGCCGTCATTT
>NZ_JBHYJW010000049.1:0-38124 GCF_042741125.1 Amycolatopsis sp. NPDC058986 | reverse complement strand
CGAGGCCCCCCCCCCCCGCCCCCACTCCTTCTCGCCCCGGCCGCCGCTGCCGGGGCCCTCCCTCCCCCGGGACGCGCTGATGGGGACTTTCCTCGCAGCCCATGCGAGGAAAGTCCCCTTCAGCAGCTTTTCGCTCAGGCGCGGGAGATGAGTTCGCGCAGCAGCTCGCCCATCCGGGTGGCGGCCGCGCGGCCCGCTTCGAGCACCTCTTCGTGGTTCAGCGGTTCGCCGGTCATCCCGGCCGCCAGGTTCGTCACCAGTGACAGCCCGAACACTTCCAGCCCGGCCGCCCGCGCGGCGATCGCCTCCAGCACCGTCGACATCCCGACCAGATCCGCGCCGAGCGTGCGCAGCATCCGGATCTCCGCCGGAGTCTCGAAGTGCGGACCGGTCAGCCCCGCGTAGACGCCTTCCTCCAGTGACGGGTCGATCTCCTTCGCGACCTCGCGCAGCCGCGCGGAGTACAGGTCGGTCAGGTCGACGAAGTTCGCCCCCACGATCGGCGAACGCGCGGTCAGGTTGAGGTGATCGGAGATCAGCACCGGCTGGCCGACCCGCATCCCCTCCCGCAGCCCGCCCGCCGCGTTCGTCAGCAGCACCGTCCTGGCACCGGCGGCCGCGGCGGTGCGCACGTTGTGCACCACCGGGTCGATGCCCTTGCCCTCGTAGAAATGCGTACGCCCCAGCAGGATCAGCGCCCGTTTGTCCCCGACGCGCACCGACCGGACCGTCCCGCCGTGCCCGACCGCGCTCGGCTGGACGAACCCGGCCAGCTCGCCCAGCGGGATCTCCGCCTCCGGCGTGCCGATGACGTCCGCCGCCGGGCGCCAGCCCGATCCCAGCACCACGGCGATGTCGTGTTTCCCGACGCCCGTGCGCTCCGCGATGGCGGACGCGGCGACCTCGTGTTCTGTCATGTGCGCGAGCGTATCCGGACGCTCCTGGCCACCAGGAACGCGACCAGCCCGAACGGGGACAGGAAGATCGTCAGCGCCAGGATCGGGCTCGTGACGAGCGGGTGGATCCGGTGCTCCCGTGCTTCGAGATACATCCACCGGCCGATGAACAGGTCGAACGCGATCAGGTGCGCCCAGATCAGCGCCGTCCCGTACGGAGTGCCCAGAAACCCTTGCAGCACACCGAGATCCGGCCTGCTGACCGCCCGCCACAGCTCGCCGAAGTGCGGGATCGCGAGCGCGAAGTAGCACACCAGCGGCAGCAGCGGGACCCACGGAGAGGCCAGGATCCGGCGTGTCCACGACCACCCCGGCAGGAAGATCATCAGCGCCCAGAACGGCGCCGCGATCGGGAAGGTCCAGCCGAACAGCGTCGGAACCGTCATCGCGTCAGACCGCCGTACCGAGCTGGGCGCGCTTCGCCGGGCGGCCGATCGCGGCCAGCGCACCGAGCGTGACGGCCAGGACCAGCGCCCCGAACGCCAGCAGCGTCAACCCGTCCGGGCGCACGATCGACTGGCCGCGCTCGGCCTGCCACGTCACCAGCGCGACGAGCCCGGCGTACCCCGCCGAGCCGGCGAGCACGAGCCGGGCCCGGACCGCGCCGTCGGCCAGTACCGGGAACCGCTTCGCCAGCGCGAGCAGGCCGAGTGCCAGCAGCGGCAGCAACTGCAGCGCGTGCATGCCGACGAAATGCGGGATCCGCAGGTCGCCACCGGCCGTGCTCCAGCCGAGGATCGGCAGGCCCGGCCCGCCGTCCGCGAGGCCGACGGTGTGCCCGCCCCGCATGTCCGGCCTGATCCCGGCGTGTGCCAGCGCGAGCTGCTCCGGCGTCGGGCTGGTCATGAGCTGGCCGAGGGCGAGGCCGGCGAGCGAGATGACCCCGCCGAACCGCACCGCCCAGAACGTCCCCCGGTCCCGCTGACGGCTGAACGTCAGCAGCACGGTCAGGATCAGCGTGGCTACGAACAACGCGGCGACCATGATCGCCATGGCGTTGAACACCTGGGCGTCGAACGGGGTCGCCCGGTTGAAGTGGCTCGCCGTCCCGCGGATCGCCTGCATGGTGAGCAGGACGTACTCGCCGGCGAACAACGCGACGAGCACCGTGGTGACCCACCACGCCGTCCGGCGGAACCGGGGCAGCAGCGAGACCAGCCAGCTCCAGGTGAAGAAGTACAACGCCCCCGAAATCGCGAACTTGAGCGGCTTGGCCCAGATCGGCGCGCCGGCCAGCGTCCGCTGGTCGGCGAACAGGCCGAGGACGCACAGCACGGCCGCGCCCGCCATCGCGAAGGCGAACCCGGTCGCGGGCCGGTGCCACTGCCACGGCTTGGTCCGGATGTCGGCCAAGATGGTCATGAGATCCTCCCAGAATGGATAGTCAAGCTCTCCGTTATGGGAAGTTAAACTATCCATCCTGAGGAAGTCTTCAGGGATGTCCCTGAGATCCCTCACCGAGATCGGAGTGAGACGGATGCGGATGGCGGAGCTGAGCGCCGAGTCCGGGGTGCCGGTGGCCACCGTCAAGTACTACCTGCGCGAAGGCCTGCTACCGCCCGGCGAGCGCACCAGCCCCAACCAGGCCCGCTACGACGCGACGCACGTCCAGCGGCTCAAGCTCGTCCGCGCGCTGCGCGAGGTCGGCGGGCTGTCCCTGGCCGCGGTGGGTGAGGTGCTCAAGGCCGTCGACGGCAGCAAGACGACGCACAACGCGCTCGGGATCGCGCTCGACGCGCTCAGCCCGGAACCGGCCGAGGTGAGCGCGGAGGACCACGCCTGGGCGCGGGGCCTGCTGGAGCGGCTCGCGGAACGGCACGGCTGGAAACTGCACGACGACGACCGGACCGAGCAGAACGTGATCGACGTCCTGTGCCGGATCCGGGACCTCGGGCACGACGAGCTGATCGCGCGGCTCGACGAGTACGCCGACCTCGCGCAGAAGCTCGCGGTGGTCGACCTGGGCATCACCATCGGCCTGCCGACGCTGGAGCGGATCGTCGAGGCCGCCGTCGTCGGCAGCGTGCTCGGGGATCGCCTGTTCGCCGGGCTGCGGAGGTTCGCGCAGGAACGCGAGTCGCGGCGCCTCTTCCAGCCGGGCTACCGGTCCGGCGACGACTGTTAGCCGGTGATCTTCAGTGTCGGGGCGACCCGGTCGAAGATGTCCGTGCGCGCGGTGTCCTCCTGCTCGGACGGCGCCGTCAGCGAGAGCACCCAGAGATCGTCGTGGGACACGATCAGGTTCGCGAAGGTCGACCGGGTGATCGCGCCGGAGGTCTCGGCGCCCCTGGCGGCGGCACGTTCCGTGGTCCGGTAGGTCAGCGCGCGCCCGTTCTTCGACGGCAGGTCCTCCTCCTTCGCCAGGTAGAACGTGTCCCCGGGGTAGCTCTTCTTCAGGTCGTTGACGTAGTCGGCGAACGAGTTGCCGGTGTAGGCCATGTAACCCGCCAGCCGCTCCACCCGGATGGCCTGGCGCCCGTCCGGCGACACGAACTGCACCACGGTGGTGGTGATGTTGGACGGCGTGCGGTGCGGGGCGACGAACTTCAGCCAGCCGTCGGGGACCTGGAGCGTGAACTGCCCGCCCTTGACCCCGTTGACCGCGTTCGAGTTGCCCTGTTGCGTGACGAGCATCGGCGGCGGGACCACCGCGGGCTGCCCGCTCGAGACCGGCGCCCCCGCGGCCACCGGCAGCAGCGACTGCCCGCCGACGGTCCTGGCCAGTACGAACCCGCCGCCCGCGGCGATCAGGAAGATCAGCACCGACACGACCGCGAGCACCGCGCTCGCCTTCGCGCTCCGACGCGCCGGGGCCAGTGCGGCGAGCGGGGCCAGTGGGGCGGCCGGGACCGGAGGTGGCGGGAGGACGGGGGACTGCGGCATCGGGGGCGGCGGGAGCGAGGGCAGGGCCGCCGACGCGGTGGCCGGGCTCTCGGCGCCGCGCAGGAACGGCAGCGGTCCGGGATCGGCCGCGAGCGCGGCGCCGCTTTCCTCGGCCTGCCGTTCCGGGGTGACCGTCTTGATGATCTGGGTGTCCGTGGCGTCCGGCTGCGCGGAGGTCTTCTTGCCGTCGGGGGTGCGGAACAGCTCGGGACCGAACAGGTCGAGCGCCGATCCGGTCTGCAGCGGGTACAACCGGTGCCGCACCTCGCGCAGCGAGATCCGCTTCGCCGGCTCCTTCTTCATCAGCGCCGAGATGACGTCGGCCAGCTGGCCGGGGGAGGGTTTCGGGACCTTGCCGTTGACGACCTTGCCGACCGTCTCCAGCGGATCGCCGTCGGCGTCGTAGGGTGCGGCGCCCTCGACGGCGGCGAACAATGTCGCGCCGAGGCCCCACAGGTCGGCGGCAGGGACGACCGCCCCGCCCGAGGCGACCTCGGGCGCGATGTAGGCGGGCGAGCCGAGCATGATCCCGGTGCGGGTCATGGTCGCCTCGGAGACGTTGCGCGCGATCCCGAAGTCGGTGAGCTTGATCCGGCCGTCCCCGGCGACCAGCACGTTCCCCGGTTTGACGTCGCGGTGCGTGATCCCGGCGGCGTGTGCGGCCTCTAGCGCCGAGGCGACGGCGATGCCGACCGCGGCGGCCTGCGCCACGGTGAGCGGGCCGTGGTCGCGCAGGATGTGCGCGAGGCTGCGCGAGGGCAGCAGCTCCATGACCACGAACGGCTCGTCGTTGTCGCGGGCGACGTCGTGCAGGATGATCACGTTCGGGTGTGACAGGACCGCGATCGCGCGGGCCTCGCGCAGCGTCCGCTCGCGCAGCTCGTCCGCCTGCGACGCCGGGACGCCCGGCGGCAGCTTCATCTCCTTGACCGCGACCGGCCGGTGCAGGAACTCGTCGTAGGCCGACCAGACGGTGCCCATCGATCCGGCTCCGAGCACCGACCGCAGCCGATAGCGCCCGGCGACGACGCGGGAGGATTCGCTGGAGGTGGACACGCGCCCAATTGTGTCGTATCACCCCGACAGCCGCGGACTCAGCGTGCGTCTTCGGGCACGGGAACCAGAGCGTTCGACGCGACAAGTGTCACAGAACGACGCAGGGTGAGGGCTCTACCATCGTTGGGTATGACACACGAGGCTGGGCCGGGGTCAGTGCAGACCGCCGACGCCGCACTCGCCCTCGCCGCCGAGTTCCCGGCGGCGGAGCGGGCGCAGTGGCAGGAGCTGGTGGCCGCCGTGCTGCGCAAGAGCGGCAGACTCCCCGAAGACTTCGCGGGCGCGCCGGAGAGCAAGCTCGTCACGCGGACCTACGACGGCATCGAGATCCAGCCGCTCTACACCGCCGGCGACGCGCTCGGCGAGCCCGGCTTCCCCGGTCTCCCGCCGTTCGTGCGCGGTGCCCGCCCGCAGGGCCTGGTGAGTACCGGGTGGGACGTCCGCGCCCGGCACGTCCTGCCTGATGCCAAGGCCGCGAACACCGCCATCCTCGCCGATCTCGAAGGCGGCGTCGGTTCGGTCTGGCTGCGCGTCGGCGAGGGCGCGTTGCCGGTGTCCGCGCTGGCCGACGCGCTCAACGAGGTCTATCTCGACCTGGCCACGGTCGTCCTCGACGCCGGTGCCGGCTACGAGGCCGCCGCCGAAGCGCTGTTCGAGATCTACGCCGAGCGCGAGATCCCGGCCAGCGCGGCGCTGGGCACGCTCGGTGCCGATCCGATCGGCGTCGCCGCCCGCACCGGCGCCGCGACTGCCGTGGCACCTGCTGCCGCGCTCGCCGCCCGCGTGGCCTCGGCGTACCCGAAGCTGCGCACGATCGTCGCCGACGGCCTGCCGTTCCACGAGGCGGGCGGTTCGGACGCGCAGGAACTGGGCGCCACGATCGCCGCCGGGGTCGCCTACCTGCGGGCGCTGACCGAGGCGGGCCTCGACGTCGACGCCGCGGCAGGGCAGCTGGAGTTCCGGCTCGCCGCCACCGCCGACCAGTTCCTCACCATCGCGAAGTTCCGTGCCGCGCGGCGGTTGTGGGCCCGCGTCACGGAGGTCTCCGAGGTGAGCGTCGAGGCACGCGGCATGCGGCAGCACGCCGTGACCTCGCCCGCGATGCTGACGCAGCGCGACCCGTGGGTGAACATGCTGCGCACGACACTGGCGTGTTTCGGCGCCGGGGTCGGCGGCGCGGACGCGGTCACCGTGCTCCCGTTCGACGCCGCGATCGGCCTGCCCGACGCGTTCTCCGCGCGGATCGCGCGCAACACCCATGCCGTGCTGCTGGAGGAATCCCGGCTGGCCGGGGTGATCGACCCCGCCGGTGGTTCCTGGTACGTCGAGAACCTCACCGACGAACTCGCGCGCGCCGCGTGGGCGGAATTCACCGCGATCGAGGCCGAAGGCGGGATCGAGGCCTCGCTCGCGTCCGGTGCGCTGGCCGCGCGGCTCGCCGAGACCTGGGAGAAGCGCGCGAAGCGGCTCGCCACCCGGCGCGACCCACTCACCGGCATCAGCGAATTCCCGAACCTGACGGAGAAACCGGTCGAGCGCGCGCCCTTGCCGTCCACTGTGGAGGGTGGGCTGCCCCGGCATCGGTACGCCGAGGCGTTCGAGGCCCTGCGCGACGCGTCCGACGCGTACCTGGCCGAACACGGCGTCCGGCCCCGCGTCTTCCTCGCCACGCTCGGCCCGGTCGCCACGCACACCGCGCGGGCCACGTTCGCGGCCAACCTGTTCCAGGCGGGCGGGATCGAGCCGGTCAACCCCGGCACCATCGACGATCTGCCCGGCGAGTTCCGCGCCAGCGGCGCGAGGATCGCGTGCCTGTGCGGTACCGACGACGCCTACGCGGCCGATGCGGTTCAGGCGTCGGCGTCCCTGGCCGAGGCGGGCGCGGAAACCGTGCTGCTGGCCGGAAAACCCCAGGACTACGCCGGTGTCGGCGGGTACGTCTTCGCCGGGTGCGACGCGCTCGACGTCCTGCGCGGCATCCACGCCCAGTTGGGAGTTTCGCGATGAGTGTTCCGAACTTCGCTTCCGTCGAGCTGGGCTCGGCGCGGCCGGGCGAGCGCGCGGACTGGGCGCGGGCCGTCCAGGAGGCCACCGGTAAGGGCCCGGACGCGCTGGCATGGGAAACCCCCGAGGGCATCGGCGTCAAGCCGGTGTACACCGGCGAGGATCTGTCCGATGTGGACTTCCTGGGCACATACCCCGGCATCGTGCCGTTCCTGCGCGGCCCGTACCCGACGATGTACGTCAACCAGCCGTGGACCATCCGCCAGTACGCGGGTTTCTCCACAGCCGAGGAGTCGAACGCCTTCTACCGCCGCAATCTCGCGGCCGGGCAGAAGGGCCTTTCGGTCGCCTTCGACCTCGCGACCCACCGCGGCTACGACTCCGACCACCCGCGCGTGTCCGGCGACGTCGGCATGGCGGGCGTGGCCATCGACTCCATCTACGACATGCGGCAGCTCTTCGACGGGATTCCCCTGGACAAGATGAGCGTGTCGATGACCATGAACGGCGCGGTGCTGCCCGTGCTGGCCTTGTATGTGGTCGCGGCGGAGGAACAGGGTGTGCCGCCGGAGAAACTCGCCGGGACCATCCAGAACGACATCCTCAAGGAGTTCATGGTCCGCAACACCTACATCTATCCGCCGCAGCCGTCGATGCGGATCATCTCCGACATCTTCGCGTTCACTTCGCAGCACATGCCGAAGTACAACTCGATCTCCATCTCCGGCTACCACATGCAGGAGGCCGGAGCCACCGCCGACCTCGAACTCGCGTACACCCTCGCGGACGGCGTCGAATACATCCGCGCGGGCATGGACGGCGGACTGGACATCGACAAGTTCGCGCCACGGCTGTCCTTCTTCTGGGCCATCGGCATGAACTTCTTCATGGAGGTCGCCAAACTCCGCGCCGCGCGGCTGTTGTGGGCGAAGCTCGTGAAGGGCTTCGATCCGAAGTCGTCGAAGTCGCTCTCGCTGCGTACGCACTGCCAGACGTCCGGCTGGTCGCTGACCGCGCAGGACGTCTACAACAACGTCGTCCGCACCTGCGTCGAGGCGATGGCGGCGACTCAGGGCCACACGCAGTCCTTGCACACCAACGCGTTGGACGAGGCGCTGGCGCTGCCCACCGACTTCTCCGCGCGGATCGCGCGCAACACGCAGCTGGTGCTGCAGCAGGAATCCGGGACCACGCGGGTGATCGACCCGTGGGGCGGCAGCGCGTTCGTCGAGAAGCTGACGCACGATCTCGCGCTCAAGGCCTGGGGCCACATCGCCGAGGTCGAACAGGCCGGTGGCATGGCGAAGGCGATCGACGCCGGTATCCCGAAGCTGCGCATCGAGGAGGCCGCCGCGCGCACGCAGGCGCGGATCGACTCGGGTCGTCAGCCGGTGATCGGGGTCAACAAGTACCAGCTCACCGAGGACGAGCAGGTCGACGTGCTCAAAGTGGACAATGCCGGTGTCCGCGCACAGCAGATCGAGAAGCTGCGGCGTCTGCGTGAGGAGCGGGATTCCGCGGCTACCGAGGACGCGCTGCGGCGGCTGACCGAGGGGGCGGGCAACGGCGGGAACCTGCTGGAGCTGGCGATCGGCGCGGCGCGGGCGAAGGCCACCGTCGGCGAGATCTCCGACGCGCTGGAGAAGCTGTGGGGGCGGCATTCCGGCCAGATCCGTACGATTTCCGGCGTGTACCGCGAGGAAGTCGGTAAGTCGCAGAACGTGGAAAAGGCTCGCGAACTCGTCGACAAGTTCGCCGAGGAGGAGGGCCGCCGTCCGCGCATCCTGGTCGCCAAGATGGGCCAGGACGGGCACGACCGCGGCCAGAAGGTGATCGCCACCGGCTTCGCCGACATCGGCTTCGACGTCGACGTCGGCCCGCTGTTCTCCACCCCGGCCGAGGTCGCGCGGCAGGCCGTCGAGGCGGACGTGCACGTCATCGGCGTGTCCTCGCTGGCCGCCGGGCACCTCTCGCTCGTCCCGGCGCTGCGTCACGAACTGGCCGAGCTGGGCCGCTCCGACATCATGGTGGTCGTCGGCGGCGTCATCCCGCCGCAGGACTACCCCGCGTTGCGGGAGGCGGGCGCGGCGGCGATCTTCGGGCCCGGCACGGTGATCGCGGACGCCGCCATCGACCTGCTGTCCCAGCTTTCGGTGCAGGAGTCCTGAGTTTTGCCCCGCAAGATCGACGTCGCGGCGTACGCCAAGGGAGTCCTCGCGGGTGACCGCGGGACCCTGTCCAAGGCGATCACGCTGGTCGAATCGAACCGCGAGGACCACCGCGCGCGGGCGCAGGAACTGCTCGTCGAGCTGCTGCCGCAGGCGGGCGGGGCGCAGCGGGTCGGGATCACCGGCGTCCCCGGTGTCGGCAAGTCGACATTCATCGACCAGCTGGGCACGGACCTGACGTCGGCCGGGCATCGTGTGGCAGTGCTGGCGGTGGACCCGTCGTCCACCCGGACGGGTGGTTCCATTCTCGGGGACAAGACCCGAATGGCCCGGCTCGCGGTGGACTCGAACGCGTTCATCCGGCCGTCGCCGACGTCCGGCACACTCGGCGGCGTCGCGCGGGCGACCCGCGAGACGATCGTGCTGATGGAGGCGGCCGGGTTCGACATCGTGCTGGTCGAGACGGTCGGCGTCGGGCAGTCCGAGGTCGCGGTGGCGAACATGGTCGACTGCTTCCTCTTCCTGACCCTGGCGCGGACCGGCGACCAGCTGCAGGGCATCAAGAAGGGCGTGCTCGAACTCGCCGACGTCATCGCCGTCAACAAGGCCGACGGCAACCACGAACGCGAGGCGAAACGGGCGGCGCGCGAGCTTTCCGGTGCGCTGCGGATGATCTACGGACCGGACGCGGCGTGGACGCCACCCGTGCTGACCTGCAGCGGGCTGACCGGGACCGGGCTCGACGGCGTGTGGGCCGAGATCACCCGGCACCGCGACCAGCTGTCCGCGTCCGGCGAACTGGCCGAGCGGCGGCGGCAGCAGCAGGTCGACTGGACCTGGTCGATGGTGCGGGAGCAACTGCTCGGCCGGTTGTCGGCGCATCCGGAGGTACGAGCGGTCGTTCCGGACGTCGAGCGGGCGGTCCGGGACGGTGAGCTGACCGCGACGCTCGCCGCGCAGCGGATCCTGGACGCGTTCTCCGCGCCCCCGCGTGGCGGGTGACACCCCGGCCGGAGAGCGGGCACAATGTGGGACGCACCGGTGACGGAGGGAAGTCATGACGAAGCTGCGGAGTCTGGTGGTCACGGGGTTGCTGGGACTGGTGGTGCTCTGCGCCGCGCCCGCGCAGGCAGCCCAGGTACCCGCCGCTTCTTCTGTCGTGTACTCCGTAAATGCTCAACTCGCTGGGGCGGCGTCGGTGTCGGTGGCACCGCGGCAGCAGCCGCCAGGGCCGGTGCTGGACCCCGCTGAAACGGACAAAGCGAACAAAGAGAAGAGCCGCAACAAGATCATCGCGGGCGTCGTCGCCGCCTTGCTGCTGCTGATCGTCATCCTGGGCCGCAGGCAGCGCAAGAAGAGCAAGTCGTCCTGACCTGGTTCCCGGCCGCGACCAAGCGCGAGCCGAGCAGCACTCTCCGTTCACCCAGGCCGAATTCGGCGACGCCGTTCGTCGCAGATCCACTACCGGCCGTCTGCCTTCGCCGTCCGGAAGGCGCCTCTTGCCGCCTGCATGGTGCACGATCATCGGCAAATGGGTAAGACTGGATTGACGGCACGTTGCGTGACACCCGATACGTCCATCTCGGGCATCGGGTCGGCCAGCCGTGTTGCGGGAGGAGGTGCGGCGTGACGGTGCTCGATTCACGACCGGACGTTCCAGGCGACCAGAACGACTCCGAGGGTCGCCTGGTCACCACGGCCGAGGCGCCCGGCGCGCTGATCTCCGAAGCCGGGGTCAGCATGGCGCCGGTGCAGGATCTCGGCGAGGGCCGCGGCCCGTTCTGGCTCGACGACTGGCTGCGCGCGAACGCGACGGACGTCGTCGCCTGGCGCAGGCACATCCACGCGCACCCCGAGCTGTCCCGGCACGAGTTCGCGACCACCGAACTGGTCGTCACTCTTTTGCGCGCCGTCGGCCTCAAGCCGTGGGTCCTGCCCGGCGGGACAGGGGTGGTCTGCGACATCGGCCAGGGTGACCGGTGTGTCGCGCTGCGTGCCGACATGGACGCGTTGCCGCTCACCGAGGCGACCGCGCTGCCGTACGCGTCGACCGTGGACGGCGCGGCGCACATGTGCGGGCACGACGCGCACACCGCGATCCTGCTGGGCGCGGCCCGCGCGCTGGCCGGTGCGCCCGAGCTGCCCGGCAAGGTGCGGCTGATCTTCCAGGCCGCCGAGGAGGTCATGCCCGGCGGCGCGCTGGACATGATCGCGGCCGGCGCGCTCGACGGCGTCGAGCGGATCTACGGGCTGCACTGCGACCCGCGGCTCGAGGTCGGGCGCATCGGGACCAGGGTCGGCGCGCTGACCTCGGCCGCCGACCTCATCGAACTGCGGCTGACCTCGCCCGGTGGGCACACCTCACGGCCGCATCTGACCGCCGACCTGGTGCACGCGCTCGGCACGGTCATCACGTCGCTGCCGTCGGTGCTTTCGCGGCGGGTCGACCCGCGGTCCGGGACCGTGCTGGTCTGGGGCGCGGTGCACGCCGGTCAGGCCGCCAACGCCGTCCCGCAGGACGGCGTGCTGCGTGGCACGCTGCGCACCGCCGACCACGAGGTCTGGACCATGCTGGAGCCGCTGGTCGCCTCGTCGGTGGAGTCGCTGCTCGCGCCGACCGGGGTCGGGTTCTCGCTGGACTACCGCCGCGGCGTCCCGCCGGTGATGAGCGACGCGGAGAGCGTGTCCCTGATGCGCGCCGGTGTCGAGGCCGCGTTGGGGGAGAAAGCGCTCGCGGGCACGGAGCAGTCCTCCGGCGGCGAAGACTTCGGCTGGTACCTCGAACACGTCCAAGGCGCCTTCGCCCGCCTCGGCGTCTGGTCCGGCGGCACCACCCCGATGTCGGACATCCACCGCCCCACCTTCGTCCTCGACGAACGCGCCCTCCTCGTCGGCGTCCGCACCCTAGTCCACACCGCCCTCACCACCCTCGCCTAATCACGCGAGATCTCCGTCTGATCACGCGACATCGCCTCGTAAGCACGCGGGTTCGCCTTTCTGTCACGTTCCCGCGTGTCGCGGGGTTATCCACAGCCGGTGGAGTTATCCACAGATTGCGCGGAGTGTCATCGCCCGGTGCGGAAAGCGCCGATCCTCGACGGTGTGATCGACTGGAATAGCCGACGAGGTGTGGTCACCCGCCGTGAAGCCGACGAGTTGCTTGGCCGGAGAGCTGTGCTGGCGGGCCTGGCGAGTGGCGTGCTCACCCAGCCGTGGCGAGGGGTGGTCGTACACGCGGCCGCTTCCCTCGATCTGGCGACTCGCGCCCGAGCGGCCGTGCTCGCGACGGATACGACCGCGGTTCTGTCCGGGACGACTTCTGTTGCCCTACATGGGATTTCCGCGATCGACAGCGCCGAGATCCACATCACTGTGCCGCCGGAGCGGAAGATCAAGTCCAAGTCGGGGTTGGTGGTGCATCGTGGCGAACTCGCGCCGACTGACGTCATCGAACTCGACGGGCTGAGAGTCTGCGCCGTAGATCTGGCCTTGGCGGACCTGCTCTGTACGGGTGACAAGCACATGGCCTTCGCGGCGCTTGACGAGGCCCTGGGGGAGCTTGTTCCCGACCACCGCTGGCGCCTGCGGGAGAACGTGCGTGATCGCTTGGACGAGCGGCCGAGCAAGCGAGGTATCCACAGGGCGCGGACGCTGCTCGACCTCGCCACGGGCCTGGCCGCATCACCACCGGAGAGCGTTCTCCGGTTGATCGTGGTGGAAGCGGGGTTTCCGATTCCGGAAGCACAGTACGAGATCACCACGATCGACGGCCGCAAGCTCTACGTGCTCGATCTCGCTTGGCCATCGTGCCGGATCGCGCTGGAATACGACGGATTCGCCGCTCACGAGGAGCGGCATGGCTACGACCTCGAACGGGACGCACGGATGGCGGGCCGCGGTTGGGTCACGATTCGAGCTTCAGCGGCAGATCTCCGTGACCCGCGCCGGATGCTGCGGGCATTGGGCGCGGTGTTCGAGCAGCGAGGCCACAAGATCGCGTGATCAGGCGGGAATCTCGTGTGCTGGGGAGGCGAACTGGCGTGATTGGACGGAGAACTCGCGTGATCAGCCGGTGATGCCTTGGCAGGGGCGGGTGCGGAGGTTGTCGACGTAGTCGGCGGGGGCGCCGGCGGCTTCGGCGGCGTCGGCGAGGACGCCGAGGTAGCGGGCGGAGGGGAGGCCGCCTTCGTAGGCGTCGAGGACGTAGAGCCAGGCCAAGACCGAGCCGTCCATCGTCTGGACCCGGAGGCGGATCTTGTTGTGCATCCCGAGCTCGCCGCCTTCCCAGCGGTCGAGCCCCTCCTCGTCCAGCGAGATGACGTCGTAGAGCACGACGAACACCCGCGAGCCGGGATCTTCGACGATCGTGGCCAGTGCACCTTCCCAGCCCAGATCCTCGCCACCGAAGGTCAGCCGCCAGCCCTCGAGCCAGCCGGTGCCGGCCATCGGTGAGTGCGGGGCGCGCTCCAGCATCTGGGCGGGCTCCATGTTCGATCCGTACGCGGCATACAACGGCACGCCGACAGCCTAGCGACCCATCCGTCACCCGAGTGGACGCACATGCCGTGTCCGGCCACTTCGTCTGTCCGTCAACCCGCCCGCGTACCGTGAAGCCGCACCCCGTACGCGCGTACTAGGAGGACTCAGGTGACCAGGATCGTGATCATGGGCGGCGGCCCGGCGGGTTACGAAGCGGCTCTGGTCGCCGCGCAGCACGGCGCCGACGTGACGATCGTCGAGCGTGACGGCCTCGGCGGCGCCTGCGTGCTCTACGACTGCGTGCCGTCGAAGACGTTCATCGCCTCCTCGGGCGCGCTGGCCAAGCTGCACGATCTGGGCGAGCTCGGCATCAACACCGACCTCGCGGACACCGGCATCGACCTGCCGACCGTCCACGGACGAGTGAAAGGTCTCGCACTCGCGCAGTCCGCCGACATCCGCGCCAGGGTGCAGCGCGAGGGTGTTCGCGTGGTCACCGGCGCGGCGCGCTTCTGCGACGACGAGCCGGGCCTCGCCACGCACAAGGTCGCTGTCACCCATCCGGGTGGAGAATCCGAGACGCTGCCCGCCGACGTCGTCCTGATCGCCACCGGCGCGACCCCGCGCGTGCTGCCCGGCGCCGTGCCGGACGGCGAGCGCATCCTCGACTGGCGTCAGCTCTACGACCTCGCCGAGCTGCCCGAACACCTCGCGGTGATCGGTTCCGGCGTCACCGGCGCCGAGTTCGCCTCCGCCTACACCGAGATGGGTGTCAAGGTCACCGTCGTCTCCAGCCGTGACCGCGTTCTCCCGCACGAGGACGCCGACGCCGCCGCGGTGCTGGAGGAAGTGTTCTCCCAGCGCGGCACCGAGGTGGTCAAGCACGCTCGCGCCGATCGGGTCGAGCGCACCGAGAAGGGCGTCGAGGTCCACCTCGCCGACGGCCGGGTGATCGAGGCCAGCCACGCGCTGATGACCGTCGGCTCGATCCCCAACACCACCGACATCGGCCTGGAGCGAGTCGGCATCGAGCCCGGCCCCGGCGGTTTCATCACCGTCGACCGGGTCTCGCGCACCAGCGTCCCCGGCATTTACGCCGCCGGTGACTGCACCGGTGTCCTGATGCTCGCCTCGGTGGCCAGCATGCAGGGCCGGATTGCGATGTGGCACGCGCTGGGCGAGGGCGTCGCGCCGATCAAGCTCAAGACCGTCGCCGCCAACGTCTTCACCCACCCGGAAATCGCCACCGTCGGCATCAGCCAGCAGGCGATCGACTCCGGCGAGGTGCCCGCACGCACCATCATGCTCCCGCTCGCGACCAACGCCAGGGCGAAGATGGAGGGCCTCCGCCGCGGCTTCGTGAAGCTGTTCTGCCGCCCCGCCACCGGCGTGGTCGTCGGTGGGGTGGTCGTGGCGCCGACGGCGAGCGAGCTCATCCTTCCCATCGCACTCGCCGTCCAGAACCAGCTCACAGTGGACCACCTGGCACTGACATTTTCGGTGTACCCGTCGCTGTCCGGATCGATCACCGAGGCGGGTCGCCAGCTCATGCGCCACGACGATCTGGACTGATCGCGTTCGCGGCGCAACCCCGTAACACCCGATGCGTCCTGACCGTTGTGGGGAACGGGAAGACAAGGAGTTCGCGGGTGCGCAAGACGGCGGTTTTCGGTGCGGTGGCGGTACTGGGGGCGAGCCTGCTCGCCGTCCCGGCGGCGGCTCAGCCCACTCCCGTCAGCCCCGCGGCGCCCGCCCCGGCGGGGGTGAGCGTCCAGCTCAACGCCGACACGGCCGCCAAGCACGGCTCGGTGAACAAGTTCGTGCGGGACTCGCAGAACGTCGCGCTGGCGCAGTGCCCGACACCGAAGACCGCGACCTTCTCGTCCCCGGTGCTGGCCTTCGGCCGCTACGACTTCGGCTCGGTCATGGGGGTTCAGGCGAACGTCAGCGCGGTGGCGTGGCTCAACTCCGGAACCGCGGCCGGGGACTACCCGCTCACTGTGACCTGCGAGGGAAAGTCTTACACCGCAACGTTTTCCGTGTCCGCTCCGCAGGTCGAGAAGGTGCCGTCGGGCGCCGCGAAGGCAGGCGACGGGAGTCTGGCCGAGTAGGCACGGCAGGAGATCCGGCCGCCGGGGACAAGGGTTTCCCGGCGGCTTTTTCGTGCGCCTGACAACGAGTTCCCGGCGTAGGCGTATCGCGATCGGTTCGTTATCCAGTCGGACAACCGCGCGTACGCGGAGAGCGTCTTCCGAGTGTTGGGAAAAGGTGCCGACCGGCGGCAGGGGGAACTGTGCGCGGCGCACCGGAATTCTCTTTCTCCTGCCCGAAACAATGGTATCCAGAGGTGTGTCATGAAACGTTCCGCCGCTCTCGTCGCATTCGCGGCCGCGGGATTCCTCGCCGCGGCGCCGGCCGCGTTCGCGACCGATTCGCCGACCTCCACCACGACGCCCGCGACGCCCACCGCGCCGACATCTCCGACGTCGAGTCCCACGACCACGCCGACATCTCCGACGACGACGGCGACCACATCGACCACGCCGACGACGCCGCCGGGGAACCCCAAGGCGTTCCTGAAGCTGCAGCCGAACGCGGCACACGCCGGGGACAAGATCACGGTACTGGTCGGCTGCGAGGCGAAGTACATCAAGAACCTGAGTTCGCCGGTCCTCGATTTCGGTGCGCTGAGCCCGAGTGGTCCGCAGGACGACCCGGCCAAGGCGCCCGTGTCGCGGGGCCAGGCCACCGTGAAGAAGGACGCCGAGCCGGGCGAATACCCCGCTTCGTTCCAGTGCGACACCGGCAAGGTGAGTGTCACCTTCACTGTGCTCGGTGCCAAACAGGTGACGCAGGTGCCGTCCGGGGCGCCGCAGACCGGCGGTGGCGACATGCCGGGGCGGGACAACGGGCCGTTCGTGGCGGCGGGAGCGCTCGGCGTGCTCGCTGTGGGTGCCGCGGGTTGTGTGCTCTATCGGCGTCGTCGCGAAGACTGACAGCGTATTCGGCGGTCCGAAAGAAAACAGTCCGGGTGCTCGCCCGGACTGTTTTCTGTGCGCGAAAACCACGTCGGAACGGTGATATTTTCGTTATTTTGCCGAGTAAACCTCGCCCTCGTTCCCGGCGTCTTGGGGATGTCAGTTAAACGGGGGCTGACTGTGGGGAAACCGGGGCTGTCCAGGTTCCGGTCATTCTGGGGAAATCCCATTACGTGATGAGGGGAAATCATGAAGTACGGCATTGCCGCGGGTGTGACCGCCGGATTCCTGCTGCTCGCGCCCGGCGCCGCGTTCGCGGCTGAGCAGCCTTCGCCGAGCACGAGCACGAATCCGCCGGTGAGCACCAGTGTCACCGCTCCGCCGCCGTCGAACACCCCGACCCGGACCCCGCTGAAGCCGGGGCAGATTCCGGGCACCATCTCTATCGGCCCTGGGGGGAACCAGCCCGGCCCCGGGTATTTCGTGCCAGGGCAGGAGGTGTCCATCGGCGGCCAGTGCTGGGAGAACTTCCGGACGAAGCCCCAGTACACCTCTTCGCTGCTGGGGACGGGTGAGTTCACGATGGTCGGATGGGACAACATCTCGGTGCTGGAGACCAAGGCCACTATCCCCGCCACCGCGAAACCGGGGACCTACACGGTCTCGTACACCTGCTACGGCGTCGAGCTCACCGCCGAATTCGTGGTCAAGAACGCGCCCGCGGAGCGGGCACCGGCCAAGCCCGCGCCGCCGGGCAAGCAGGTGGCGAAGGTGCCCGCGGGCGCTCCGCAGACCGGCGGCTCCGACGCGCCGGAGCAGGACAACGGCCCGCTCGTCGCGGCAGGAGCGGCCGGTGTGCTCGCCGCGGGTGGTGCGGGGTTCGCGCTCTATCGTCGTCGTTCGGTGAAGCGCTGACCGGGTTCGAATCGTGACACTGGCGGGGGCAACTCCGCCGGTGTCGTCCCGCGTCTGTCGGACGTGGGGGACAAGCGGGCCGCCTCGTCAGGGGGACGGGGCGGCCCGCGCTCACCACAGAGGTACCGAGGGGACGAAATGACGTCGACGATGGTGCGCAGCCGGCGGGCGCTGATCGCGCTCGTGGTGGTCCTGCTCGCGGTGATCGCGGCACTGGTGCTGGTGTTCTCGACGGCCAGGTCCGGTGGCCAGACGCGTGCCCAGCCGCCGGTGAACACGCAGCAGGAGGCGAAGAGCCCGGCCGGCGGGGAGAACGTCGCGCAGCCGCAGGCACAGGGCATGGCCAAGGCGACCCCGGTTTCGCTGGACATCCCGAAGATCGGGGCGCGGTCTTCGCTGATCCCGCTGGGGCTCAACCCGGACAACACCGTGCAGGTGCCGCCGGTGGAGACCCCCTTGCAGGCCGGCTGGTACGAGAACGGTCCGACGCCGGGGGAGACGGGGCCCGCGGTGATTCTCGGCCATGTCGACGGGAACAAGCAGGCGGGGATTTTCTACCGGTTGCGCGAACTCGCGCCGGGTGACCAGGTTTCGGTGTCCCGCAAGGACGGTTCGACCGCGTGGTTCGCCGTCACCAAGGTGGACCAGGTCGCCAAGGACCGCTTCCCGACCGACGCCGTCTACGGCGACACGAACACGCCGGAGCTGCGGCTCATCACGTGCGGCGGGGCCTTCGACCGGAACGCGCACAGCTATCTGGACAACATCATCGTCTACGCGCAGCTGATCGTGAGGTGACCAGGGTGAGACTTTCGATCGCCGCGACACTGGCGTGCGGACTGGCGCTGGCGGTGCCTGCCGCCGGATTCGCGGACCCCGCTCCACTGGGGACCTCCGAGCAGCCGGCACCGTCGCAGCCGCCGGACGCCGAGCCGTTGTCGCCTTATCCCTATGTGTCCGTCTCGTTGCAACCCGCGTTGCCGGGTGACGACGTGCTCGTGGCCGTCGGCTGTCCGCGTGAGGAACTCGGAAAGGTGACTTCGCCGGTGCTCGACGTCGGTGCGTTCGAAATCGTCACCGAAACACCGAAGCTGGTCCAGAACGCGATCGGGCATGTGCACCCGGACGCCAGACCCGGGTTCTACCCGGTCTCCGCGCTGTGTGGAAAGCGCACGGTCAGCGGGAATTTCGCGGTCAAGGCGCCCAGGACGGCCACGACCACGCCCGCTGCTCCCGCGCCGCCGAGGCCCGTGCCGCGGCCGGTACCGAAACCGGTGCCCGCGAGCGGGCGCCAGGTGAGCAGGGTTCCGGTCGGGGCCCCTCAGACGGGTGACGGCGGGACGATGGGCTGAGCGGACGCTCCCGTTTTTGTCGGTCCCCGGTGCAACACTGTGACGGCCGACACAAGCCGGCGTTGCCTACGGACCGGGAGATCCGAAATGTTGTTCCGCGATGAACGCTGGCCGGATGGGACACCCTGCTGGGTGGACCTGATGGCGCCCGACCAGAGAAAGGCCGTCGGCTTCTACAGCGCGCTGCTCGGCTGGGAGGTCCAGGTGGGCGGCGAGGAGACCGGCCACTACGGGATGGCGATGCTGGGTGGCCGCCCGGTCGCCGGGATCGGTCAGATCCCGCCGGAGCAGGCCGGGATGCCGACGGTGTGGACCACCTACCTCGCGGTGTCCGATGTGGACAAGACGGCGGGCGCCGTCACCGCGGCGGGCGGGCAGATCCTGATGGCGCCGATGGACGTGCTGGCGGAGGGAAGGATGGCCGTCGCGGCCGATCCGACCGGTGCCGTGTTCGGCCTGTGGCAGCCGGGCAGGCACTTCGGCACACAGGTGCTGGAGGCGCCGGGAACGCAGGCGTGGAACGAGATCATGACCCGCGACTACGAAGCGGCGAAGACGTTCTACGGCGAGGTTTTCGGCTACTCGTTCGGTGATATTTCCGCCGAGGGATTCCGGTACGCGACGCTCGACATCGACGGCCGTCCCGCCGGTGGCATCGGGCTGCTGCCCGCGGACACCCCGCCCGAGGTACCCGCCAACTGGACGACGTACTTCGCCGTCGCGGATGCGGATGCCGGTGCGGCCAAGGTGAGCGAGCTGGGCGGCACGGTCGTGGCCCCGCCCGCCGATTCGGCGTACGGCCGGGTCACGGCGGTCGTGGACGATCAGGGCGCGTCGTTCCGGCTGATCGCGCCGAACGAGCGGTCCGGGAGCCCGGAAGGGTGGGATGCCTGAGTATTCGTTCGTTTCACCGACAACTTCACAGCGACGCCAGGCGTATTCCGGGTATGACAAAAGGAAAGCGCGCGAGCGCGCACAATGCCGGAACGCGCGGACGTTCCCGGGTGGCGGCTGCCTTGGTCGCGGGTGGTGTGCTGGGGTCGGCGGTGTTGTTCGCGGCGGCTCCGGCTGGTGCCGCGGAGGAGGACAGCCTCATCGTCGAGCCGAATCCGGTGCGGGCAGGGGAAATCCTCACGGTGACGGCGGGGTATCCGATCTGCGGTGCGACCGAGCAGGCGCATTCGGACGGTTTCGCGGAGCCGATCCAGTTGTCCAAGCAGGCGGGTATCGAGGGCGTGTGGAGTGGCAAGGGCAAAGCCACTTCGCGGCCCGGGACTTACAAGGCCAGCTATCTGTGCAAATACAACGGGAAGACGCTGACCGCCACGTTCACCGTGGTGCCGGGGCCGACGTCGCCCGCGCCACCGAAGCCGCCGTCGGCCTCGACCGCCAAGCCCGTGCCGGCGAAGCCGGGCGGGCAGGTGGCGGTCAAACCCCGAGGTGCACCGCAGACAGGTGGCGGTGCGCTGGCCGCTGCGCCGACGTCGTGAGGTCCGGGCCGGAGGAGCGAGGGACCTTTGCTCGCGCCGAACGAGAGCAAAGGTCCCCCGATACCGCTGGCCCCGGTGGTCAGGCTTCGTCGGTGACCCAGTCGAAGGTCTTGGTGACGGCCTTCTTCCAGTTGCGGTACTCGGATTCGCGGCGGGCGTCGTCCATCGACGGGTCCCACTGCTTGTCCTTGGCCCAGTTGGTGCGGATGTCGTCCTCGGTCTTCCAGAAGCCGACGGCGAGCCCGGCGGCGTAGGCGGCGCCCAGCGCGGTGGTCTCGTTGACCACCGGGCGGATCACCGGCACCCCGAGGATGTCGGCCTGGAACTGCATGAGCAGTTCGTTGACGACCATGCCGCCGTCGACCTTGAGCGACTTCAGCGGTACGCCGGAGTCGGCGTTCATCGCGTCGATCACCTCGCGCGACTGGAACGCCGTGGCCTCGAGCACCGCACGGGAGATGTGGCCCTTGTTGACGTACCGGGTGAGGCCGACGATGGCGCCCCGCGCGTCGGAGCGCCAGTACGGCGCGAAGAGGCCGGAGAAGGCCGGGACGAAGTACGCGCCGCCGTTGTCCTCGACGGTGCCGGCGAATTGCTCGATCTCGGCGGCCGACGAGATCAGGCCGAGGTTGTCGCGCAGCCACTGCACAAGCGAACCGGTGACCGCGATGGAACCTTCCAGCGCGTACACCGTGTCGTTGGTGCCGATCTTGTAGCAGACCGTGGTGAGCAGGCCGTTCTCCGACATCACCTTCTCGGTGCCGGTGTTGAGCAGGACGAAGTTGCCGGTGCCGTAGGTGTTCTTCGCCTCGCCGGGCGAAAGGCACGCCTGTCCGAAGGTCGCGGCCTGCTGGTCGCCCAGGATGCCCGCGATCGGTACCCCGGCCAGCGCGCCCCGCGCGCGGACCCGGCCGTACTCCTCCGAGGACGAGCGGATTTCCGGCAGCATCGACAGCGGGACGCCCATCTCCGCGGCGATGTCGGCGTCCCACGACAGGGTGTCGAGATCCATCAGCAGGGTGCGCGAGGCGTTGGTCGGATCGGTGACGTGCACGCCGCCGTCGACCCCGCCGGTCATGTTCCACAGCACCCAGGTGTCCATGTTGCCGAAGATCAGGTCGCCCGCCTCGGCCTTCTCGCGGGCACCTTCGACGTTGTCGAGGATCCACTTGATCTTCGGTCCGGAGAAGTACGTCGCCAGCGGCAGCCCGGTCTTGGCGCGGTAGCGTTCCTGCCCGCCGCCGAGGTCGCCCAGGTCGGCGACGATGCGGTCGGTGCGGGTGTCCTGCCACACGATCGCGTTGTACACCGGCTTGCCGGTGGTGCGGTCCCAGACGAGTGAGGTCTCGCGCTGGTTGGTGATGCCGACCGCGGCGATGTCGCCCGGCTGCAGGTCCCCCTTGGCCAGCGCGCCGGCGGCGACGGCGCGGGTGTTCTCCCAGATCTCCTCGGCGTTGTGCTCGACCCAGCCCGCCTTCGGGAAGATCTGCTCGTGCTCGCGCTGGTCGACCGCCACCACCCGGCCCGAGTGGTTGAAGATCATGCAGCGGGTCGACGTGGTGCCCTGGTCGATCGCGGCTACGTAGGAAGTCATGCTTGTCGGCTCCAAAGTCGTTGCTGGGGTGGGCTCAGGTCAGGTTGTGCACGCCGAGGTAGAGCAGCGCGGCCAGCGCCCCGCCTGCCAGCGGGCCGACGACCGGGACCCACGAGTAGCCCCAGTCCGCGTCCCGCTTGCGCTTGATCGGCAGCAGGAAGGCGTAGGCGATGCGCGGGCCGAGGTCGCGGGCGGGGTTGATGGCGTAGCCGGTCGGCCCGCCGAGCGAGATGCCGATCACCAGGACCACAAAGGACACACCGGCGTAGCCGAGCGCCGAGTTGCCGAAGTTCGGTGTGCCTGCGGTACCGCTGAAGGTCGGGCTGAGCAGGATCCAGGCCACCAGCACGAAGGTGCCGATGATCTCGGTGACGAGGTTCCACACCTTGTTCGGGATCTGCGGTGCGGTGGAAAAGATGCCCAGCGTCTCGCCCGGCTCGGGGTGGTCGTCGAACTGGAGTTTGTACGCCGCCCAGCAGAGCACGGCGCCGATGATCGCACCGACCATCTGGCCGAGCACGTAGAAGGGGACGTCGGCCCAGGAGGTCTTCCCGGCGATGGCGAGGCCGAGCGTCACGGCCGGGTTCAGGTGCGCTTGGCTCGGCGCGGCGATACTGGCGCCGGTGAACACGCCGAACGCCCAGCCGAAGGTGATGAACAGTGTTCCCGCGCCGTGGCCGTTGTTCTTGCGCAGCACATGGTTCGCCACGACACCGTTACCCAGCAAGATGAGTGCCGCTGTCCCCAGCAGCTCCCATACGAAGATGGCTCCCGCACTCACGTTCTGACCTCCACACTGGACACTTTGCGCGCAGGGCCGAGCTCAGCTGCGTTGTACGGCGCCATTGCCGACCCACGTCCCGGGGACGTTACCTGTGCGTACGAGTTGCTTCCAGCGCCGTACGCAGTCATGTTTCCAAGATCGTCGAGGGTTACGCCACACGTGTCATCCCAGGGTGCGCGGATGGTCACCGGGACGTGCCATGCTGGAACCCTGAGTACCGAGGAGGAGTGTCACGTGACCAGCTCTCAGCGCGAAGCCGACCAGAACCCGGCGCGGCTGGGTCCGCTCCATCGCGAGGAATCCTGGCAGCGCCTCGGCAAGGAGACCTTCGATCTCGTGGTCATCGGCGGGGGTGTCGTCGGCGCGGGCACCGCGCTCGACGCGGCGACCCGCGGGCTGCGGGTCGCGCTGGTCGAGGCCCGTGACCTCGCGTCCGGCACGTCGAGCCGGTCGAGCAAGCTGTTCCACGGCGGGCTGCGCTATCTGGAGCAGCTGGAGTTCGGCCTGGTGCGGGAGGCGTTGCGGGAGCGCGAGCTGATGCTCACCACGATCGCGCCGCATCTGGTGAAGCCGGTCAGCTTCCTGTACCCGCTGACGCACCGAGTCTGGGAGCGGCCCTACACCGCCGCGGGGCTGCTGATGTACGACACCATGGGCGGCGCGCGTTCCGTTCCGGGGCAGAAACACCTCACCCGTGCGGGTGCTTTACGGATGGTTCCGGCGCTCAAGCGGTCCGCGCTGATCGGCGGGATCCGGTACTACGACGCGCAGTCCGACGACGCCCGGCACACCATGACCGTGGCGCGGACCGCCGCGCACTACGGCGCCGTCGTCCGCACCTCCACCCAGGTCGTCGGCTTCCTGCGTGAGGCGGACCGGATTTCCGGGGTGCGCGTGCGGGACGTCGAGGACGGGCGGGAGACCGAGATCCAGGCCGGCGCGGTGATCAACTGCACCGGGGTGTGGACCGACGAGCTGCAGCGGCTGTCCGGTGGCCGTGGCCGGTTCCGGGTGCGCGCGAGCAAGGGCGTGCACATCGTCGTCCCGCGCGACCGGATCGTCTCGGAATCGGGCATGATCCTGCGCACCGAGAAGTCCGTGCTGTTCGTGATCCCGTGGCGCAACCACTGGATCGTCGGCACCACCGACACCGACTGGAACCTCGACCTCGCCCACCCGGCGGCGACCAAACACGACATCGACTATCTGCTGGAGCACGTCAATTCCGTGCTCGCGACACCGCTCACGCACGACGACATCGAAGGCGTGTACGCGGGGTTGCGTCCGTTGCTGGCGGGGGAGAGCGAAGAGACGTCGAAGCTCTCGCGCGAGCACGCTGTCGCGCGGGTCGCGCCGGGGCTGGTCGCGATCGCGGGCGGTAAGTACACGACGTACCGGGTGATGGCGGCCGACGCCGTCGACGCCGCGGTGGTCGACCTGCCTGGCCGGCCGCCGTCCTCGATCACCGACAAGGTCCCGCTGCTCGGCGCGGACGGCTACCACGCGCTGGTCAACCAGGCCGATCACCTCGCCGCGGAGCACGGCCTGCACCCGTACCGGGTGCGGCATCTGCTCGACCGGTACGGCTCGCTGGTGCACGAGGTGCTCAAGCTGGCCGACGGGCGCCCGGAGCTGCTCAAACCGCTGGAGACGGCGCCGGACTACCTCGGGGTCGAGGTGGTCTACGCCGCCAGCCACGAGGGCGCGCTGCACCTGGAAGACGTGCTCGCGAGGCGGACGCGGATCTCGATCGAGTACGCGCACCGCGGCGTCGACTGCGCCGAGCAGGTGGCCGGGCTGGTCGCCGAGGTGCTCGGCTGGTCGGCCGAGCAGATCCGGCGCGAGATCGAGCTGTACAAGGCGCGGGTCGACGCCGAGCGGGAATCCCAGTCACAGCCCAGCGACGAGGCCGCCGACGCCCTCCGCTCCGCCGCCCCTGAGGCCCGCGCGGGCCTCGTCGAACCCGTCAGCTGACCCGTCCGCCTGCCCGTACCCCTGAGAGCATCCCCCACCCTGTATCCCTGAGAGCATCCCCCACCCTCCCGGGGGCACCCCTGCAACCAGCGTATCGAGGGTGGGGGCCGTTTGGCGGGGCCGCGGGAAATCTGTGGATGGCCGGAGCCGTTGTGGACAACTCCAGCCGCCCGCTGAAGGAATGAACGGAAGATTCAGGACACCCGGAGCGCCCCTGCCAAACAGCCTACGGACAGGGGCTGAGAAAGGGCGCAGGCGATTCGCCGCCGTGAAGGCCTCCTTACCGGCACTGAGCGCCGGTAAGGAGGCCTTCACGGGCTGGCGCATGGCGGGACCCCCGGGCGATAGCAAAGGTCCCTTGCTCTCCCGGGCAGCGGGGGCGCAGGTCAGGCGGTGCGGAGCCAGCGGATGAGGGATTCCCCGGTCGGCGCGAGTTCGGGTTCGGGGCCGATGCGGGTGAAGCCGCAGCGGCGGGCGACAGCGGCGGAGTCGGCGTTGCTCTCCTCGTACCGATAGCTCACTTCGCGGAGTCCGAGGACGTCGAAACCGAAGCGAAGCGCGGCATCCAGCGCGGTACTCGCGATTCCCCGGCGGCGTTCGGCCGGGTGCACCCACACCGCGGCCTCGGCGTACCCGGCGGCGAGGTCGAGTTCTCGCAGGCCGACCTCGCCGAGCAACCGTCCCGTCTCCGGTTCGGCGACCGCCCACGAGCAGCGTTCGTCGCCCGCCCACTGGGCGAGCCGCAGCGCGATGTACTCCGTCGCCTCGTCGAGGGTACGGACGCGGTAGTTCAGCACGTAACGACGATGTGCCGGGTCGGCGAACGCCTCGATCAGCGCGGGCCGGTCGTCGAGGCGGCGGTCGGCCCGCAGCTGGCGCAGGGAGTACGCTCCCGCGTTGATCTCCACCGGTTCCACCCGGCCGAGCCTAGTCAGCCCCGTCGCCGGGCTGGAGAAGGCCGCGACGGTAGGCCTCGCCGACGGCGGCCGCGCGGTCGTTCACGCCGAGTTTGGCGTACACGTGCAGCAAATGCGTCTTCACGCTCGCTTCGCTGATGAACAGCTTGCCCGCCGCGACCCGGTTCGTGGCGCCGGCCGCGACGAGCCGGAGCACCTCGAGTTCCCGGCGCGTCAGCGAACCCCGCGCGGGCTCGCGCACCCGGCCCATCAGCCGCACCGCGACGCTCGGCGCCAGCACGGACTCCCCGTGCGCGGCCGCCCGCACCGCGCGCAGCAGGTCGCCGACGGGCGCGTCCTTGAGCAGATAGCCCGTCGCGCCCGCCTCGATCGCGGGCAGGACGTCGGTCTCCGCGTCGAACGTCGTCAGCACCAGCACCCGGACAGCCGGGAACTCCGCCGTGAGCCGCCGGATCGCGCTCACCCCGTCCAGCTGGGGCATACGCAGATCCATCAGCACCACGTCGGGACGGTGTTTCGCCACGAAGGCGAGCGCTTCGGCGCCGGTGGCGGCCTCGCCGATCACCTCGATGTCGTCCTCGCCGGTGAACGCGCCGCGCAGGCCGTCGCGCACGATCGGATGGTCGTCGGTCAGCAGCAGCCGGATCACCAGCACGCACCGTCCTCGCCGCCGAAGGCGGGGATCGCCGGGACCTGGGCGTTGATCGCGGTTCCTTCGCCGGGTGCGCTTTCCACCGCCAGCGAGCCCGCGACCCGGCGTACCCGCTGCCGCATCGACTGGAGCCCGAACCCGCTGCCATCGGTACGCGGTGCCTCGACGTCGCCGGGCCGGAATCCGACGCCGTCGTCCCGGACGTCGAGCATCACCACATCGTCCGAATAGGACAGTGAGAGGCCGATTCTTGTTGCCTGTGCGTGCTTTCCGGCGTTCGCCAGCGCCTCCTGCGCGACGCGGTACAACGTGACCTCCAACTCGGGAAGCAGGGGTCGCGCGTCGCCGGTCGTCTCCGTGCGGACGTCGGCGTCGGAGGTTTCGGCGAAACGCCGTCCCAGTTCGGCGACGGCGTCGGGGAGCCGCGATTCCGCGAGCGGCTCCGGTCGCAGAGCCTGCACGGCGCGGCGGGCTTCGCTGAGGCTGTCCCTCGCGAGCGTGTTCGCCTGCGTCAGATGCCGCCGGTGCCGGGGCGGGTCCTCGACGGCCCGTTCGGCGGCCTGGAGCTGGGTGACGATGCCGGTGAGCCCCTGCGCGAGCGTGTCGTGGATTTCCCTGGCCATCCGCTGCCGCTCGTCCAGCACGCCCGCCTCGCGCGCCTGCGTCAGCAGCTGGGCGTGCAGTCCGGCGTTCTCCTCCAAGGCCTTCTCCAGCCGCGCGTTCGTCTCGGCGAGCGCGGTGTTCGCGCGACGTCGCCGGTCGCTCTCCACGCCGACGAACCACGCCGCGTAGAGCATCGGTCCCGCCACCGACGCGACGATCACCCAGGACGGTGTTTTCGTGTCCGCCCCCAAACCGCCCTTGACCAGCAACGGAATCACCGCGGTGGCCGCCACCGCGAACACGCTCCAGCGGGCGGGGAACAGCGCGAATGCCAGCGAATATCCCATCGACGCGAAGGCGGTGAACAGGTCGGCCCTGCTGACCAGGAGCGCGGCTCCGAGCAGGACACCGGCGTAGTAGCAGGCGGTGAGCGCGGGATGCCGGTGGCGGCGCGGGAACAGCGGGACCAAGCCCAGCAGCCACACCGCGGTCGCCCCGGCGATGGCCAGCGTGCCGGTCCAGTACGTGCTGTCCCCATGCTCGGAGAACGCGGCCCAGATCGTGCTGCCACCGAGCACGAGCAGGCTGACCACGCTGAGGATCGGACCGCCGAGACGCTCTCCGCGCGCGTCGATCTCCCTCGGCAGGCCCACCATCCACATGAGCGGATTCTCCCAGCCCGCAGGGTCTCGCGGGATCAGCCGATGAGCGAGGACATCCACCGATCGGTGGATCAGCGGCGCCAGCGGCTGCCCAGGGCCAGCGCGACCCCGATCGGCAGCAGGAACACCAGGAACGTGCCCCGGGTGAGGAAGAACAGCGCGATCGCCACGACAGCGGCGATCGGCACCGCGCTCGCGGTGAGCCAGCGTCCCGGCGAGGGGGTGTCCGGCACGCGCGGCGCGGCGGGGACGGGCGCGGCGAGCAGGACGCCCGGCCGCGGCGACGGGAGATCTTCGAACAACGGCACCAGTTCGCTGACGCGCTTCGCCGCGGTCACCTTCGCCGAGCGGTCACCGTATTCGTCGAGGTCGAGCCTGCCCGTGCGGACGTGCTCCTCCAGTACGTCGAGCGCGTCCTGGCGTTCGGCGTCGGAAAGGCGCATGTCCGGTTTGTTGCCCACGACGGCTCCTCGTGCTCAGCCGTCGACTTCGCCGCGATAGCGGCGGCGGTCCCGCAGCTCGCGGCGGTGCCGGTCGTGACCGTGCCAGTCCTGGCCCCACAGGCTCTTCCCGACCGCGGTCAGCCCGATCGGCACCAGGATGATCAGCCAGGAGATGCCGGTCGTCACCATCAGCAGGATCGCCGCGATCCAGACCAGCGGCAGCATCCCGGCCAGCACCCGCTGCGCCGGTGACCACGCGGTCGCGCCCGGCGCGGCGGGCGGCTGCGCCGTGGCCTGGGGGACCGGCGGTGCGGACACCGCCTGCCAGGTCTCGTCGAACCGGGGATGCGGCTCGGGGAGATCGGCGAAGACCCGGACCAGATCACCGCGGGTCTTCGCCGCGGTGATCTGGGCGGATCGTTCACCGAATTCGTCGATGTCGATCCGCCCCGCACTCATGTGCTCGCCGAGCGCGGTCAGCGCCGTTTCGCGGTCACGGTCGCTGATCCGGAGCTCTGGAGACGGAACCTCGTTCACATCACCGATGGTAGGCCGAGTCGGGAGTGACCAGCCATGACATCCGTGCCTATTCGGCTATTTGATCTCGAAGAGCTGCGTGCCCTGCGTCACGGCGGCGCCGACCTCGACCGCGAGACCCGTCACGACACCCGATTTGTGTGCGGTGACCGGGTTTTCCATCTTCATCGCCTCCAGGACGACGACGAGTTCCCCGGCCTCGACTTGCTGGCCTTCCTCGACCGCCACCTTGACGATGGTGCCCTGCATCGGCGCTGTCACCGCGTCGCCGCTGACGGACGCCTTCGCCCCGCCGGCCCGCTTGCGCGGTTTCGCCTTGACGGCCGTACCGCCACCGGCGCCTTCGAGTGCGAACCCGCCCGGCAGCGACACTTCGAGACGCCGTCCGCCGACCTCGACGACGACGTTCTGGCGAGGCTGCTCCTCGGCTTCGACCGCTTCCGGCGCGACGAAGGGCTCGATCTTGTTGTCGAACTCGGTCTCGATCCAGCGAGTGTGCACCGAGAAGCCGTTCTCGTCCCCGACGAACGCGGGGTCGTCCACGATCACACGGTCGAACGGCAGCACCGTCGCCATGCCCTCGACGACCATCTCCGCGAGCGCGCGGCGGCTGCGCTCCAGCGCGTTCTGCCGGTCGGAGCCGGTGACGATCAGCTTCGCCAGCATCGAGTCGAACTGCCCGCCGATCACGCTGCCGTCCTCGACACCGGAGTCGACCCGCACGCCGGGGCCGGACGGCGCGACGAACTTCGTCACGGTGCCGGGCGCGGGCAGGAAGCCGCGGCCGGCGTCCTCGCCGTTGATGCGGAATTCGATCGAGTGCCCGCGCGGTTCCGGGTCCTCGGTGAAGCGCAGCTTCTCCCCACGGGCGATGCTGAACATCTCGCGGACGAGGTCGATCCCCGTGGTCTCCTCCGACACCGGGTGCTCGACCTGCAGCCGGGTGTTGACCTCCAGGAAGGAAATCGTGCCGTCGGTGGCGACGAGGTACTCGACGGTGCCCGCGCCGTAGTACCCGGCTTCCTTGCAGATGGCCTTCGCCGATTCGTGGATCCGCTTGCGCTGCTCGTCGGTCAGGAACGGCGCCGGGGCCTCCTCGACGAGCTTCTGGTGCCGCCGCTGCAGCGAGCAGTCCCGCGTGCCGACGACGATCGCGTTGCCGTGCTGATCCGCCAGGACCTGCGCCTCGACGTGCCGCGGCTTGTCGAGGTAGCGCTCCACGAAGCATTCACCACGGCCGAACGCGGCGATCGCCTCGCGGGTCGCGGATTCGAAGAGTTCCGGGATCTCTTCGCGCGTCCGCGCCACCTTCAGCCCGCGGCCGCCACCGCCGAACGCGGCCTTGATCGCCACCGGCAGCCCGTGCTCGTCGGCGAACGCGACGATCTCGTCGGCGCCGCCGACCGGCTCCTTCGTGCCCGGCACCAGCGGGGCGCCGGCACGCATCGCGATGTGCCGCGCGGTGACCTTGTCGCCGAGGTCGCGGATCGCCTGGGGGCTCGGCCCGATCCAGGTCAGCCCGGCGTCGATGACGGCCTGGGCGAAGTCGGCGTTCTCGGAGAGGAAGCCGTAGCCGGGGTGGACCGCGTCGGCGCCGGAACGCTTGGCGACGTCGAGCAGCTTGTCGAACACGAGGTAGCTCTCGGCGGCGGTCGTGCCGCCCAGCGCGAAAGCCTCGTCGGCCAGTCTGACGTGCGGCGCGTCGCGGTCGGGGTCGGCGTAGACCGCCACGCTGGCCAGTCCGGCATCCTTCGCCGCCCTGATCACGCGGACCGCGATCTCGCCCCGGTTGGCGACCAGGATCTTGGTCACCGTCGCGCTGACCTGCTCGGTCACCACGCACCTCCTCCTGTCCCGACAGCTACTCTGCTGACCGCATGACACGGCACCTGGGGAGTCTACGGATCAGACGTCGTGGATTGCTTGTGTTCTTCATCGCGCCGAATCGGCCGTAACCTCGCCGTCAGGCGTGCTCCGTGTGGCGGAGATGCTGGGGCAGCGGCGAGTCCAGGACGATCACGTCGTACGGGCGGGCCTGGTGGATCGACGGCAGGTAGTCGGTGGCCACGCGTGCCCACGGCTGGTGCTCGCCGCAGCAGGAGACCAGCTGGTCGAGCGAGGTGAAGGCGACCAGCGCGGTCCGGCCGTCCGGGGTCTTGCGCAGTTCGATCGACGCGCCCGAGTGATCTTCCGACGTCTCACTCGTGGGCAGGTACAGGGCTGGAGGCAAATCGGGGTTCGTCACGGGCACAACATAGACGGACACCGAGAGCGAGGTCGCTTACGCTCTGGGACATGCGGAGTACAGGACTGCGGCCGCCGCGATCGGCGCTGCTCACCGCGCTGCTCGCGGCGGTGGTGACGGCGGCGGCGCTGGCAGGCGTCGTGCTGCTGCGGCCGCATCCGGACACGGACGGTGGCGACGGCGCCGCAGCGGCCCCCTCGGCAAGCCCGCCGCCGCCGACGTCGACCTGCGGTGCGGGCCCGTGCCATCAGCTCGCGGCGATGACCGTCGGCAGCACCCCGGTGGTCCTGCTCGACTCCGCCCAGGGCGGCGCCGGGCGCGTCCGGATCGGCCCCGAGCCGGGCATCACGATCGAGCTGACGATCGCCGAGATGGGCGTGCGGCTCGGCAAGGATTCGTTGCGCTGCATCGAGGGGTCGACGTCGGCCTGCCTGATCCGCGGCGAGGCGAACGACGCGGCGGGCGGTTCCTACGGCGAGCTGATCGTCAATCGCGGCGGCACGTGGGAGGACTCGGGGAAGCCGTACTTCGCCGATGCCGGGACGCTGTCGCTCTACGACGTCAGCGCGGACGGTGCCCCCGACGTGATCGTGGTACGGCACGAATGCCCCGGTTCGACCCCGGGGACGCCGACGTGCCAGGCCTCGCCCGTGCTGGCCGAGGTGTACGACCTCACGGGCACGTCGATGGGCTGCACCTGGAAGGTGACGTCGCCGTCGGAACTGCGGGGCTGGCCCGATGTCCGGCTCACCCGCGCCGACCTGCACGCCTGCCCGTCGTGAGTCGACCATCCGGGCCCCGGAGGTGAGCAAGGGACCTTTACGCACGCTCGTTTAGCCACGCTAACCAAACGTGAGTAAAGGTCCCTTGCTCCCTTTTCGCAGGTCAGGCGGGGGACGGAGAGGTGATTGTGCGGGCCGCGGCGCCGTCGTCGCTGTGCTGCGGCGGGGTGGTGGGCGCGTTGAGGATGCCCTCGTCGAGCAGGCCCTCGCCGCGAGCGACGACGACCGGGACGACGATCTGGCCCGCCACGTTCGTCGCGGTGCGCATCATGTCCATGATCGGGTTGACCGAGTAGATCAGCGCGAGGCCGAGCGCGACCTGCTTGGCGTCCAGCCCGATGAACGACGTCGTCAGCGTGAACGCGGTCAGCCAGCCGGTTGTCCCGGCGGTGGCCAGCGCGCCGACCACGGCGACCACGACGATCCCGGCGTACTGCCAGAAGTTCAGCGACACCCCGGAAAGGTTCGCGACGAAGATCGCCGCGATCGCCGGGAACACGGCCGCGCAGCCGTCCATCTTCGTGGCGCTGCCCAGCGGAGTCGCGAAGGCGGCGTACGCGGGCTGGACGCCGAGGTTCACCGCGGACTGGCGGGTCAGCGGCAGCGTCGCGGACGAGGACTGCGAGGCGAACGCGAACTGGATCGCCGTGCCCGCCTTCGCGAAGAACTTCAGCGGGCTCACCTTGGCGACGAACCGCAGCAGGATCGGGTACACCACGAACAGCACCAGCAGGCAGCCGACGTATACCGCGAGCGTGGTGGAGAACAGCGGCCGGAACAGCGCGTCGCCGTACTTCGCCACCGCCGCGCCGATCAGGCCGATGATGCCGATCGGGGCGAGCCGGACGATCCAGCCGAGGTAGCGCTGGATGACCTCGAAGACGCTGGTGGTGAAGTCGACGAACGGCTTCGCCCTGTCGCCCAGGCTGTACGCGGCGGCGCCGATCACCAGTGCCAGGAAGAGCACCTGCAGCGTCTCACCCTCCGAGAACGCTTTCACGAAGTTCTGCGGCAGCAGCCCGTTGATGAAGGCGTCCCAGGAACCCCAGTGGTCGACGCTCTTCGCGGCCTTGTCGGCGTTCTTCGCGGTCGCCGCGGCCCCGCCGAGGCCACCGCTGCCGGGGTTGAAGATCCGGCCGATCGCGATGCCGATGAGCGAGGCGATGAACGACGTGATCGCGAACCACAGCACCGTCTTGCCGCCGAGCCGGGCCGCGGTGCGCCCGCCGCCGAGCCCGCGCAGGCTGTTGATCCCGACCACGATGGCCGTGAAGACCAGCGGGATCACCGCGATCTGGAGGAGCGTGGTGAAGATCGTGCCGATCTGGTCGAGCAGGCTCGTCAGCCACTTGGCCCCGGTGCTCCGCGCCACGACGCCGAGCAGCGCGCCGACGACGAGGGAGCCGAGAACCGCGGCCGCGAAAACCTTCGGCTTGGTGTAGGTCCGTACGAAAGACACGAGGACGCTCCGGGAGTTCGGTGATTCCTGTCTGCCGGTTATGCAGAACGGTAGGCAGGGAGGAACTCTTCCGAATCACCCGATCGTGTGGTGACCTTCTCAGGATGTGGGAGGCTGCCAGAGATCCGCGACACTCACGCCGACATCGGCGAGCAGCCGGCGGGTCAACGGCAGGCTGATCCCGATCACGCTCGACGGATCGCCTTCGATGCCCTCGACGAACCAGCCGCCGAGACCGTCCAGGGTGAATCCGCCAGCCACCGCGAGGGGCTCGCCGCTCGCGAGGTAGGCATCGAGCTCGTCGGCGCTCGGGGTGCCGAAGTGGACCTTGGTGACTTCGGTGCCGGACGCCTCCTTCGTCACTTCGCCGCCTTCGACGCGGACGACGGCGTGGCCGGTGAGGAGTTCACCGGACTTGCCCGCCATCGCCTGCCACCGTCGCCGCGCGACCTCGGCGGTCCCCGGCTTGCCGACCATCTCGCCGCTGATCGAGAGCATCGAGTCGCAGCCGACGATCACCGCGTCGGTGTGCTCGCTCGCGATCGCGCCGACCACGGTCTCGGCCTTCGCCGTGGCCAGCGCGGTGACGAGTTCGGCCGGGGCAGGCTCGACCAGGGCGGCGGCCACCGCGTCCTCGTCGACGCCGGACACCACGACGCTCGGGTCGAGGCCGGCGGAACGCAGGACGGCGAGGCGGGCAGGGGACTGGGAAGCGAGGACGAAACGCACAAGCGGACGGTACCGGGGCGCCCTGTGTTGCCGAATTGTGACCGGCGACACGTGTCCTCCCGGCTAGTTTGTTGTGGCTCACAACATATGTCCGAAGGATCATCTCGGAGGGAACCCATGACGTCCCGCCTCCGCCCCGGAAGATCACGCACCGCAAGATCGCGCACTGGAAGGACGCTGCGCGCGACGCAGACCGCCGTGCTCGCCGGGCTTGTCCTGTCCGCGACAGCGCTGACGCCGGTGGCGTCCGCCGAGCAGGCACCGCTCTACAAGAACCCGCACGCTCCCGTGCCCGTCCGGGTCGCCGACCTGATGAAGCGGATGAGCCTCGACGACAAGATCGGCCAGATGACCGAGGGCGAGCGGCTGGCCGCGACCCCGCAGCAGGCCGCCGACGCGCGGCTCGGGTCCATCCTCTCCGGCGGTGGCTCGGTGCCGACGCCGAACTCGCCGCAGGGCTGGGCCGACATGATCGACGGCTATCAACGCGCCGCGCTCGCCACACCACTGGGGATTCCGACCATCTACGGCGCCGACACTGTGCACGGCCACAACAACGTCTACGGCGCGACGATCTTCCCGCACAACATCGGCCTCGGCGCCGCGAACGATCCGCGCCTGATGGAACGCATCGGCGCGGTCACCGCGAGCGAATCGGCCGCGACCGGCGTCAAATGGGGATTCGCGCCGTGCCTGTGCGTGGCCAGGGACGACCGCTGGGGCCGGACCTACGAGTCCTACGGCGAAGTGCCGCGCAACGCCGTCACCAACAGCGCGATCATCGACGGCCTCCAGGGGCGGCGGCTCAGTGACAGGGCGTCCGTGCTCGCCACCGCCAAGCACTTCATCGGCGACGGCGGCACCACCGGCGGCGTCGACCAGGGCAACACCCAGATCAGCGAGCGTGAGCTGCGCGCGATCCACCTGCCGCCGTTCCGCGCGGCCGTCGATCGCGGTGTCGGCTCGGTGATGGTCAGCTACAACAGCTGGAACGGCGTCAAGGACCACGGCAACAAGTACCTGATCACCGATCTGCTCAAGGGAGAGCTGCGCTTCTCCGGCTTCGTCGTCTCGGACTGGAACGGCATCGACCAGATCGACGGCAAGGAGGGCTTCACCCCGGCCGAGGTCGCCCAGGCGATCAACGCGGGCATCGACATGGTGATGGTGCCCTACGACTACCTCAAGTTCATCAGCACGCTGAAGGGCGAGGTCGCCGCCGGGCACGTCCCGCTGTCGCGGATCGACGACGCGAACCGGCGCATTCTCACCAAGAAGTTCGAACTGGGCCTGTTCGAGCACCCGTACACGGATCGCTCGCTGCAGAAGGATTTCGGGAGCAAGGCCCACCGTGACCTCGCCCGTCAGGCGGTGCGGGAATCGCAGGTGTTGCTGAAGAACGACGGTGTGCTGCCGCTGAAGAAGAACGACAACAAGATCTTCGTCGCCGGCAAGAACGCGAACGACATCGGCAACCAGTCCGGTGGCTGGACGTTGACCTGGCAGGGCCAGAGCGGTCCCGCGATTCCCGGCACCACGATCCTCGACGGACTCCGAGCGGGCGCCGGGAAGAACACCACGGTCACCTTCGACAAGGCGGGCAACGGGATCGACAAGAGCTACCACGTCGCTGTCGCGGTCGTCGGGGAAACCCCTTACGCGGAAGGAAAGGGGGACCGGCCGAACGGTCTCGGACTGGACGCCGAGGACCTCGCCACGATCGCGAAGCTCAAGGCGTCCGGGGTCCCGCTGGTCGTGGTCACCGTCTCCGGCAGGGTGCTGGACCTCGGCGCGCAGCTGCCGCAGTTCGACGGCCTGGTCGCCGCGTGGCTGCCGGGCAGTGAAGGCGCGGGCGTCGCCGACGTGCTCTACGGCGACTACAACCCGACCGGAAAGCTGAGCTTCAGCTGGCCGAAGAACTCCGCGCAGGAACCGATCAACGTCGGCGACGGCAAGCAGGCGCTGTTCCCGTACGGGTACGGCCTTTCCTACCGGCGCCGCTGAAAACCCGCTCCCGCGGTGTGGGCCTCCTTCGCAGCCTTCTGACGGCTGCGAAGGAGGCCAGTTTCAGCTCCGGGAAGCGGCTGGTTCGGCAGCCGGAACCGGCTGACGCGGGGCGACCCGCCGCAGCATCGCCGCGGCGCCGATGCCGAGCACCAGCACCGCGATCGGCAGCAACAGCGTCGTCTTCGCGGCGTCCGTAAGTCCATTGTGGACGGCGCTGAGTGCGAGTTGCTGTGCCTGCGCGGCGATGTCCGCCGGAAGACCGGGCATCGGGTTCGAGCCGCTCGAAGCGCTGAACTCACCCGCCGAGGCCGCGCCGCGGGCGACGCCCTCGGCGAACGGCGCCCGGTACTGCTCGGGCAATGACGTCGCCGCTTTCGTTGCCTCACTGGAGATCGACGCGGTGATCCGGGCCTGCAGCAGCACGCCGATCGCCGCGCTGCCGAGGACGCCGCCGACCTGGCGCGAGGTGTTGTAGATCCCGGACGCCGTCCCGGCGAGGCGGGGTTCCACCGAGGACATGGTGAGGTTGCTCATCGGCGCGAAGATGCAGCCGATGCCCAGCCCGCAGACCAGCAGCGCCGGGGTCAGCGCCCACGGGTTCGTCTCCGGCGTCGCCTGCCACGCCACGATGCCGAGCCCGGCCGCGAGCGCGGCCAGCCCGCCCATCACGAGGTACCGGCCGTTGACGCGGTCGGAGGCCCGGCCGACGAACGGGCCGATGATCCCGGACAGCAACGACATCGGCGCGGTGAGCAGGCCCGCCGTGGTCGGGCTCATCCCGCGCACCGTCTGGACGAAGATCACCAGCGGCAGGAACATGCCGGTCATGGTGAAACCGACCGTGACCGCGGTGAGGGTGCCCGCGGAGAAGTTGCGGTTCACGAACACCCGCAGCGGCACCAGCGGTTCGCGCTTGTTGAACCACTGCCACACCACGAACGCGACGAGCAGCACCACACCGGCGCCGATGATCTCGAACACGGTGACCGAGCCGAAGACCGTCCCCCAGTCGTAGTGCTGTCCATTTTGGACGCCGAAGACGACGAGGAACAGCCCGGCCGCGGACAGCAGGATGCCGAGCAGGTCGAAGGAGTGCGAGTGCTTCGGCTGCCAGTCCGGCACCAGGATCAGCGTGAGCACCAGCGCGACGACGCCGATCGGCACGTTGACGTAGAAGATCCACTCCCAGCCGAGGTTGTCGACGAGCACGCCGCCCAGCAGCGGGCCCGCGATCGTGGCGAGTCCCGCGACAGCCGACCACAGCCCCATCGCCGGACCGCGTTTCGCGGGCGGGAACAGGTGCGTGATGAAGGCCAGCGTCTGCGGCGTCAGCAATGCCGCGCCGAGGCCCTGCACCGCGCGGGCGACGATCAGCATCTCGACGCTGCCCGCCAGGCCGCACCACAGCGAGGCGGCGGTGAACACGATCAGCCCGGCGAGGTAGACGCGCTTGGGGCCGAACCGGTCGCCGAGGCGGCTGGTGAACAGCATCGGCACCGCGTAGGTGAGCAGGTAGACGCTGATCACCCAGACGATCGCGTTCAGGCCGGCGCTCAGCTCCCGCAGCATGGCCGGGATCGCCAGGGACACGATCGTCGTGTCCAGCAGGATCATGAAGAAACCCAGGCACAGCGCGGAAAGCGCGGCCCACGGGTTAGCTTGTCTTGCGTTCATCGTTCTCTTTCCCAATAACGAGCTTCAGCTCGTGGTCCTCTTTGAAGGGGAGCCGCCCCGACTGGAGGTCGTCGAGGAGCCGTTCGGTCCATTCGAGTTCGAAGACCCGGCGGTCGGTCGTGTAGCGCCAGTCGAGCCAGAAGATCTCCGGCGTGCCGTCGGCCGCCAGGCGGTCGAGCACGACGCGGTCGGCGGCCACCAGGCCGCGCAGCTTGACGGCCCGGATCTCCAGTTCCGCCAATGTTGCCTCGCGGCCGAGGTCGTCGATGACGGCGAGCCCGGAGAGGTATTCGGGGTACTCCTCGGCGACGTTGCCGAGGAGATGCCGCGCCCGCTCGACGAAGGCGTCCCGGCCCGCGTCGGTCATCCCGTAGACGGTCCGCTCCGGGCGCCTGCCGTCGCGCTGGGTGTCGACGACCTCGATGAAACCGTTGCCCAGCAGGCGTTCCACCGTGTGGTAGAGCGACCCGGCCTTCAGCTTGACCCGCGTGTCGACGTGGCGCTCCCGCATCAGCTGCGCCATTTCGTACGGGTGCATCGGCTTCTCGTGCAGCAGTTCGAGCACGGCGATGCCCAGCGGCGTCAGCTTGGTTGTCGCCATCGCGACGGTCCTCCCGAGTGCCCCAGTCCGTTTATTCCACATGGACTATACGACGCTGACTAGTCCCCGTCCATTGTGATCCCGGTCCCGTGTGCTGAAGGGGACGTTCCTCTCGTAAGACGCGCTGAAGGGGACTTTCCTCGCCTAGCATGGGGGGTAATTGGCCATCAGCAGGGTTTT
>NZ_JBHYJW010000048.1:0-77933 GCF_042741125.1 Amycolatopsis sp. NPDC058986 | reverse complement strand
ACCCTGCCGGGTTTCCCCGGCCCCGCGCGGCCGGATGCTCAGCGAGCGCGGGAGGACACGGCCGCCAACGGAGCGGTCAGGCCGTAGGCTCGCTGAACGGTCTGCGTCACGGTGTTCCCGGACGCGTCACGGGCTTCGGCGCGGAGCCAGACGGCTCCGTCGGCGCCGGGCGACGCGGGATGGGTGACGGTCACCGACCACACCCCGTTCCCGCGTGGCTTCGCCGCCGCCTCCGTCCACGTCTTCCCGCCGTCGGCCGACGACGAGATCTTCAACCCGGTCACCGGACCGCCCCGTGACCCGCTGTGTCCCGCCGCGGCCACGTCGAACGTGAACGCGGTACCGGTGAGGGCGCGGTTGGTGACGTCGAGCGGCAGCCGGTAGTCCAGCTGGATCAGCGGCTGGAACGAACACGCCGTGCCCGCCGGGTAGCAGGCGAATCCCACCGGCACCGGCGATGCCGAGCGGGCCGAGGTGAACGTCCACGAGGTGTCCGTCCGCGTGCCGTACTGGAACAACGTCGTGCTCGGCGCGCCGATTTCCGCCTTCGGGGACAGCACATCCGTCACGTCCAGCCGGTACGTCGCCTTTTCGGGCGCCAGCCGGAACAGCGGGACCAGCGCGAGCGGATCGTCCTTGTTGGACTGCGGGATTTCGGTCCCGTCCCGGTAAAGCCGCGTCGTCGAGGTCGCGAAGTACCGGGCGTTCTCGTACGGGCTGGTGAAGTGCCCGGCCCCGCCGAGCCCGTCGACCCACTGCATGGCGGGCACGAACAGGTCGGGATCGTCGCCGCCCCGGCACAGCGAGCAGGCCACCTGCCACCCGGCGGCGGTCGCCGGATAGCGCGCGGGATGGTCGGGCTGCAGTTCGACGGCGGTGTTCCGCAGCGCCGCGCCGAACCAGTGCTCGTCGGGCCGGGTCCGCTCGCCGGGCCGGTAGACGTCCTGCTGGTTCATCGCCAGCGACGCGCGCTTGGCCGTCTTGTCCGTCCCGGACAGGGTCACGACGCGCTTCCAGACCATCCGCTCGTCGGCGGGGCCGGTGTACTCGGTCCAGGTGCCCGGCACCGGGATCTGCGTGCCCTGCACCGGTTGGGTCTTCCAGAGCCCTTCCGGGAACGGGTACCAGGTCTTCTGCCCGCTCAGGCCGGGCCGGTCGGCGTGGTACGACGTCTTCGTCGCGACCAGCGTCTTCGGGTCCACCTGCCGGATGTGATCCTTCGACACCCCGTTGGGATCGAGGTAGCTCAGGTTGTACATCGCGTCCGGGGTGGCCCGGACCCGCAGGTGCAGCGAGACGGAACCGGTGGTGCGCAAGGATTCTCCCTGCTCCCAGTCCGGTGAGAGGGTGGGCAGGGCCGAACTGGTGAGGCCGGGGATCGCCAGCGCTCCCGGCAGGCCGGGGTAGGGGAGCAGCGCGGCAGCGCCCGCGCCGGCGGCGGCCTTGGCCGCCACCACCGCGCCCGCCGCCAGCGTCCCCGGCACGTCCGGGTCGTCGGACGACACGGGGATCCTGGCCAGCACCGCCTTGCCCTTGACGTCCAGTTTGGCGAGGTCCTCGGGCCTGCCCGCCTCGCCGAAGACGACCGGCAGTGACCGGTCACCCGGCCACTTCGCGGTCAGCGTCGGCACGTCGTAGGCGGTGGTCAAGGCGCCCGATCGGAGGCCGTCGGCCGTCAGTTCGACGGCGGACTGGGCCAGCGTCGCGGTGTCCTGCAACGAAATCGACCCGCGCGCGGTACCCGCGACCGGGGTCACGTGGACGTCGAAGTCACCGCTGCTCGCCACGAAACCGGACTCGCCGATGTAGTCGGCCGTTCCCGGACCCGGCGGGATCACGCGACGTAACATCACCGTGCGGTCGCGCTGATCGGTCGGGGCAGGGGTCACGAGTCGCACGGGTACGGTGTCGACGGCGCTCAACCGGATTTCCGACGTCGTGGGCACGCGGAGTTCGGACGCGCTCAGCGCGGACCACTGGCGCACCTTCGGCCCGCGTTCGTACGTCCAGCCCAGCGCCGAGTAGGTCCCGGCGGGCACCGAGAACCTGGCCACGCCGTTCACCAGGTCGGCGCGGCGGCTGATCTGGTCCTGGAACGGGTCGTTGCGGGTCGCCGCGCCCGCGGAGTCGTCGATCAGTTCCGCCGAGGCGAGTTGTGCGGGGCCACCGGTGGAATCGAACATCCGCAGGGTCACCGGGTACAGCTGGGCGGCGTTGTAGGTGCTGATCGGGGTGCGCACCGCCGTGGCCTTGTCGGCGGTCGTGGCCACCACCGTCCCGCCGTAGACCCCGGCCGGGCCGGTGTCGGGATAGTCGGTCAGGTGCACGGTTTTCGTGCTCTTCGGCGGAATCGTCACCGACGTCGTGTCCAGCTTGATCCCGTCGGCGGCGGTCTTGCCGTCCCACGCGCGCGCGGACAGGCCGAGTTCCAGCGCGAGCGGCTGGTCCCCGCTGTTGGCATAGGTCAGTTCACGCGTGACCGGAGCCGTCGCCCGCTGGTCCCGTTCGGTGCGGCCGAAACTCGTCACCGCGGGGCCGATCACCGTGCGGGTGACGGCCTTGCCGACGTCGACCACCCCGGCGCCCTGCTCGTACCAGCGCAGCCCGGCGTCCTTGGCGGTGGTCACCACGAGGTTCTTGAGCGTCTCACCGGACAGGCCCGGGTGTTGCTGGAGCAGGATAGCGGCGCTCCCGGTGACGTACGGCGTGGCCATGGAGGTGCCCGAAGCGCTGGTGTAGTCGGCGTCGACCGGGTCGCCCATGCTCGTGCCCGCCGCGCGGGCGGCCGTGATGTCCACGCCGGGCGCGGTGATCTCGGGCTTCACGAGCGCGTCGCCGAGACGCGGGCCCCGGCTGCTGAACGAGGCGAGCGCGTTCTTGCCGTCCACCGCGCCCACGGTCAGCGCGGAGGTCGCGGCGCCGGGACTGGTGATCGTCCGGTCGCCGGAGCCCGCGTTGCCCGCCGCGACCACGAACAAGGTCCCGGACTTGGCCGAAAGCTTGTCGATCTCCTGGCTCAGCGGGTCGGTGCCGTCGGTGACCCCGGCGCCGAGGCTGAGGTTGACGATCTTCGCGCCCTGGGCCACCGCCCAGTCGACGCCAGCGACGACCTGGGCGGTGTCGCCCTGACCGTCGGCGCCGAACACCTTCGCCACCATCAGCTTGGCGTCCGGTGCCACCCCCTTGAACCGCCCGCCGGAGGCAGCGCCGGTCCCGGCGGCGATCGAGGCGACGTGCGTGCCGTGGCCGTGCCGGTCCACGGTGTCGCCCTCCCCGCTGAAGTCCGCGGCGGCGACCGTCTTGCCCTTCAGGTCGGGGTGGTTCTCGTCGAGCCCGGTGTCCACGACGGCGATCGTGGTCCCGGCCCCGGTCAGCCCGGACTGCCACGCCACCGGCGCGCCGATCTGCGCGGTCCCGCTGGTGCCCCTGTCCTGGGACACGTGGACCCGCTTGTCCGCCACGACCCGGGAAATTCCTTGCTGTAGCGCGGGTTCACCCCGGGCATCGTGGGTGGCGAGGGAGCGCCAGAACTCGGCCGTTCCGGTTTTGCGCACCTGCATCCCGACGCTGTTGAGCGTCGTGAGCGGAAGGTGCCGCTCGGTCTGGGGGAGTGGTCGCGCCCGGTTTTCCAGCGCGGTGGCCGACAGTGGCGCCGGGTCGCCATATCCGGTGATGACCGGGATCGTCGCGCTGGACGCGTCGTCGCGGCCGTCCCGCACGAGCGCCGTGACGTTGAACAGATCCCGGCCGAGCTGCCCGCGGCCGACGAACGGGAGCGCGTCGGAGGGGTAGACCTCGAGGCCGTCGGCGGTGGTCGTGATCTGGAAGGTGGGCGGCGGCTGGTCGAGCCGCGCGGCGGGCTCGACACGGGCGGTACGGTGGCCGGCGGTGTCCTCCTCGTAGACGACCACGTCGCCGGTGAGCAGGGTGACCCGGTGTGTCTCGGCGTGGCCGGGCCGCGCGGCGGGATCGCCGGGAGCGGGGACCGCCCTGGCGATCGCCGTGCCAGGGGAAAGGACGAGCACGGTCGCGGCCGCCAGTGTCGTCGGCGCGCGGAGGTACCGCCGGTGCGCGGAACGGGAGCGGGTGAACATCGGCATCACTCTCCTCGGCTGCCGCGGCGGGACCGCCGGACGCGGCTGCCGCGGGTGAGTGCTGTCGAGGATGAGCCACCGGTATGCCGAAGAACATGACTCTCAGTGGCGGCCTGTCGCCGTTGGCGACACAGCGCCACGAAAACGAGTCACAAAGAAGGGCCCGAGCCGCCACGGTGGCGGCTCGGGCCCGTTGTCTCCCTTGCGTCAGGTGTCAGCGATCAGTTGTCGGCGCCGGGGGTGCGCTGGTGCAGCGAGAAGTCGACGCGGTTGTTGTCGGTGTCCGTGCTGAGGACGTCGCGGGCGTTCGCCACGTTCTTCTGCTCGGTCGTCTGGCTCTCCGGCACCGCGGGCTGGCCTTCGCGCGCGGAGGTGACGGCCATGCTGAATCCGATGCCGTCGACCTTCACACCCGTCTGGTTGAGCAGCGCCACGCCGCCGGTCGACGGGATGGCCTGGTCACCCATGAGGTTGAACGGCACGACGTTGGTCTGGTCCTGGATCGTGCCCGAGAAGTTCTTCGCGACCAGTACCGCGTACTGGCCCAGGTTGTCGCGCGGCTGCAGCTGCAGGCCCGCGGGCAGCGCGATGGTGTCGATCAGGTTGTTCGACGGCCCGTAGATCCGGAGCACGTAGCCGGTCAGGTCCACCACGCGCGGCGACACGTTGCGGAGCTCGACGAACTGGTCCTGCAGGCCGTTCTGGCCGCGGGTCGAGATCTCGTTGATCACCACGGTCGTGGAGGCGGTGGGCTGGGCTTCGGGCGAGGTGCCCTCGGTGGCGCTCGCGGCGCCGCCACCGAGGAACGTCGTCGCCAGAATCGCCAGCGCGGCCGAACCGCTCAACAGTCGACGCATGCCAATTGTCCTTTCCTGGAAAGGGTGGGATGTATTTCGTCGGGGGATTTTCTTCACCGGGGTCTTCCCGGCTTATTCCATTGTCGCCGGGATGGGCGGGAATCATAAGGGGCCAGTTTTCCGGGGACCCTTTCGCTCCCGCCCATTGCCCTCAATCGCGGCGGGCGCGCCGGTGTTCCCGTGCCACGGACGCCGCGGCGTCGAGGTCGTGGCAGGGCATGTCCAGCACGTCACTGAGCCAGTGCCGCCAGTACGGCCCGGGGATCCGCTTGCCGCGCTCCCAGCGGGAGACGTCTTCGCGCGTGACGCTGCCGTTGCCGGACAACGTGAACAGCTCGTGGGCGAGGTCGCATTGGGACCAGCCCTTGGCGATCCGGCGTTCGGCGAGCAGACTGCGGATCTCGGCCGCCGCGCGGTCCGCCTCCCCGGCGGCACCTCGCCCGGCCCGTGGGTCCGGTGTTCCTTTTCTTTCCCTGATCAACGTTGAAATGATCACGAAATCCAGGATAGAAATGGTGTACCCGGCGCACAGGATGCGCCGGGTACCCAGTCTTGTGATGATCGAGTACTCGCGGTACGAGGCCGCGATTCAGTTGTTCCGAGCGGCCGTCACGGTGTCCTCCGATTCGCCGACAGGTGAGGTCCCGCCGGTGAAATCGAATGACTTGAACAGTTCCTTGCGGCTGCCGTAGCCCAGTTTCTGCAATATCCGGCTGACGTAGTTCTTCACGGTCTGCCTGGCGAGGTGCAGTTCGCCGGCGATCTCGTCGTTGGACCACCGGCAGAGCACGAGCGCCAGCACCTCCTCCTCCCGGCCGGTCAGCGTCGTGCCGGTGTGCTGCGTGGCCTCGCCGACCGCGCCGGTCGGTTCGGTGCCCAGCACCCAGGCGCGCTGCCCGGCCAGTGTCGAGCGGACCGCCTCCATCAACAGGTTCCGGTCGGCCGATTTGTGCACGAAGCTGTCGGCGCCCGCGTTCAGCGCGGTGGCGACGGCGGCGGGCGAGGAGTCGCCGGAGAACACCAGCACGGCCGCGTTGTCGAGGCGTTCCTTGGCGAACTGGCAGATTCCCGCGCCCGCGGGCTCGCCCGAGATCGACAGTTCGGTGATGACCATCCGCGGATGGGTTCGCTCGCATTGCCGCAGCGCTTCGGTTTCGCTGCCCGCTTCGGTGACCGCCCGTACTTCGGCGGAGTTCTCGAGCAGCAGGCGGAGCGCGTATCTGATCAGCGGCTGATCGTCCACTACCAGCGTCGTGACGTGGTCCATGTGGTCCCCTTGGTGTCAGGTCGTGAGAACTACAACGTGAACCGAGGGCGGCAAGCAGAGGCGAAAGTCCTGACTTCGCGGGGCGGGTGGCACCCGGAGGTACGAGCACTCTTCGACCTCGATCACGTTCGCGCGGTGCGCGAGCCGGGCGGTCGCGGGCGCTACCGGAGCAGCTCGCGGCCGCCGGGAGGGACGGGCGGAAGAGGCGATCCCGTGGACGGTATGGCCGCCTGCGTGGTCACTTTCCTGACCGAACGCACGAAATCATCCCTTTCCCATCCTTGAAGTGCGCGCGAGATGTGAACGGCATGTTTATACCCCGGTGTGTTGAAGGATCGTCACCGCCGTTCGAGTGGTGGGGAGTGGTCAAATGGTCAACCTTTATCGAACGCACTCGTACGGCCGCAAGGGAGGGATCCGGTGGGCTAACCGGATCGTTGTCGCCCCCGATTCGCTTCGGGTTTCGCGGTTTTGTTACAGTGTTCACCGGAAATTCGGACCCGGCGTGGTCCGGTGGAGCATACGGGTCGGACATCCGGAGTAACGGCTGGTTTCCACGCACTTCCCGACTGCGCGCGGGGAACCCGGCCGGTGCGGCTCTGTCGTCGCCGTGGCGCCGCATGGGCAAGGGAAAATGATTCCGCATTCGCGAGGGCACGAATACCGGAATTGTTTCCGGTACGTTTTCGCGAGGCGGTGGATGCCGGGTGAGGGGCGGGCTTGCCTTCCCCCGGGGTGATCACCCACCATGGGACGTATGACTCCGCGCGTGACACCGCCGTTCCGTGCCGACCACGTGGGCAGCCTGCTGCGGCCACCGGCCCTGCGGCGAGCGCGGGACGACTTCGCGAAGTCGCTGATCAGCGGGGAAGAGCTCGGAACGGCCGAGGACGCGGCGATCCGGGACGTCGTCGCGCTGCAGCGCGCGGCGGGGCTGCGCTCGGCCACCGACGGCGAGTTCCGCCGGTCTTCCTGGCACATGGACTTCATCCATCGGCTGCGCGGGATCGGCAGGAGCGAACGGAAGCTCCACGTCACCTTCCACAACGCGGACGGCGACGTCGAATTCACCCCGGCAGGGCTCGAGGTCACCGGAAAGATCGGTCTCGACGACGTCGTCTTCGGCGAGCACTTCACGTTCCTGAAGTCCATTGTGGACCCATCGGTGACGCCGAAGCAGACGATCCCGTCGCCCAGCATGGTCTACTACCGCGGTGGGCGGGCCGCCGTCGACGAGTCGGTGTACCCGGATCTCGAGGAGTTCTACGAGGATCTCGCGAAGGCGTACGCCGAGGAGATCGCCGGTCTGGCCGCTCTGGGCTGCACCTACCTGCAGCTCGACGACACCAGCCTCGCCTACCTGAACGACCCCGGGCAGCGTGCGATGGTCGCGCGCATGGGCGGTGACCCGGACAAGCAGCACGTACGGAACATCGCGACCATGAACGCCGCGCTGCGCGGCAGGCCGGCCGGGCTGCGGGTGACGACCCACCTGTGCCGGGGCAACTTCCGGTCCTCGTGGGTCGCGGAGGGCGGCTACGACTTCGTCGCGGACGCGTTGTTCTCCGAACTCGACGTCGACGGCTATTTCCTCGAATTCGACGATGAGCGCTCCGGCGGGTTCGAGCCGCTGCGTTTGGTGCCCCCTGGAAAATACGTCGTGCTCGGGCTCGTCACGACCAAGCGGGGCGAGCTGGAGAGTGTCGACTCCCTGCGACGGCGGATCGACGAGGCCGCGCGGTATGTCGACCTCGACCAGCTGTGCCTGTCCCCGCAATGCGGGTTCTCCTCGACCGAGGAGGGCAACGACCTGACACTCGACGAACAGAAGGCGAAGCTCGAACGCGTCGTGGAAACCGCCGCGCTCGTCTGGGGCTGACGCCGGGCGGGTGAGCCTGCACCACCGCGGCCGTCCCGAACGGCGGATCGACACCCGCGTCCGCGAATGGCGAAAATGAACCGGCACGGCAATTCTGTCCTGCGTCACGGAACTGTCAGGAGAACACCGTGAATGTCGCCAGAATACTCCGCCTGTTCATTTTCGCGTTACTTGCCGCACTTGCCGGTGTCATCGGGGTCACCGGTTATGCGAGTGCGACCCCGCCGAACATCCCCGACGCGCCGACGGCCAAGGCCGAACTCACCGCGCTCCGCGTCGCGGAAGACGGCTCGATGGACGGATACTCCCGGACGAAGTTCCCGCACTGGATCGACCAGGGGGACGACTGCAATACCCGCGAAGTCGTCCTGAAGCGCGACGGCACGGACGTGACCGTCGACGAGGACTGCCGTCCGATATCGGGCAGCTGGCGCAGCCCGTACGACGGCGAGACCTGGGATTCCCCTTCCGACATCGACATCGACCACCTCGTCCCGCTCGCCGACGCGTGGCGGACCGGAGCGGCGTCCTGGACGACGGCGAAACGGCGTGCGTTCGCCAACGACCTGACGGGCCCGCAGCTGATCGCGGTGACGAACTACGTGAACCGGGAAAAAGGGGACAAGACTCCCGACGAATGGAAACCGCCGCTCGTGTCGTACTGGTGCACCTACGCGAAAATGTGGACGCACGTCAAGCACAAGTGGCAGCTCACCATCACCTCGGCGGAGAAGAGCGCGCTCACGGCCATGCTCGCCCGCTGCTGACCGGCCGCTACGACGTCGCCGCCGGGTGGCGCTCGATCCCGCTGGACTCGCGCTGGACGGATCGAGCGGTCGCCCTGGCGGCGGCCCCTCTGTGAAGATAACGAAACGGTAACGGCGGCGTCGCGGGTGAACCACGGCGCCCGCGTGCTCGTATCAACCAGCGATGTCGCACGAATTCCGCTGCCACGTCACCCCCGGATCCGGGACGGAATCCTTTTTCGATCGGACGAGGTGAGAAAGCCGAAGCTGGTTGTTCCATCGATGACCCCTGCCCTTTTTTGGTTTTCATGAATAGTGAGGTGACGAAGTCGATGGCGCAACGCAACGGGCGGCATCGGGTATCCCGCCGCGCGAAGTTCGTGACCGCGGCGATCGCCCTGCCCGTCCTGGTCGGCGCGACGCTGGTGACCGTCACGACGGTCGGCAAACCCGGCGACGCCAGTGCCGACGCCGTGGACGGCTCGTTCTTCGTGGACATCACGAAGGTCCGGCCGAACGTCAACGGTCCGAACCAGCGGGAAAGCGCTTCCCGAGGCACCTTCACGGTGGACTGCGGAAAGAACGAGAACGGCCATTTCAACCCCGACAACTTCATCGCGCAGCCGGGCGTCAAGAACGGGGCCCAGCATCTGCACGACTACGTCGGGAATCTTTCCACCAACGCCGATTCCAGCAACAAAAGCCTGCTGAAGGCCGGGACCACCTGCAGGAACGGGGACAAGTCGGCGTACTTCTGGCCCGTCGTCCGGATCGATCGCGAGGACGGCGGGAAGAACTCGCCCGCGGGGGAGGAGAAACGGCAGCGACGTGATCAGCAGGCCAGGGACGGCAAGGACAAGACCGCCCCCCGCGTCGACTGCCCCGACGTCGCCAGCGAACTGCCGGACGAGATCCCCGATCAGGCACAGCAGGAGATCACCGCGAACCTCGACGACCTCGACCAGCGGACCGACGAGGCCAACCAGCGACTGGAGGCGGCGCGGGGCCAGGGCGGCTCGGAGTTCGTCCGCACCGCCATCCTCGAACCCCTTGCCGCGCACCGGAAAGCGGTCATCGACCGGATCGCCGCCGCGATCGGCCGGCAGCCGCAGGACCTCGGCCGCCTGGCTCCCTGTGCGCTGAAGGACCAGGCCAACCGGCAGGGACTCGGCGATGGCGCCGACAACAGCGACACCGCGCAGGCCGAGGGTGCCGGGACGAGCAGTGGCCAGACACTGGGGGAGGAGAACGACAATCTCGACCTCGACGGCAATGACGGCGAGATCCAGCGGCCCGCGACCGTCGCGCTGACCTTCCGGGGCAGCCCGGCGGGCCGGGTCACCGCGATGCCGCGTTTCCTGCGGGTGCTCTACGGCGACGCGAAGGTGACCACCAACGGCCCGAAGAACGCCCGGGACTCGTGGACCTGCACCGGGTTCGAGAACCGCGTGGTGATCGGCAAGTACCCGATCTGCCCGCGAGGCAGCCGGGTCGAGCGGATCCACGACTTCCCGAGCTGCTGGGACGGCAAGCGGATCGACTCGGCCAACCATCGCGACCACATCGTCTTCCCCGGCCGCGACGGGCGCTGCAAACGGGGGTTCAAGGCGGTGCCGCAGCTGCGGGTGACGCTGACCTACGACATCCCGCCGGACGTCCAGCGGAATCGTCAGTACAAAGTGGACTCTTTCCCCGAGGAGAAGCACAACCCCGCCTCGGATCACGACGACTTCGCCAACGTGATGTCCCAGAGCATCATGAACCGCGTCGTGGCGTGCATCAACAAGGGCAGGACGTGCCGCGAATGACGGCCGCGCCGGGCCGGGCCCGCGGGGGCGGGCCCGGCTCAGGTGGTCAGCACCATGCCGTCGTCGGCGACCTCCCACGCGCTCAGATCCGCCGCGAGCGCGGTGGGCGAGAGATGGGTGAGCACCAGACGGCGGCAGGTGAGGCGCCGGCGATGCTCGGCGAGCGTGCCCAGGTCGAGATGCCAGCGCACCGGGGTGGGCGTGTATCCCTCGCAGAGGAAGACGTCGGCGCCCGCCGAGGCGTCGAGAAGCGCGTCGGTCCACTCGGTGTCCCCGGAATACGCCATGACGGCGCCGCTTTCGGCGTCCTCGACGCGGAGGGCGTACGCGGGCGCCCCGGACGCGTGCCGCACCTCGAACGGTGTCGCCGTGAAGCGCTCGGTCCGGAACGGAGTCCGGTCGTCGTGCTCCGCCACGTGCACCGAGAACCGGCGCTCGACCTCGCTCGAGCCGGGGTAGCAGACCTCCATCGCGGCCGTGAGCCGTTCGCGGGTGCCGGGCGGCCCGACGACGGTCAGATCGCGGGTGCGCCGGCGGAACTGGCCGTCGAGAACGAGGAACGGAAGTCCGCCGAAGTGGTCCGCGTGCAGGTGGCTGATCAGTACCGTCTCGATGGCGTTCGTGGCGATCCGCCTGCGCCGCATCGCCACGAGACTGGTGGATCCGCAGTCGACCAGGGTGTGCGCGGTGGAATTCGTATCCGCGAGCGCGATACACGTCTGAAACCGCCCTCCGGAGCCGAACGCGTCACCGCTGCCCGCCACCGTGATGTCCATGGCCGGATCCGCCTCCCCGCCGATCGCTTCCTGTCATGGTCGTCCCCGCCGCTGACCAGGGGCAACCCGGTGACGACGTGGCTGCTCAGTGTTAACTGTGGCCGACGACACTCTGGCGTGACATCGCCGTGTCCGTTTCGTAATGTTGCGCGAGCTTCGGCCCCGAATTGGTGAGTGATCGAAAATGTCCGGACGACATCGCAAGCAGAAGAGCACTTCCTGGAGACTGCCCGCCGGTCTGGCGGCCGCCGTCGCCGCGGCACTGCCCGCGACGGTCTGGCTGACCACCGGCAGCGCCCCCGCGGTGCAGCCCGGCGGCGCCGCGCTCGCCCTGCAGGCACCGCCGCCCCCGACCAGCTCCGCTTCGAGCACGGCACCGCCCCCGCCCACCACGAGCGCGACGCCCACGAGCACGACGTCGTCGCCTCCGCCACCGCCCACCACGGCCACCCCCAAGACCTCCGCGACGCCCGAACCCGCGTCGTGCTCGACCACACTCGCCGGGACCAAGCCCCACGTCGCGCAGGTCGGTAACCACGTCAAGGCGAAGTTCGGCGTCAAGACCGTCGGCGGCGCGAACGGGCGCGGCGGCGGTGGTGAGCATCCTCTCGGGCTCGCCCTCGACTTCATGGTGGACACCGCCACCGGCAACCAGCTCGCGGAATACGTCCTGGCCAACCAGAAGGCGTTCGGCGTCACGTACGTGATCTGGCGGCAGCGCTACAACGACGGCAGCGGCTGGTCGATGATGGAGGACCGCGGCGGCACCACCGCCAACCACTACGACCACGTCCACGTGTCGTTTTCGCCGAGCGCCAAGGTGTCCGTGACCTGTTAGTACGCGCTGACGTGCACGCGGATACCACGTCATGACGATCGCCGGGCTCGGCGCCTGCCTTTTCGTGCGGCGCGAGTCCTGCCGCACGCTCGGCGATGTCCCGCACGTCGCGACCGGCGAGAACGCTGGGTGAGCAGTTGCGAAATCTCGGACATGAGCAGCGCCCGGCGGCGCGACCACCTAGCCGTCACGGTCACGCTCACCGAGTCGGATTCGGCTCACCTGCTGGCGACCCTGCGGTCCGGTGCGCTGGACGCCGCGGTCGTCGCCCCGGCCACCGATCAGCTTTTAGCACAGCATCGGCGCGCGAGCCACCGTCGACGAAGCCTGCGCCGCGGCGGGCTTCTCGGCGAAGGTGGCGTTCGAAGCCAGCGAACCCGCGGACCTGCACGTCCTCGAGATCCGTGAACCCGCGCTCCGCGGGCGCATCGCGCTCGCCTGGCGTGCGGCCGGGCCGGCCGGACCCGCCGCGCGAGCGCTGCTCGACCACCTCCGCGCCACGCTCGCCGGGTAGCCGCCCACTGTCCACTGTGCACAGTGGGGTCGACGATCCGGCTCGGCGCTGGCAATCTCGGAACCGGGAGTGTCGGCGTGCGTACGCGAAGAGGAGATGCGATGGACTCGGCTCTGTGGCTGGACGGTGCGGTCGTCGTCGACGGCACCGGGCGGGATCCCCTGCCCGGCACGGGCGTTCTGGTCGAGAACGGCCGGATCACCCGGGTCGGAGGTGACCGGCCTGCCCGGTCGGGAGTCCTCGACTGCACCGGGTTGACGCTCACCCCAGGGCTCATCGACGCGCACGTGCACCTCGGGCTGTCCAGCCCGGTCGACGCCAGTCTTCGGTACGAGCTGTCGGTCGCCGAACTCGCGGCCGACATCTTCGACAGCTGCGGGCAGACGCTGGACGCCGGGTTCACCACCGTCCGGGACACCGGCGGGATCGACGGCGGGCTGGTGCGCGCCGTCGAGCGGGGCAGGGTCCGCGGCCCCCGGATCCTGCCGTGTGGCCCGGTGCTGTGCCAGACCGGCGGGCACGGGCACTTCGCCGCGGACTGGGAGCCGGTGAAGCTGTGGTCCGAACGCGATGTGCCCGGCCTCTGCGGTCTTTCACTGCTGTGCGACGGCCCGGATTCGATGCGCCGCAACGCCCGCGAGGCGTTCCGGCGCGGCGCCACGTTCCTGAAGCTCTGCGTCACCGGCGGTGTCGTGTCCCGGCACGACAAGCTGAGCGATACCCAGTTCAGCGTCGAGGAGATCGCGGCGGCGGTTGGGGAGGCAGCGGCCCGGGGCACGTACGTGACCGTGCACGCGCACAACAACGCGGGCCTGCGGAACGCGGTGCGCGCCGGCGCGAAGTGTGTCGAGCACGGGTCGGAGATCGACGAGGAGACCGCGGCCCTGATGGCCGCCGAAGGGGTCGCGCACGTGCCGACGTTGAGCGTGGTGGAGAAGCTGGCGTCGGACGCCGAGTCGACCGGCTTGTCGGCCGACATCGCCGCGCGGCTCGGCTCCGTGCGCGACGGCCAGATCGCGGGGCTGCTCGCCTCGCGGGCCGCCGGCGTGCGCGTGGGGCTCGGCTCGGACCTCTTCGGCCCCGGCCAGGGCGCGCGTGGTTCCGAACTGGTGCTGCGTGCGAAGGTCGAGCCCGCGATGGCCGTCCTGGTGTCGGCGACCCGCGACAACGCGGAGATCCTCGGTATCGGCCAAGAGGTCGGCACGATCGAGCCGGGCAAGCTCGCCGACCTCGTCGCGTTCGAAGGCGATCCGCTGGCCGAGCCCGCGATCTTCGGCGACCGGTCGCGGGTCGTGCTCGTGCTGCGGGAAGGCCGGATACTCAAGGACCGCCGCTGACATCGGTTGGTGGAGCACACAATCCGGGCAGCCGCCTTTCGGGCGAATCGACGAGGTGGGCCGTGCGCGGCATTCCTACGCTCGGGATGGTGAATCGCCGGGCGCCGACGCAGCCGCTTCGGCCCTGTGCGCCGGGACCCCGCCTCAGCTAGGGAGAACTCATGGCCGAGCTTCGCCGACCCGCCCTGTCCGACCTTGCCCGGTTCGCGGTGCCGTCGGATCCCACGATCTCTCCTGATGGCACCCGGGTCGTGTACGTCCTGCGCACGGTCGATGCCGACGCCGACGAGAACGTCGACCGGCTCTGGCTGGCCACGACGTCTGGCGAGGCGCCGCGCGAGCTGACCACCGGACGCGCCGACAGCGGCCCGCGCTTCTCTCCGGACGGCACCAGCGTCGCGTTCCTGCGGGCGCAGGACGGTCCTCAGCAGTTGTGGCGGCTCCGGCTGGACGGCGGTGAACCCGAACGGCTGACCGAATTGCCGCTGGGTGCCGGTACGCCGGTGTGGAGCCCCGACGGCAAGCGGATCGCGTTCTCCGCTCCGGTCGACCTGGCCGCGACGTCCGGCGAGACCGAGCAGGCGCGAGATGCGCGGGCAGCTGCGCCGCTCACGCAGGATCGCCTGTTCCACAAGCTCGACGGCGCGGGGCGGCTGCGTGAAGTCCGGCAGCACGTCTTCGTCCTCGACCTCGGCGACCGCTCGGTGAAGCAGGTGACGAGCGGTGACTTCCACGCGAGCACTCCGGCGTGGTCGCCGGACGGTGGGAAACTGGTCTACGGCAGCGGGCTCGCGGCCGACGCGGATCTCAGCGGCGAGTCTTCGGCGTACGTGCTGCGCCTCTCGGACGACGAGGCCGAACCCCGGCGGATCGGGCCACCTGGCGGCACGGTGAGCGCGGTGAACTGGGCGGGCGCGGACATCCTGCTCGTCTGCGCGCCCGACACCGAGGTGCGCAACGCCCGGCTCGCGCGGGTCGATCCGGACACCGGGGATCTCGAGTACCTGACCACAGGGCTCGACCGCAATGTCATGCCCGGTGCGGGTGGCTACCCGGGCGCGCTCCCGCAGCCCTGGGCGGAGGACATCTTGTTCTGCGCCAGGGATCGCGGCTGCACACAGCTTTACACTACCGGTGCCGCGGGGACGAGGAAGCTGATCGACGGGAACCGCGTCGTGTCCGGGCTTTCCGTGGCGGGCTCGGCCGGCGTCGCGGCGGTTGTGGTGTCCACAGTGGACTCGGCGGGGGAGATCTCGCTCCTGGACCCGGCGTCCGGGGAGCTCACACCCCTCACGTCGCACACCGCGGAGGCGTTCGGCGACGTCGAGTTGTTCACTCCGGTGGAGCGCACGTTCGCTGTCTCCGACGGCGGCGAGGTGCACGGCTGGCTGGTGCGCGACCCCGCGGCGATCGGGCCGCTCCCGTTGCTGGTGGACGTGCATGGTGGACCGCACAACGCGTGGAGCCCGGTGCGCGACCCGGCGCACCTGTACCACCAGGTGCTGGCCGCGCGCGGCTGGGCGGTGCTGCTGCTCAACCCGCGAGCCAGCGACGGCTACGGTGAAGACTTCCTGCGCGGCGCGGTGGGAGCGTGGGGTGAGGCGGACGAACGCGACTTCCTCGAGCCGGTGGACCAGTTGGTCGCCGACGGGACCGCGGACCCGAAGCGCCTGGCGTTGTGCGGTTACAGCTACGGCGGCTACATGGCCTGCTGGCTGCCGACCCGCACCGGCCGCTTCGCCGCCGTCGTGGCAGGCGGCGTCGTCAGCGACCTGGTGAGCATGGCCGGCACATCCGACGCCGGATCGATGTTGTTCCGGTCCGAAATTGGGGGGACATTCTGGGACGACCCCGCGCGGTTCGCCGCGCTGTCGCCGATCGCGCAGGTCGGCAAGGTCACCAGCCCGACGCTCGTGCTGCACGGCGAGGCGGACGAGCGGTGCCCGGTCGGTCAGGCCGAACAGTGGTTCGGCGCGCTGCGTGCGCGCGACGTCCCCGCGGAGCTCGTGCTCTACCCGGGCGCGTCGCATCTGTTCATCCTCAACGGAAGGCCCTCGCACCGAGCCGACTACAACCGGCGCGTCGTCGACTGGGTCGTGCGGCACACCCGTACCGCCGCGCGGGACGGGGCGGTGTCCGCCGCGGTGCCCCTGGATCAGGCGTACTGGCAGCGGCGGCTGGATCTGCTCGCCGAGGAACACGGGATTGTCGGGGCGTCGCTGGCGATCCACTTCGGCGAAGAGACCGCCGAAGCCGCGTACGGGGTGGTGAACAAGCGCACCGAGGTGCCCGCGACCCCTGACTCGATCTTCCAGATCGGCTCGATCTCGAAGGTGTACACGGCGACTGTCGCCATGCGGCTGGTGGACGAGGGCAAGCTGAGCCTGGACGCGCCGGTCGTCGACGTGCTGCCCGATCTGGTGCTCACCGACCCGGAGGTGACGAAGCGGGTCACGCTGCGCCATCTGCTGACCCACACCAGCGGGATCGACGGGGACGTCTTCACCGACACCGGCCGGGGCGACGACTGCGTCGAACGGTACGTCGCCGGCCTCGCCGAGGTCGCCCAGAATCACCCGATCGACGCGACCTGGTCGTACTGCAACTCCGGGTTCGTGCTGGCCGGCCGGATGATCGAACGGGTCACCGGGCTGGTCTGGGACGAAGCCATGCGCGAGCTGCTGTTCCGCCCGCTCGGGCTGACGGCGACCGTGACCCTGCCCGAGGAGGCGTTGCTGCACAACGCCGCGCTGGGGCACGTGAACGGTAAGGACGGTGTGCCGGTACCCGCGCCGCGCTGGGAGATCCCACGTTCCTCCGGCCCCGCGGGGACCATCAGCGCCAGTGCGCGGGAAGTCCTCGAGTTCGCCCGGATGCACCTGCGCGGGGGATTGGCGGCCGACGGCACCCGCGTGCTCTCGGAGGCGCTCACCGCCGACATGCGGCGGAACCAGGTCACTTTGCCGGAAGGGGTGGGCCTGGCGGACTCGTGGGGGCTCGGCTGGTTCCGGCACCACTGGCAGGGCCACGAGATCGTCGGCCACGACGGCGGGACGATCGGTCAGATCGCGTGCCTGCGGATCCTGCCGGAGCGGGATCTCGCGGTGTGCCTGCTGACCAACGGCGGGCCCGCGCGCGACCTCTACAACGCCTTGTACCGCGAGATCTTCCGCGACCTCGTGGACGTGGAGATGTCCCCGCCCTTCGGGAAACCCGATGTTCCGGCGTCCGTGGACGCCGCGAGCGTCACCGGCGTGTACGAACGGGCAGGCGTCCGGCTCGACGTGTTCGAAGAGGACGCCGCGGTGCGGATGCGCGTGACCCAGACCGGTGCGATGGCCGAGCTGGGGGCCGCCGAACCGATGGTGCTGGATCTGCTTCCCGATTCGGAAAACCGATACCTGGCGCGCATGCCCGGTGAGCGGCAGTGGACGCCCGTGTTGTTCTACCGGCTCGCCGACGGAACTCCGTACGTCCACTTCGGTGGCCGTGCCGCACCGAAGCTCTGAGGCTCGCGGTGTCTCCTCGGCTATATCCCTTGGCCGGGGAGGCACCGCTCCGACGAGTCCACCCGTCTTCCGCGCGAGTTCTCCGTTCGCGTGCGTGAGTTCCACATTCAGTCTCCGATGTCGTTGGTGTGCCGGGGTTCCAGGTATGGCTTCGCTGTGAGGCGGAGGCCGGCGCTCTCCTTCAATCACGTTTACCAGACCCGGAGCGAGTGGTCATCCTTGCCGGTCCGAGTTCGTGCTTCTTTTCGCGGCGACAGGTAAGCAGAATGCCGGTTCATGTTGTCTCGGAACGCTCAATTGCCTTATGTGTCAACGTATTCCGGTTGCTTCTATCTCTTGTGGACAGTGTCGGTCAAGTTCGCTCGTGTGAGTGATGTGCTCGCACGCGTGTTCGAGGTACTGTCGAATGCGTGTCCAATTCCGCTGTTTCCCAGTCCCCGCTCGACGCCGCCGGCGCCGGTGCGGCTTTGTCCGAGTATTGCGGTATAGGAAAGGAGATGTGCCGGTCGCAGGCGCGCCAGTTACGTGCGCTGGAGCGGTATTCCGAGTGTGTCGGGTCGCGAAGATCGGCCACCGCGGAGCTCGCGCTCGCTGCTGGTCTCACTGTGCGGCAGGCAGAGCGGAAGCTGTCTCTCGCCGAGGCGTTGGTGCGTCGCCTGCCGTGCACGTTGGCGGCGATGGAGGAGGGTGAGCTCGATGAGCTGAAGGCGTCGAAGGTGGCCGAGGCGACGACGGCGCTGTCGGATGAGTCGGCGCGGCGGGTGGACGAGATCATCGTGCACCGGCTGGCCGGGAAGAACTCCAGTACGCTGCGGCGGTCGGTGAACGGGGTCGTCCTGACCGTGGACCCTGACGGATACGAGCGTCGCGCCCGTGCCCGGCGACGGACCCGGCAGGTGCGGCTGCACCACGAGGACGAGACCATGAGCAGCCTCACCGCGAAGCTGCCGGTCGAGCAGGCCAGTGCGATCTATTCCTCAGTCGATCGTGCCGCCCGGCAGTTGCGCCGTCTGCCGGGTGAGGAACGCACCACCGAGCAGTTACGCGCCGACGTGTTCGCCGAGCGGCTCTTGGCCGCCCGAGGCGGGGACGCGAGTGTGCGGGCGGATGTCCATGTCTATGTCGATCTGCTGACCTTGGCCGGGTTGAACAACGAGCCCGCCGAGGTGGCCGGATACGGGCCGGTCCCGGCGTGGCTGGCCCGGCAGATCGCCGCCGAGCCGTCGTCGGCCTGGAAACGGTTGATCACCGACCCCGACACCGGCCAGCTCCTGTCGGTCGGGCGCCACAAGTACCGGCCGCCGGCCGACCTGGACAGCTTCATCCGGGTTCGTGACCGCGAATGCGGCACGCCGGGCTGTCATCGTCCGGCCCAGTTCGCCGAACTCGACCACGTCGAGGACTGGCATGCCAAGAACGGCGAAACCAGCGTAGACAACCTCGGCGGCCGCTGCGGTTTCCACCACAAAGTCAAGAACGAACCCGGCTGGCATCACATCCCCCACGAGGACGGGAGCTATACGATCGTCACACCGACAGGACGCAGATTCGTCCATCGCCCGAAACCATTCCATGAACCCCGCACAGTCGCTTGACACCTGTCGGCCACGGGAACGACGGCGGCCACCAACGCAACCGGCATCCTTGCCGCATCCGCCAAGGCACAGCAGGCGAGTGGCTCTGCTCCATGGGCTGGAGGGCGTCATCGATCGACGGCGGTGCAGCGACGGCTGGACATCACGCGGACCCGTTGCCGCGCAACCATTCCACGGCCTTCGCCCCGGCGTAGCCGATGAACGCGTCACGAGCGGGAACCTGCGAACGCGCATCCACGGCACGGGTGAAGACCGCGACCGCGTAGCGGCCGCCACCGTCGAATTCGACCACGCCGACCTCGTTGCGGACCGTCGGCAGGGTACCGGTCTTGCCGGAGACGCGGACGTCGTCGCCAATGAACCCGGACCGCAGCCGATGAGGCCACACCTGCCCGCCCAGCCAGCGCCGGACGTCGGCGCAGGCCGCCGGCGACGCCGCCTCATCGCGCCAGATCATCGCGAGCAGCCGCGTCGTCTCCGCCGGTGTGGAACGGCAGGTTTGCGCGGGGTCCAGCGCGCGCAGGCACGAAAGCTGCTCGGCCGACAGGTCACTCAGCGCACGCTCGTCGTCCTCGTAGTCGATGCCGAGATCTTCGACGACAGTGTGCAGCAGCTCGGCACAGTTGGCGGGGACCGCTGTTCCCGGCAGCTGAAGCGCCGTGAGGAGTGTCTTCACCGACTTCTTGGTCACCTTGCCGAGCACGATGTCGGTGGCGACGTTGTCGCTGACGCTGATCATCAATCCGGCCAGCGCGTCCCAGGACAACGTCGTTTCGTGCGGAAACGTGGCGAGCCCGTACGGCGACGGAGGCCCTTCGCCCGGCCGCACGGTGACCTGCTCGGCGAGGTCGATCGCTCCCGCGGCAGCCTGCCGAGCCAGCTCCACCGCCACCGGCACCTTGAACACCGACGCGGTGACGACCGGATCCTCGGCGCCGATCCCCAGCTCGGGGCCGCCGCCGACGGACTGGGCGTGCAGCCAGACCCGTACGCCGACCCGCGCGGCCTCGGCCTGGATTTCGGCGATCGTGTCTTCCCGGGTACCCATGGTTCTCCTCACTGTCCCTCAGCGCTGTCCACTGCGGTGCTGTCGACTGCGGTGCTGTCCACTTCAGCGCCGCACACCTCAGCGCTGTCCACTTCGGATCGGCCGGCCCGCGGTGGAGGCGGTGTCGAGTTTCCCGTCGGCGATGACGAACTGCCCGCCGACCAGCAGGTGCCGGACTCCGGTGGAGGGCGCGACGACGAGGTAGTCGCCCTGCTCGGCGAACGTCCGCGGATCGAAGACGACGAGGTCGGCGTCGGCGCCCGGCTGGACGCGGGCCTTGCGGCGCATCGACGGCACGGCTTCCTCCAGGATCCGTGCCGGGACCAGCGTGCATCGGTGGACGGCTTCGGGCAGCGACAGCACACCCAGCTCGCGGACCAGCCAGCCGAAGGTCCGCCCGTAGCAGCCGGTGCTGCGCGGGTGGGTCAGCGACGCGTCCGGCACCGGCCAGTCGTGCAGCACCGGCGCACCGCCCGGTGCGACGAGGGGCGTGGCGTCGGAGGCGATCGCGGTGTCCGGGAACAGCAGCGACCGCAGCAGCAACTCCCGGTCCGCTTCGAGGGTTTCGTCGGCCCACTGGATCACCGCGGCGCCGCCGGGGTCGTTGGCTCGCAGCTCGGCCAGGCGTTCCGCGTCCGCGACGATCTCTCCGGTCGGGAGGTAGCGCAGCCGGTCCGGGGTGACGCCCATCCGTGGCAGTTTCTCCGGGGCGAGGAAGTCGGCGCCGATCACGGTCGAACCGGAGCCGTACGGATACGCCTCGGTGGTGACCTTGACGCCAGTGGCCTGCGCGCGGGCGATCGCTTCGGCGATCTCGTCGATCATCCGGTTCGACGTGCTGTTGATGTGGCACATGTGCATGTGTGCGCCTGTGCCCGCCGAAGCGGCGATGACCTCCAACGCTGCTTCCAACGACGTATGGGGTTCCAACGTCGAGATGTAGCGGGTGTGGGTGAAGGTCGGCGTGCCCAGGTCCTCGGCCCGGCGGGCGAGCGCGAAGTACTCGGCGGTGCCGGTTTCCGGTGCGTACCCGACGAGCACGCCGATCCCGATTCCGCCGCTGTCGACCTCGCCGGCGACGTGGTCGAGCAGCCGGTCCACGTCCCGTCCGCTCGCCGGCGCCTTCCACAGTGGACGGTCGTGGTTCGAGCCGAACATCGTCATCGGGTCGGCCAGCGGCGCGTCGTCGAACAGCATCATCCGCGACAGCAGCCACGAAGCCGAGAAGCCGTAGTTGACCGGCCGCCCGTCCTGTTCGGCGTCGGCGAGCGCGGCCGATACCGAAGCGGCGCCCGCCTCCAGTTCGAGTGCGGTGGTCACCCCGTCCATGGCCTGCAGCAGCAGCCCGGTCCTCGACTGCGCGTGGCTGTGCAGGTCGATGAACCCGGGAGCGAGCACCATCCCGGAGACGTCGATCGTCCGGCGCCCGGCCATTGGGGTGTCCGAAACCGCGGTGATCGTCCCGCCGGTGACGCCGACGTCGCGGACGCCGTCGAGGCCGGTCTCGGGGTCGATCACCCTGGCGCCGGTGAAAACGACGTCGCACGGCTGGCCGCCGTTCGCGGCGGCGCTCACGCGGCCGCCCCGACACGGGGCGTGGCGAAAGCACCGTTGAGGAAGTGGGAGGCCTTCCCGTCGTCCCCGACGATGCCCAGCTCGTTCGCCGCGGTCTCGGCCACCAGCGTCAATGCCGCGGTGTCGATGGTCATCCGTGAGCCTCCTTCACTGCGCGAGAGCACTGGTCGTCTTCGCAGCCTACGGCGTGTTCCCCGGGGCTCGACTGTGCCGAACTACGAACTCCGGCTGGTTTTTTCGGGCCTGGGAACGACTTCGGAAGCGAGCCGATCAGCTCGCGGGTGTAGGCGTGGACCGGCGTGTCGAGTACCCGCGCGGTCGGTCCGTGCTCGACGACGTCGCCGCGGTAGAGCACGAGGACGTCGTCGGTGATCTGCCGGGCCACCGCGAGGTCGTGGGTGATGAACAACAGGCTGGTCCCGGTCTGCCTCGTCAGTTCCCGCAGCAGGCCGAGGATCTGCGCCTGCACCGACACGTCGAGCGCGGCCACCGGTTCGTCGCAGACGATGAGCTTGGGCCGCACCGCCAGCGCCCGGGCGATGGCGACCCGCTGCCGCTGCCCGCCCGAAAGCGCGGCAGGCTTGCGTGCGGCGAACTCCTCGGGAAGCCCGACCGCGCGCAGCAGCTCCCGGACCTCGGCGGGCACGTCGGCCGGGACCTCTTCCCGTCGCCGGACGGCTTCGGCGAGCGTCGAACCGACGGACAGGGCCGGGTTGAGCGAGGAGTACGGGTCCTGGAAGACACATTGGACGGCGCGTCGCGCGGCGACCCGGTCGCGGCGGCCCAACCGCCGATAGGACGTGACGTCGACGCCCCCGAGTTCGATGATCCCCTCGGTCGGTTCGATCAGCCCGAGCAGGCAGCGAGCCAAGGTGGTCTTGCCGGAACCCGATTCGCCGAGTACGCCGAGACTGGAGCCGGCGCGCAGCGTGAGGTCGACCCCGTGCAGCACCTCGATTCCGTGCCGTTTGGATCGTCCGCTGTAGAACGATTTCCGCAGTCCCGTCACCTGCAGGACGGTCGCGCCGTCCGGTTGCCGGTCCGGTCCGTCCACTTCGGACTCAGCGACGGTCGCCGCCAGTTCGTCGGCGATGCGCGGAAAGGCGATACAGGCGGTGAACCGGCCGGGCGCGCGCTCGGTCAGCGCGGGCGCGTCGGCCGTGCAGTCCGGTTCGGCCCAGGAACAGCGGTCGGCGAACGGGCAGCGATCGGCGACGTCGTCGGCGTGCGGAACGGAACCGGGGATACCGGCCAGTTCACGGGTCCGGACGTGGGCCGAGGGCACCGAGCGCAGCAGCCCGGCGGTGTACGGGTGGGCGGGCGCCGCAGTGATCGTCGTGGCGGGCGAGCGTTCCACCAGCGAGCCCGCGTACATCACGAGGACGCGCTCGCTGACCGACATCGCAACGCGGAGATCATGCGTGATGAACACCAGCCCCATCCGCCGGGTGCGCTGGATTCCCTTCAGCAGCGCCAGGATCTCGCTCTGGGTGGTGACGTCGAGCGCGGTCGTCGGCTCGTCGGCGATCAGCAGCGCAGGATCCTTCGCCAGCGCGGCGGCGAGCGCGACCCGTTGCAGCATCCCGCCGGAGAGCTGGAACGGGTACTTCGCGGCCACCGCGGGGTCGGTGATCCCGACCTCGTCCAGCCTGCGCTGGATCTCGGCCCGCAACGTACGCTGGTTTCCGTGCACGGCAAGGCTTTCCGCGAGATGGGTGCCGATCGTGAGCACCGGGTTGAGCATGGTGAACGGGTCCTGCATGAGCAGGGCGAGCTCGCGGCCGCGCAGGCCGCGAAGAGTGCTCTCGTCCGCCCCGATCAGCTCGGTTCCCGACAGTTCGTTTCCTGACAACTCGGTTCCCGACAATTCGTTTCCCGACAACACTGCCGAGCCGTCCGCGCGGACCGACGGCGGCAGCAGCGAGATGAGCGCCTTCGCCGTCATCGACTTGCCGGAGCCGGATTCGCCGACGAGGCACACGGCTTCACCCGGCGCGACGTCGAAGCCGACCTCCCGCACCAGGGTGCGCGGTCCGCCGCCGGAATCGTGCGTGACCGTCAGATTCCGCACGCGCAGCAGCGTTTTGCCGCCGGTCATCGGGCCTCCCTGTGGGCGAGACGGTCGTAGAGCCCGTCGCCGAGCACCGTGACCGACGCCGCGGCCAGGGTGATCAGCGCGGCGGGCACGATCGTCGCGGCGGGGTTGAGGTCGAGGATGTCCTTGTTCTCCGCCAGCATCAGGCCCCAGTCCGGGGTGCCGGGCTGGACGCCGAGCCCGAGGAACGCCAGCGCCGACAGGGCGACGAGCGCGGTGACGAAGTCGAGGAGTCCGTTGGTCAGCACCGTCGGCAGCACGTTCGGCAGCAGATGACGGCCCATTACACGGCTTCGGCCGACGCCGAGTGTCACGGCGGCTTCCACGTAGGGCAGTCCTCGCTGGGCGAGGACCGCGCTGCGGACCATCCGGATGTCGGCGGGCGCGGTCAGTACGACGAGGACGCCGACCGTGACCGGGTACGAACCGCCGAGCACGCCCACCACCACGATCGCCACGAGCAGCGGCGGGACCGCGTAGATCAGGTCGATCGCGCGCATGACGAGCGCGTCGACCCAGCCGCCGGCGAACCCGGCGAGCAGGCCGACCGCCGTCGCGAGCACCACGGTGCAGGCGGCGACGATCAACGGGCCCGTCAGCGCGTGCCGGGTGCCGTCGAGGAGCCGCGAGAAGACGTCCCGGCCGAGGCCGTCGGTGCCGAGCCAGTGGTCCGCGCCGGGGCCGAGCGCGGCGTCGGCCAGGTGCTGCGCCCCGGGATCCTGCGGTGCCAGCCACGGCCCCAGTACGGCCGCGATCAGCAGCAGCCCCAGGATCATCGCGCTGGTCAAGGTCGACGCCGGGATCCGGTGGGCACCCACCATCGTGTTCGCCCCCGCGTTCATCGGACACCTCCGGCGTGCCGGACGCGGGGATCGAGGGCGAGGTAACACAGGTCCACGAGCAGGTTGACCACGATCACGACGGTCGCGGTGACCAGCGTCAGGCCCTGTACGACCGGAATGTCCTTGGTGCCGACGGAGGTGACCAGCAGTGAGCCGAGCCCGGGCAGGCCGAAGATGTTCTCCACGAGCACCGTGCCGGACAGGGAGTAGGCCAGGACCATCCCCGCCGAGGTCACCACCGGAAGCGCCGAATTCCGCAGCGCGTAGGTCCGCCAGATCCGGCTGCCCGGCAGGCCGCGTGAGCGGGCGAAGCTCACGAAGTCCTTGGCCATCACACCCATCGCGGCGGCGCGGGTCTGCCGGGTCACCACCGCGATCTGCGCGACTGCGAGGGTGACCGCGGGTAGCGTCAGATGCCACAGCCGGTCCAGGCCCGCGCCGCCCGCTCCGAAGATCGGGAACAGGCCGGTCGCCAGGCCCAGCACGTACAGCAGCACCAGGCCGACCACGAACACCGGCGCCCTCATGCCTGCCAGCGCGGCCAGCGTCACCGCGCGGTCGGTGGCCGAACCGGGCCGGGTCCCGGCGAGCATGCCGGCGGGCAGCCCGATCAGCAGCACCAGCACGAAGCTGACCAGTCCCAATTGGACAGTCACGCCGAGCCGCTGGCCCATGAGCGCCGTGACGGCCTCGTGCGACTGGATCGACCGGCCGAGATCGCCCCGCACCACCGCGCCGAGCCAGTCCCCGTACCGGGTCAGGAACGGCGCGTCCAGGTGGTATTCGGCGCGGATGCTCGCCAGCAGCTCCGGCGACGCCGGGCGGGTGCCGAGCAGCATCCGCACCGGGTCACCGGGGCTGAGCGCGAGCAGACTGTAGATGAGGAACGACACGATCACCAGCAGCAGGACGGTCGCGCCGAGCCTGCGGACGAGGAAGGTCAGCGCGTCCACGAGCGGCCCCCGGTCATTTCGCGGCCGCCCTGATCAGCGAAACCCAGTTACCCGTCAAGGAAATGTCGGTGCTGATGGGCGGGTCGAAGGTGAGCCGGTCCGCGATGGCGATCCCCGTCTTCGCTTCGAACAGCGGGACGTAGGGCAGCTGCTCGGCGGTGGCGCGCATGAGAGTCCCGAGCTGTTCGGCGCGCTGGTCGGTGCTCGCGGGTTCGGTCAGCTGGGTGAGGACCCGCTGGACGTCGTCGGGGAAGAAGTTCGCGGTGTTCAACCCGTTGGGACCGGCCGACTTCCTGCCGTACAGGACGCCCGCCATCTCACCCGCGTACGGCGTCCCACCGCTCGCACGGAGAATCTGCATGCCCAGGTTCTGATGCGCGTAGAGCTGCGCGACCCACTGCTGGTCCGGCAGCGCCTTGAGATTCAGCTTGATCCCGAGCGGTGCCAGGTTGGTCGCCAGGTTTTCCAGCGTCAGCTGGGCCCACGGCTGGCTGGTGGTGAACGGTACCTCGGCCGTGAATCCCTGCGGGTGGGCCGACTGGGCGAGCTCGGCACGGGCCTTGGCGAGGTCGAACACCTGCCAGGGAACCGACTTCGTGAGCTGATCGGCCTTCTCCCGTCCCAGGGTGGAAGTGAGCTGGACACCGGAGAACATGCTCGCCGCGAGCGTGGCCTTTCCGCCGAAGGCGGGCTGGAGCAGGCCCTGGCGGTCGACGGCCGCGGCGATCGCGCGCCGCACATGGACATCGTCGAAGGGCGGCTTGGTGATGTCGAACGACAGGTACATCGAGCCGGGTGACTGCGGGAACACCGTCGCCACACCGCGGGTCTGTTCCCACTGCCGGGCCCGCTGCACCGGGAAGTCGAAGGTGCCGTCCACCGCGCCGGACTGCATCGCCAGCCGCAGCGCGTCCGGGTCCGGGATGACCTTGATGTCCACTTCGGCCACCTTCGGCCGCTTGCCCCAGTAGCCGTCGTTCCGTCGCAAGAGGACACCGTCGGTGGAGAACGACGTGACCTGGTAGGCGCCGGTGCCCATGCCGGGTTTCTGCCCGGTGCCGAGATCCTTGCCCGCCGTCTGGACGTACGCCTTCTGCTGGACGAACCACACGATGGCGGGCACGTACTGGAACAACGCGTCCGGGCGGGAGAGCTTGACGGTGACCTCCGCCGGCCCGGTGACGTCCACGCTCTTCACCGCGGGCAGGTACAACGCGCTTTCGGCGCCACTCGCCGGATCGGCCTGCCGCGCGAGCGAGTACGCGACGTCCTCGGCGGTCATGGGCGTGCCGTTCCAGAACTTGACGTCGGTGCGCAGCTGGTAGACGTAGGTCAGTGGATCGGGGGAAGACCACGACTTGGCCAGGCCCGGCTGAAGCCGGCCTTCGGTGTCGAGGGTCAGCAAGGCGTCGAACGCCGCGACGATGGGCAACTCCGACCGCGTGTCGAGGGCGTGTGCGATGTCGAGCGAGCGCGGCGGGCCGCTCGCCGCCCACGTGATGAGCGGGACGTCGGCGTCGGTCGCGGCACGCGGTCCCGTGGCTCCGGTCGATCCTCCGGTACAGCCGGTCAGGAGCGCGGCGGCCATGACGATGGCGCCCAGCAAGGGAAATCTCGTCAGCATGGAGCGGTACCGCCTTCGCCTACGGGGCCAGCCTCATGAGGTGATCGGGAGCAGAGTAGGCAGGCGGTGACCCACGCCACTTCGTGAGAACGCACGAAAGCGGTCCGCTCCGGTCGTGGACTTCACCGAGTGGACAACCCACGGACCGGGCGGTGGTCAGGTGGCGTTCACCCGGCGGCGGGCACCTGCCGCAGCCGGTGCAGCCGCAGATCGATGAGCGCCTCGAAGCGGGCGTCGGGATCGGTGAGGTCGAGTCCGCTGATCTCGCACAGCCGGTTGAGCCGGTACCGGAAGGTGTTGGGGTGGATGTGCACCGCGGCGGACGCCTTCGCGATGTCGCCGAAGGCTTCGAGGTAGGCGGCGAGGGTGCCGGTGAAGTCCGAGCGGTGCTCGGCGTCGTAGGCCAGCAGGCTCGTGACCGCACCGGAGTCGTCGTGCTCGCCTTCGTCGTCGCGGTCCGAGATTTCGGCCAGGCGCAACAACAACAGGTCGAGACGCACCGACCGGACCGTGGCGCAGCGTTCGGCCCGGCCGGTCTCGCGCAGGACCCGGAGCACGACGTCGGCGTCGGCGCGCGAGCGGACGATGCCCTCCGGCGCGCAGGCCACCCGGCCGATGCCGACACGGAGCGCGACCCGGGTTCCCATGCGCTCCAGGAAGTCCTCCGCGACACGCAGCGCCATGACTTCGCCGTCGGACTTCCCGGACACCGGGAGCAGGCCGTAGACGACGTCGCCCAGTGTCGTCGCGGCGGCGGAGCGGTGCAGCGCGCTCAGGTGCAGCGCCAGCGCGTCGGCGACGCGCCGGATCTCCGCCGCCCGCTTGACGTCGTCGTCCGTGGTGTCGGCGAGTTCGAGGCCGAGGACGCACACCGGCTTGTCGCGCACTCCGAGCCGCCGGGCGGCCTCGGCGGGATCGCCGCTCCTGTCGAACAACCGGGCCACGAGTTCGGCGCGCAGCCGGGCGTCGACCGACGAGCCCGCGCGCTCGCGGAGCAGGTGCAGGGCGACGATCTTGGTGGCGTCGACGAAGGCCTGTTTGCGGTGTTCGGTCAGCGGTTCGGACACGACCGCCCACAGGAAGCCGAGCACCTCGTCACCGGCGCGGACCGCGATCGCCGTCCGCGGGAGCGCGCTGTCGGTGATCGCCGGGACGTACACCGGTTCCTTGCTGCGGTAGAGCTGATGGAAGATCCCCATCTCGGTCAGCGTGCGGGTGTGCCGTTCGGGAACCTGGCGGCCCAGCACGGTCTCGACACGGCCCTCGTCGGTGTTCTCCTGCCCGCTGGAGAACGCGAGCACCCGGGAGGAGCGGTCCTCGATGGTGACCGCCGCGTCCAGCAGCGCGCCCACCGCGTTGGCCAGCTGGAACAGGTCCCCGGTCGGATAGCCCGCGATCTCCTCGTCCGGGTCGCCGAACTCGGGGGGATCCAGCAGGGTACGCAGCAGGACGACGAGCTGCTCCCAGGACGCGGCCCGGCTCACTTCCAGGACGCAGACACCGCTTCGCAGCGCGGTTTCGCGGATGCCGTCGTCCAGCGGCGCCGGGGTCTTGAGCAGCAACGCCGCGCCCGCGCACCGCTCGAGCTGGGCCAGCAGCGAGGCGACCGTCGCGATGTCGGTGACCCCGACGCCGAGCAGGATCCCGCCCGGCGCGACGGTGACGCCGTCCGCCGGGTCGTAGATCGACACCGAGCTGACCCGCAGATCGGGTTCGGGCGGGCCGGCGACCACCTTCAACAGCGTGCTCCCGAGGTCGTCGACGACCCGGCCCAGGCTCGGTCGGTGCCCTTCGGTCACAGGTCATCGCCTCCTCGTCCGGACGCTCAGCGGGGCGAGGAGGGCGTCGAGGCCTTCCTCGAAGATCTCTTCCTGGGTGCGCATCGCGTCGTCGAGACCGGCGCCGAGCTTCCGGAGCGTCGGGTAGTCGTCCGCGGGGAGCTTCGCGAGCGAGGCACGGACCTCGTTCCAGTACACGAGGTTGTGGTCCCAGTCGTGCCGGGCGGGATAGCGGAACGCGCAGCCGACGACGAAACGCTGGATCACCGCCAGCAGGCCGACCGCGCCGGGAATGTCCATTCCGGACTCGAGCAGGGCGGCGTAGAGCCGTTCGCTCACCCGGAGCTGGCCGCGCGCCGGCATGTTGCCGGTGTCGACCAGATGCAGCCCGGGATACCGCAGCAGCAGCGCGAAATGCGCCCGCACGATCTCCCTGACCGCCTCGACCGGTGGCGTGCCGGGGGGCGGCAGCGGCAGCCCGGCCATCAGCTCGTCGACGAGCGCGAGGAGCAGATCCTCCTTGGCGTGGAAGTGCCGGTACAACGACATCGCGTTGACGTCGAGGACGTTCGCGACCGACCGCATGGTGACGCCGTCGAGCCCGTCCCGGCCGAGCACCTCGACGGCCGCCGCGACGATCTTGTCCCGGCTGAGGGTCCCCCGAGGGGTGCGCTGCCCGGCCACCGCGCTCCTCCCGATCGGCACTTCGCTGTGTGCCGCGTCACGCTAGCATACAACGTAAGCTACGAGGTAGAACCAGATTCCGGCCGTGAAGGACTCCTTACCGGCACTGGGCGCCGGTAAGGAGTCCTTCACGGCACTGAAGGCGACCGGCCCCGGCTACGAAACAGGTGCCAGGACGCGCCGACGGTCCAATGTGTACAGTCCCGCGCCGCAGACCACGCCGAGTGACACGAGCCCGGCCCACGGCAGCCATGGGTACCCTGCCGCGCGGGCGAGGTCGAAAACGCTGCCGGTGAACAGGTTCCCGAGCAGGATGCCGACGCCGACGATCGTGTTGTAGAAGCCGTAGTGCGTGGCCACCAGGCGTTCTCCCGCGAGGCCGACGATGGTGTCCATCTCGAACGGGAAGATCGCCGCCGTGCCGAGCGCGAGCAGCGCGGCGGTCAGCAGCAACGCGGCCGCCGCGCCCGCCTGCCCACCGGGGCCGGTGCGGTCGGTGGCCACCAGCGGGGGCAGGAACGCGATCGCGAGCAGCGCCATGCCGATGACCAGGCAGCGGCCGGGTGCCCAGCGCCGCCGGAACCACGCGGTGACGCGCAGCTGCCCGGCGATCGCGACCGCGCCGGACACCACGAACAGCGCGGTCACGAGAGCCGTGCCCGAACCCGCGATCGCCTTGGCCTGCAAGGGAAGCGCGAGGTAGACCTGGAACGTCAGGACATTCGAGCCGACCATCACCAGCGCGAAGACCACGAAGGGGCGGTTGGCCAGCACGGTCCGCCAGTCGTGCAGGACCGAGCGGCGTTCCTCGGCCGGGTCACGGGTGGCGCGGGCGGGTAGCGCGCGGAGCTGGAGGACGGTCAGTGCGGCGAACACGGCGGCCGCGGCGAGGCAGGTCAGCCGGAAGTCGAACGCGGTCAGCGCCAGGCCGACGAGCGGGCCGAGCAGGATCCCGCCCTGGTAGAACACGTTGAACAACGCGAAGGCCTCGACACGGCGCGAACCCGCGTCGGCGGCGAGATACGCGCGGACGGCCGGGTTGAACAACGCACCGGCGAACCCGGTGGCGGCCGACGCGACGATCAGCGCCGGGAGCGTGTCCACCAAGCCCAGCAGGGCGAACCCGCCAGTGCGCAGCACACAGCCCGCGACGATCAGCGGTTTGTAGCCGAACCGGTCGGCCAGCGTGCCGCCGACCAGGAACATGCCCTGCTGTGAGAAGTTGCGGACCCCCAGCACCAGCCCGATCGCCCAGCCCGCGAGGCCGAGGGGGCCCGCGAGATACCCGGCGAGGTAGGGCATGAGCATGTAGAAGCCGACGTTGATGGTGAACTGGTTGACCATCAGCAGCCTGCTCGGGCGGTCGAACGAGCGGAATTCGGTGAGCAGCTTCATCGGGCCGCCCCGGCCGGGTCGGTGACGTCGGCGCAGCGCGTCCACCGGGTGACTTCGCGTTCGTCGCAGTGCTCGATCGTTTCGGGATGCTCGGCGGGTTCGACGTCGAGAAGGCCGTGCGTCGCGCAGTACGCGTCGTTGTAGACGGTGTCGAAGTAGCGGTGCGGGCCGTCAGGGAACACGGCGGCGATCCGGACGTGCTGGTCCTCGGTCCGGGCCAGCCAGCCCGCGACCAGCGCGACGGAGCCGACACTCCAGCCGCCGGTGGCGTGATGCGTGGCCGCGAGCCTGCGGCACGTCGCGACGGCTTCGCCGGGTGCGACCCAGTGGACCTCGTCGAAGGCGGAGTAGTCGACGTTGCGCGGGAAGATGCTCGAACCCAGGCCCCGCATCAGGCGTGTGCGGGCGGGCTGGCCGAAGATCGTCGAGCCGATCGTGTCGACGCCGACCAGCCGCAGGTGCGGGTTGAACTCCTTGAGCACCCGCACGATTCCGGCGGAATGGCCGCCGGTCCCGACCGAGCAGACGAGGACGTCGACGCGGCCGAGCTGCGCCAGCAGTTCCATCGCCAGCGACGCGTAGGCCTCGACGTTGTCGGGATTGTGGTACTGGTCCGGGCTCCACGAGCCGGGATGCGCGGCCAGCGCCTCCCGCACCCGGTCGCGGCGGGCCTGCTGCCAGCCACCGGTCTGGTGGGGTTCGGCGACGACGTCGACCTCGGTGCCGTGCGCGACCAGCAAGCGCCGCACGATCGGCTCCATCCCGGGGTCGGTGATCAGCGTGACCGGATGCCGGTACACGATGCCCGCCAGCGCGAGGCCGAGCCCGAGCGTGCCACTGGTGGATTCGACGATACGCGCGCCGGGAGCGAGATCGCCGCGCTCCCTGGCCTTCCGGACCATGTGCAGTGCGGGACGGTCCTTCATGCCGCCGGGGTTGTGGCCTTCGAGTTTCGCCCAGAAACCGCGGCCGCCGGGGGCGAGGGGTTCGCCGATCCACAGCACCGGGGTGTTGCCGACGGCGGTGGCGGGGGAGTGGCAGCTGACGGCGCTGGTGAGCAGCCGCGCGGGGGAGGACGGCGCCGCGACGGGCGCGGAAATGACGCTGTTCATGGCGTTGGCTTTCTCGGTATCGCGTGCCGGAGCACGAAGGGCAGGGAGTCGCGGAGCCCGTTTCCGGCATGACTCGGCCCACCCCACGGCGGACGTGGGGGAAGGGCGGGCGGGAAACGGGTGCGGCTCGCTCAGGTCCGCGCGATACAGAGGTCGAGCAGCAGGGACCGGCCGGGGCGGCTCCGGAATGGACATCGCCGCCGGGTGGAAACCCGGGAAAGGGGTGGGCGCAACACGGCTTCCGCCGGCAGCACGGCGGGAACGGCGGCCAGCGCGCCGCCGTCGTCGGCGCGTGGGGGCGCGCACAGGACGTCGGTGTGGTCGTGGGCGTGCCGGTCGTGCTCGTCGTGGCAGTCACCCGGATGCTCGGTACCGGCCACGGCGGCTACGGCGGACGCCGGGCCCGATTCGCTCAAGCAGCACAGGGAGACGTGGAGCCCGAGGTAGCCGAGCAGCACCAGGAACGCCGCCGTGATCACGAGACCACGGCTTCGCGTCGGGGCTGCCGGTCGCATCCTCATCGTGATCGAATACTACCAGCGGAATCCACGCGCACACGGACAGTCGCCATCTGGTGGGTTACGCGCCGATGAGGTCAAAATGGACGGCGATGAGCGCGATCGAGGCATGGGCGTCGGCACTGGCGGAGTGGGCGATCCCGCCGGAAATCCTGGCCAGGGCCGCCGAGACGCCCTGGGTACTGCCTCGCGAGGTGTTCCGCCGCCGTGCGCGCGAACAGCTCGCCGCACCGATCGGCGCGACGTACCGGGAAGCCCTCGCGGCACTGGCGGAACCGGGGACGGTACTGGACGTCGGCGCCGCCGCGGGAGCGACGAGCCTGCCGCTGGCCGCGACGGGCCAGGTCTCCGCGATCACCGCCGTGGACGGTGATGCCGCCCTGCTGGAGGAGTTCACGCGCAACGCCGGCGACCTCGGGGTGCCCGTCACGGTGGTGCCCGGTCACTGGCCCGAGGTCGCGCCGCGTACCGGGATCGCCGACGTCGTCGTCTGCGGCAACGTCCTCTACAACGTGCCCGACCTCGAACCGTTCGTGACCGCGTTGGCCGGTCACGCGCGCCGCCGGGTGGTCGCCGAGCTGGCGGCCCGGCATCCGCTCACCGAACTGAATCCACTGTGGACACACTTCCACGGGATCGCCCGCCCCGAAGGCCCCGCCGCCGAAGACTGCGTCGCGGCCTTGCGCGAACTCGGCGTCGAGCCCGAGGTGAGCCGCTGGCGCCGCCCGCCCGAGCCGGAACACGCGAAGTTCCCCGAACTCGTCGAGGTGACCCGGCGACGGCTCTGCCTGCCGCTCTCGGCCTCGGACGAGGTCCGGCAGGTGCTGCTCGACCTCGGCCACCGCCCGGACGTCCCGCCCGATCTCGGGTCGTCCGGACGTGAGCTGGTCACGCTCGCCTGGGACGCGTGAGCCCGCTCGGGTGCCTCACCACGGGACGGACTCGCCGTGGCGGTCCAGGAACTGCAGGCCGAGTGCGCCTGCCTGCGCTTCGAGGACGTCGGCGACGGCCGGGATGCTCTCCTCGGGGGTCAGCGGCGCGTCGGGCCCGCCGAGTCGCGTCTTGTTGTGGCCGGGGTCGATGAGCAGCTTGGTCTGCCCGTCGCCGGCGTAGCGGGTGGCGTAGCTGCGCATCAGCTGGTTGAGCGCGGCCTTGCTGGCCTTGTACAGCTCGTAGCCGTCCTCGGCGTTCTGCGAGATGCTGCCCTGCTCCGAGGACATGACCGCGACGGTTCCGCTGGGCACGACGAGGTCGCGAAGGGCCTCGAGCACACGCAGCGGGCTCAGCGCGTTGGTGATCATCACCTCGGTGAACATGTCGGTCGGGACCTCGCTGATCGGGAGGTCGCCCCGGTCGATCGCGCCGTTGACGAAGAGCAGGTCGAACCGGTGGCCGGACAGCCGCTCGCGCAGCGCGGCCAGCTGCCCGGCGCTGGTCATCTCCAGCGATTCGACCGTCAGCCTGCCGTTCGACGCGTCGGCGTCCGCTTGCAGCTCGCCGCCGCTGGTGCGCGTGGTGGCGGTGACCTGCCAGCCGCGCTGGGCGAGTTCGTTGACGAGGACGAGCCCCAGGCCTCGCGAGGCGCCGATGACGAGAGCTTGACGGGGGGACGTGGTGGACACAGGTGCTCCTTCGTGCGGAAACTCTGTTTAGACGAGACGTTGCGTCTAGACAGTAGCACGCCGCCACGCCGGGTCACGACTCCGCCGCCGGGTATGGTGATCCGCATGCCCGAGGTGAACTCCCAGCCGCGCCGGACGCGTTCCGGCAACCGGCGCGACGAGGCCGCGCGTCAGGCTGTGCTGCACGCCGCGGACGATCTGCTCGTCGAGAACGGCTTCGGCGGGCTGACCGTCGAATCGATCGCACGTCGCGCCGGCGTCGCCAAGCAGACGATCTATCGCTGGTGGCCCTCGAAGGTCGAGATCCTCCTCGACACGCTCATCGAGGACAGCGAAAAGCGGTTCCCCGTCCCGGTGGACAAGCCCACCGCGGAAAGCATTCGCGGCTACCTGCGGAGCTACGCGCGATTCCTCACCCGCGACCCCGCGGGCAAGGTCCTGCTCGCGCTCATCGCCGAGGCGCAGCACAATCCCGTGACCGCCAAAAGCTTCCACGAGCGTTATCTCGGTCCACGCCGTGACCGGGAACGCGACCTGCTCGCGCGCGCGGCCGACGACGGCGAGATCTCGCCCGAACTCGGCCTCGACGCCGCGCTCGACGCGCTGGTCGGCCCGATCGTCTACTGTGCACTGACCGGGTCGGGCATTCCGCGTGGTCTGGTGAGCACCCTGGTCGAGAACCTGCTCAAGCCCCGGCCCGCCTGACGACCCGGGTCAGACCATCCTGATGTCGTCGAGGCGCCACTGCCCGTCCTGCTTGAGCACCGTCAGCTGCATCCGGTTGCGTTCGACGCGGGGCTGGGGGCTGTTGGTGTTGGTGATCGTCTGATCGACGGCGAGCAGCAGCACCGCGCGGCCGGTGCTCGCGTCGACGACGCCGGACTGCACGAGCTTGCTCTGCGACACCGCCTTGTACTGGGTCAGCACCCCGGTCAGGTTGCTCGTGATCGTCTGGTACTGCTGGGAAAACCCGGGGGTCGAGTTCGCGGCGACGGTCTTGAAGTTCTGGTCGATCTTCGTGTAGTCGTAGGTCGTCAAATCCAGCGCGAACTTCCCGGCGGCCGTGGTCGCGTCGGCTCGCGCCGTCTCCAGTTCCCCGTGCCGGTACCACTGCCAGCCGGTGAACGCGGCGGCCGCCACGAGCAGGACGATGACCACGCCGAGCACTATCCTTTTCGGACTCAATGCCGTGTGTAGCCGCTTGCGCCGGGACGGTTTGTGGTCGGATTCCTCTTGCACCACAGGAGCATCCGGCTCTGCTTCTTCGGGTACGGCGTCCTCCGGCTTCGCTTCGTCGGACACGACGTCGGCAGGTTCGCGTGGCTTCGGTGACGGAACAGGGCGGGGCGGCGTCTTCGTACCCGCCACGGTCACGCGGCGTTTGATCGTCTTCGTCGAACTCTTCATCAGCGTGCTCCTTGCAGATACAGCGAGGGCCAGGAAGCCGTGCCGGGCGGTGGTTCCCGCGGCGGACTCCCGGGAGCGGCCACCGGCGCGGGTGTGCCGGGCGGACGGGGAGCGTTCGCGGCGCCACGGACGCCGAGGCCGCCGGTCTGCCCGCCGGTGCAGTGGAAGTCGAGCGCGGGATCGCGTGGTGTGGTGTCGGTCGGGGGGCGTCGTTCGGCGGGGTAGTAGCAGATTCCGCCCTGTGCCAGCACGAGCGTCATCGCGGCGTGGTCGCCCCGGCCCGCCTTGGCGAGATCGCCGAGTCCCTTCGGGACGTCGGTGAGCATGCCTGCCAGCGCGGGGGTGCGGACCGCGATCACGTCCGAAGCGGACACCAGATTCGCCAGCAGGACCGGCAGTCCCGGCGCGTTGGCCTGCACCAGCGGGATGACCTGCTCGACGAGTCCGGGTGCCTTGTCGAGCAGCGGAGCGGCCTGGGGTTCGAGATCGCGCAGCTCCCGTGTCATCCGGCTCAGTGAGTCGACCAGTTTCGGCAGCCGCGCCGAGGTGCCCTCGCCGAGGAAGTCCTTGGCGTCGCCCAGCAACGTCGTGACGGACGGCCGCATGCGGTTCAGTGCCTCGATGATCTCGCTGCCCTTGCCGGTTAGGTTCTCCAGCTGCGGCGCGGTGCCGTCGAGCCCGGCGGACAGTTCGTCGGCGATCGTGGACACGTCGTCGAGGTTGACGCTGTCGGTCACCTTCATGAGGTTCACCAGCACCGTCTGCAGCGGCACCGGCGCGGATGTCTGTCCGGAATGGATGGTCGAGCCGTCGGTGAGGTAGGGCGGGGAATCGGTGCCGGGCCGCAGATCGAGGTGCTTGAGTGCGACGGCGGTGTCCTGCGCGATGACGACTTCGGCGCTCGCCGGGATCTTCAACGCCCCGTCCACGCTGAGGACCGCGTCGACGCCCTGCCCGTCGGCTCGCAGCCGCACCGCATCGACGGACCCGGCACGTACACCGTGATAGGTGACCGGTGCGCCAGGGGAGATGCCGCCCGCGTCGGGGAGTTCGACGGTGACGTGGGTGGCGGCGCGGAACTCGGCAGGGCCGACCGCGGTGACGGCGAGGTAGATCGTGCAGAAGGCGCCGATCGCCACGAACACCAGCAACTGCACCAGGGGAAGGCGACGGCTGAAACGCGTCCTCATCGCGTTCCTCCCAGCAGCAGCTGTCCGAGACCACCGGGCAGCGGGATGGCCGGGGCGCCGTCCGGCGGAGGCGCGCTGACGATCGGGCTGAACAGCGAGATCAGCGATTTGGGCACGTCGAGGGTGAGGTTCAGGTCGAGGTAGTCGCCGGGGATCGCCTTGCCCGCCAAGGCGGTCACGGATTTGAGCGTGCCCAGCGTGGCACCGAGACTGCCGCTGAACCCGCTGAGCCGGTCGAGGACCGGTCCGAGGTCGCGCGCGATGCCGCCGAGCGTGTCCTTGGTCCGCCCGAGGGTTTCGTCGGCGGACTTCGCGAGCGGCGGCAGGCTCGCCAGCATCGCGGTCAGCGAGTCCTGCTGGCTGCGCAGCAGGTTCACCGCGGGTGTGATGCGGGCGAACGCGGTGTCCAGGAGTTCCTTGTTGTCCGAAGCCACCTTGCTGAGCCGGTTCAGCGAGTCCAGCGTGCGCTTGAAGTCCGCGGTGCGATTGTCCAAAGTGGTCAGGATCGTGGTGGACCTGGCCAGCAGGTCGCGGATCTTGTCCTCGCGCCCGCCGAGGATCGTGTTCAGCTCGGTGATGATCGTGCGTGCCTGGTCGAGTCCGCTGTTGTTCAGCACAGTGCCGAGCACCGCGAGGGTGTTCTCGATGTCCGGGCCGCGCGCGGTGTCGGCGACGGGGATGACTGCGCCCGCGGCCAGGATGTCCGGCCCGGGTTTCGGCGGCGGCTGAAGGTCGACGTACTGATCGCCCAGCGCGGTGCTCAGCTTCAGCTCGGCACGGGTGCCTTTCGGCAACCGGACGTCGTCGCGGAGCCGCAGCACCACGTGGGCCTGGAAGTTCTCCGACCTCGCGGACACGACCCGGCCGACCGCCGTCGGCCCGAGCTTCACCTGCCCGCCGATCGGCAGCCCGGACACGTCGCCGAACACGGCGGTCAGCTCGTACGACGGCCCGTCGACGTCCCGGCCGACGTCGAGGTTCTGCAGGCTGACCCCGCAGCCCGCCAGGAGCGTCGCGGTCAGCGCGAAGCCGAGCCCGGCCTGGAGACGGCGCATCACTTACCTCCCGGCGCGGGCGCGGGCAGGCCGAGCGGATCGGGCACGGAGGGCGGGAAGGCGATCGGGTTGATCAGCCCGGCGCCCGAGCACAGCGGGATCGGGAACTTCTCGCACAGCTGCCGTCCCGCCGCGAACTGGCTGAGGTTGGTGGACACGTCCAGCCGGACGCGCAGCCGGTCGTCGGGCGAGATCGCCTTGCTCAGGTTCTGGCCCGCCAACGGCAGCGTGTCAAGGATTTCCGCCAGTTCTCCCTGCCGTTTCGCGATGTCCCCGGCGACGGTCCCGAGCTGGGAGACGTCCTTGGTGAGCGTGGTTCCGTGCTCCTTCAGCAGTTTCGCGACGTCGTCGAGCACCACCGACAGGTTCTGGATCATGCCGGTGATGGTTCCCTGCTGCTTGCCGAACTCGTCGGCGGCGACGCGGACCGAGCCGGTCACCCGGTCCACTGTGGCCTTGTTCTTGTCCAAAGTGGAGACAAGGGTGCCGAGCGTGGTCAGCAGGGCCTCGACGTCGGGAAGCTGCCCGGCGAGGAACCCGCTGGCCTGGCTCACGCCGGTGACGGCGCCGCGGAAGTCCTTGCCGTGCCCGCTCAGCAGCTTCGCCGCCGAGTCCAGCAGCTCGCCGATCGGGGCGCCGGACTTCCCGTCCCCCGGCGCGAACGTGGCGAGCAGCCGGTTCAGCGAGTTCATCAGGTCGTCCCATTTCACCGGTGCGTGACTGCGCCCGAGCGGGATGACGCCGCCGTCGGGGAGCGTTTCGCCGCCGGTGTAGGCCGGGGTCAGCTCGACGTACTGGTCGCTGATCACCGCCGGCGAGAAGACCCACGCCTGCGCCGCGGCGGGAACCTTCGTCCCGGCGGGCAGGGAGAGGGTGACGCGCACCCCGGTGCCGTGCGGGTCGACGGCGGTCACCTCGCCGATCGGCACGCCGAGGATGGCGGTCTTGCTGCCGGGATGGATGCCCTCGGCCTGCGCGAATTCGGCGACCACCGTGGTCTTCGGCTCGGGCCGCAGGTACAGGATCGCCCCGGCCACCAGCAGACCGGCGACGCACAGCAGGGCCACGAGACGAGTGGTCATCGGCATCCCTTCACGAGTCCGGCCAGGCACAGCAGGTTGTCGGGGAGCGGGCCCGCCGGGCCGGTGACGTCGAGCCAGGGACCGTTGCCGCTCGCGTTGGCGAGGTAGCGCCCGGTGGGGGCGAGCATCGTGACCACACGGTCGAGTTCGGCCCGGTGCGCGGTCAGTCCACTCACGACGGTGTCGAGCCGTTGCAGCATCGGGCCGATCAGCGGCCGGTTGGTGTCCACAATGGACCTGATGCGGGCGGCGATGTCCGCCACCTCGGCGATGAGCGTGTTCAGGGTGTTCTTGCGCTGCACGAGCGCGCTGGTGACCAGATCGGTGTCGCCGAGCAGCTTGACGAGGCTGTCCTGCTGGCTCACCAGGCTCCCGGTCACCTGCTGGGCCCCCTTGAGCAGCGCCTGCAGTTGTTCGCGGTACTTGTCGAACACGGCGGTCGCGGTCCCGACGCCTTGCAGTGCCTGGGCCGCCAGCTTCGCGTCGGGGGCGTTGTCCTGCAACGTGGTGATCATCCGGTGCAGCCCGGCGAGGTCGAGCTGCTGGGTGGTGCTCGCCGCGTTGCGGCCGAGATCGTCGAGCGAATACGGCACCGACGTCCTGGCGAGCGGGATCGTGCCGCCACCCGCGAGCCGCCCGGTGCCGCCGGGATGGACGTCGAGATACCGCTTTCCGAGGATGGTCTGGATCTTGACCCCGGCGGTGGTGGCCTCGCCGAGCGGCTGCCCGCCGTCGAGCCGGAAGGCCACGCGCACCCGGTCACCGGCGAGGGTGATCGCGCGGACCCGCCCGGCCGGGACGCCGGCGACGAAGACCTGGTCGTCCGGCCGGAGCCCGGCGGCGTTGGCGAGTTCGGCGGTGTAATCGGTGGTGCGGGTGTAGAACACGACCTGCGGCAGGCCGATCGCGAGCGCGGCCAGCAGCGCGAGCACGAGCGTCCCGGCCGGCGCGAGCTTGAGCGGGTCGCGTTCGCGGAACGGCCGCCTCATCGGCACACCTCCGAATGCGGTCCGGCGCCGAGGTCGACCGTGAGCCCGCCGATCTTGATGCCGAGGGTGCAGAAGTAGACGTTCGTCCAGCTGCCGTAGCTGTGCATGGCGTCGACCTTGCCGAGCAGGTCCGGCAGGTCCTTCAACGCTTCGGTGATCGGTTTTTCGTTCCGCACCAAGCCGTGTGCGACCTCGGTCAGTGACGCGAGATCGTGGTTCACCGACGGCTGGACCTGCCGCACCAGATCGGCGACGGTCCCCGCGAGCCGGGTTCCGCCCTCGAGCGCGTCCATGATGAGCTGCCGGTTCCCGGCGAGCCCGTCGGCCAGCACGCCGAGCCCGGCGATGAGGTCCTTGAAGTCCTGCGCGTGCCCGATCACGCTGTCCAGCACCGGCCGGAGATTCGCCAGCACCTCGCCGATCAGCTTGTCCTGCCCGGAAAACGTGGTGGTCAGTGAGACCACTTTGGACAGCAGCGCGTTGATCGTCGGGCCCTCGCCCTGGAACACCGCGACGATCTCCTTCGCCAGCTGGTTGACGTCGTCCGGTCGCAGCACGTCGAAGATCGGCTTGAACCCGTTGAACAGCACGGTGAGATCGAGGGCGGGTTTGGTGCGGGACAACGGGATCGTCGCTCCCGGCGCGAGCGGGCCGACGGCACCGCCGCCCGGCGAGAGGGCGACGTAACGTGCGCCGAGAAGGTCGGCGTACCGGATCACGGCGGTGGTGTCCGCGGGGAGTTTCTGGTCGTCGGTCACTTCGAACGACACCGAAGCCGTGCCGTCGCGCAGGCTGACGGCGTTCACCTTGCCGACACGGACACCGGCGACACGCACTTCGCTGCCAGGCTTGACGCCGAGCGCGTCGGCGAACACCGCGGTGAACCCGGTCGTCGGCCTGCCGAACGGCCGGTGCAGCGTGTTGGCCACGAGCGCGGTGCACAGCAGGCAGAGCGCGGCGAACACACCGAACTTGACCAGGGGCGGGAACACCGCACGGAACGTCCTCACGGCAGCTTCACCTCGCTGCCTCGCAGGATCGGGCCCGCCAGCAGGGAAAGCACGCCCTGGCGGATGCTCTGGCGCAGATCGGGCAGCTCGGGCGCGCCGGGGAGGCGGCTCGCGAACTTCTCCAGCGCGGCGGCTTCCTGCGCGCTGCCGACCGGCCCGGACGAGCCGCCGAACGTCGGCGGCTCGGGCGGGGGAGCGGGTTTCGGTGCGGCAACACAGTTCGGGCCGGTGATCGAGCCGTAGCGCGGGCAGTCGGCGCCGGTGTAGGGGGTGTTCCGGTCGAGGGTGACGTCGAGGTTCACCGGCAGCCGCCCGGTGCGCAGTGTCCCCTGCAGTCCATTGAGGAGCGTGCCGAAGCTGTCGTAGAGGCCGCTGAGCCCGTTCGCGTTGTCCGCCGTGACATCGAGGATCCGGCCGCCGTTGCCGACGAGGTGGATGAGCCGGTCCTTGTTGTCGCCGAGGATTTGCCTGGCCTGGTCGGACAGCGTCAGCCCGCCGCTGAGCAGGGCTTCGAGCTGACCGCGCCGGTTCACCAGATCCTGGCTCAGCGCGGTGGCGTCCTTGAGCGCTTGCACGCCCTGCGGTGCGACGGCGGTGAGCTGGCCCGAGAGGTCGGCGAGGAAGCCGAGCGTGTCGCCGAACGTGGTCAGTAGCGCCGGTGCGCTGTCGGTGAGGTCGTGGACCTGGTCGATCATCCGGCCGAGCCGCTCGCCGTGTCCGGAAAGCGCCTTGCTCACCGCGGACAGCGCGGCGTCGATCTTGGCGGGCCGGACCTTGGTCAGGACGTCGAAAAGGCGTTTGTACGCCGTGTACAGCTCGATGGTCTCGCCGGAGGTGTCCGCGGGGATCGGCGTGGACACGTCCAGGCGCGCGCCGGTCGATTGTGCGGGCGGGACGAGGTCGACGTACTGGTCGCCGAACAGCGTCCGCGGCAGCACCCGGCTGCGCACCCCGGCGGGGATGTTCGTCAGCTGCTCCGGTGCCATGCGCAGGCCGAGCCGCGTGCGCCGCGCGTCGCTGTGCACGGATTCGACGGTGCCGACCACGACCCCGCGATACTCCACAGTGGACCGTTCGGCGACGCCGACGCTCTGCGGCGGGATGTCGGAGGTCAGCTCCGGGTCGCCGCTCAGCGCGCCGCTGCCGTACGCGACGACCGTGACGATCAGCGCGACACTCGCGGCGAACGCCAGGATTCCGCGCAGTACCAACGTGGTGTGGCGGCTCATCGAGCCACCCCCATCCCGGGCAGCTCCGGATAGACACCCCAGAGCGCGAACGTCACCAGGATGTCCGCGATCATGATCAGCACGATGCTGGTGCGCAGCGCCCGCCCCGCCGCCTTGCCGACGCCTTCCGGTCCGCCGGTGGCGGTGTAGCCGTAGTAGCAGTGGACCATCGTCACGATCATCGCCAGGACGAGGGCTTTGACCAGCGAGAGCACGATGTCCTGCGGCGGCAGGACGAGGTGGAAGTAGTAGTCGTAGGTCCCGCCGGACTGGCCGTTCGCGGTCACCACGATGAGCCGGGTCGCCACGTACGAGCCGAACAGTCCGACCAGGTAGAGCGGGATGACGGCGAAGAACGCGGCGATCATCCGCGTGGTCACCAGGAACCGCAGCGAGCGGATGGACATCGCGTCGAGCGCGTCGATCTCCTCGGCGATCCGCATCGCGCCGAGCTGCGCGGTGAACCCGGTGCCGACCTTGGCGGCCAGCGCGATCCCGGCCACCACGGGAGCCAGTTCGCGGGTGTTCACCAGTCCCGACATCGCCCCGGACAGTGGTGAAAGCCCGACGAGATCCAGGCCGCGGAAGCCCTCCAGCCCGATCTGGGACCCGGTCACGAAGCTCATCGCGAAGACCACGCCGATGCTCCCGCCCCCGGCGAGCAGCGTGGCCGAGCCGAAACTGATCTGCGCGATCAGCCGCAGGATGTGCCGCCAGTGCTTCACCAGCGCGTACGGGATGTCGGTGATGACCCGGAGGTAGAAAGTGAACTGCGTCCCGGCTTCGGCGAAGCCGCGCAGGCTCCGGCGCAGCCGGGGACGGAGGCGCTGGGTGAGCGAGCCGATGACGGGGACGGCCATCAGAAACCTCCGTCCGGCGGCACGGTGAGCGCGTACAACTCGCCGATCCCGACGTTCGCGAAGAACACGAGCAGGAACGCCAGCACGACGGCTTCGTTGACCGCGTTGCCGACGCCGTCGGGGCCGCCCTTCGCGGTGATGCCCTTGAAACAGGCGACGGACGCGGCGAGCAACGCGAACACCGCCGACTTGAGCTGCGAGACCAGGAAGTCCGACAGATGGGCGAAATCGGTGAGGGTGCCGAGGAAACTCCCGGCGGGCACCCCCTGCGCCACGACCTGGAACAGGAAGCTCGCGGTGATCCCGACGGCCATCACGAGGCTGTCCATCAGCATCGTGACGACCACCGCCGCGACGATCCGCGGCAGCACCAGCCGCTCCAGCACCGACAGGCCCATGACCTCCAGCGCGTCGGTCTCCTCGCGGATCGTGCGGGCGCCGAGGTCCGCGCACATCGCCGAACCGCCGACCCCGGCGATCATCAGGGCGCAGACCAGGGGAGCGGCCTGGCCGACGACGAGCAGGCCGACGACCGCGCCGCTGTAGCTCTGCGCGCCGATCTGCCCGGTCAGCGCGCCGACCTGCGCGGCCACCACCACGCCGAACGGGATCATCACCAGGATCGCCGGGACCGCGGTGACCCCGGCCAGGAACCACATCTGCTCCAGCGCCTCGCGCCAGGCGAACCGGCGCCGGGACAGGGTCCGCCAGCCCGCGACCGCGGTGTCGGCGGCGAATCCGAACAGCACCCCGACCTCGGCCACCGATCCCGATCGCCCGCGTCCGGCTGCCGTCATGAGGCCCCCTTGCCTTCGGTCAGCTACCTACTGTGCAGTAAGAACGAGCGTTACGCAACGCTGGTTACGCAACATTCGTTACGTAAGTAGACTGCGGGGGTGGCACGCAGGACCCGAGACCCCGAATGCCGCCGCCGGCTCACCGCCGGGGCGTGGCGGCTGGTCGCCCGGCACGGCGTCGAAGCGACGACCGTGCGCGCGATCGCGGCCGAGGCCGGTGTTTCGACCGGCTCGGTCACCCACTACTTCGAGGACAAGGCCGAGCTGATGTCCTCGGTCCTGCGCTACAACAACAGGCTGGCCACCGAGCAGGTGCTGGCCGCGGTGAGCGACGCGACCGGGCTGGAGGCGGTGCGCCGCGGCGTCGAGGCACTGCTCCCGCTCGACGAGGCCCGGCTCCGGACGTGGACGGTCTGGCTCGCCTTCTGGGGCGACCGCGCCGCGCACGAGCTGACCGCCAAAGAGGGCGGCGGGGCGGGGTACGGCGCGTTGACCGGGTGGCTGACCCAGGTCTTCGCCGACGCCGTCGCCGCCGGTGAACTGCCGTCCACTGTGGACCCGCGGCACGAGACCGACCGGATGCTGGTGCTGCTCGGCGGGCTCGGCCTGCTCACCGGCGGATCACCCGCCCTGCTCGGCCAGGTCGCGCGGCTTTCCCGGCGGATGCTGGCCGACCATCTGGCCCAGCTGTCGCCCGCTTACGTGGCCGGGTGAGCCCGGAGCCGACCTCGGGGGGCGGTGTTGCCCGGAATGTGCGTAAAGTCGGGATCATGTCAGGGGATGAACGGCTGCTGATCCAGGACGTCGAGCGGGGACTGACCGCGGCCGAGGTGGCCGAGCGAGTCGCCAACGGGCGGACCAACGACGTTCCGGCACGGGCCAGCCGCAGCACGTGGGACGTGGTGCGGTCCAACGTGTTCACCCGGATCAACGCGATCTTCGCGGTGCTCGCGGTGATCATCTTCTCGACCGGGTACCTGCTGGACGGCCTGTTCGCCGGGCTGATCGTGGCCAACAGCGTCATCGGCATCATCCAGGAACTCCGCGCGAAGCGCACCTTGGACAAGCTCGCCATCGTCGGCCAGGTCCGGCCGCGGGTGCGCCGCGACGGGAAGACCGCCGAGGTGGCGCCGAACGAGGTCGTCGCCGACGACGTCATCGAGATCGGTCCCGGCGACCAGATCGTGGTGGACGGCGAGGCCCTCGCGGCCGAGGCGCTGGAGGTCGACGAATCGCTGCTCACCGGCGAATCCGACCCGATCGTCAAGAACCCCGGCGACCCGGTGATGTCGGGCAGTTTCGTGGTGGCCGGCAGCGGGGCGTACCGCGCCACGAAGGTCGGTAAGGAGGCGTACGCGGCGAAGCTGGCCGAAGAGGCCGGGCGCTTCACGCTGGTGAACTCCGAGCTGCGCAACGGCATCAACACGATCCTGAAGGTCATCACCTACCTGCTGGTCCCGGCGGGCGCGTTGTCGATCTACAACCAGCTCTCCGGCGACCAGGCGCTGCCGGACGCGTTGCGCGGCATGGTCGCGGCGCTCGTCCCGATGGTGCCCGAGGGGCTGATCCTGCTGACCTCGATCGCCTTCGCGGTCGGCGTCGTCCGGCTGGGCAGGCGGCAGTGCCTGGTCAACGAGCTGCCCGCGATCGAGGGCCTGGCCAGGGTCGACGTCGTGTGCGCGGACAAGACCGGCACACTGACCGAGAACGCCATGCGGCTGACCGAGGTGCGGCCGCTGGGTAACGGCGGCACCGAGCCCGGCGTCGTGCTCGCCGCGCTCGCGGCGGCTGACACCCGTCCCAACGCGAGCCTGCAGGCCATCGCGGAGGCCTACCCGGACAACCCCGGCTGGCAGCACACCGCCGTCGCGCCGTTCTCCTCGGCGCGGAAGTGGAGCGGGGCGAGCTTCGGCGAGCACGGCAACTGGGTGCTCGGCGCGCCCGACGTGCTCCTGCCCGCGGACGCGGCCGAGCGGGCCGAGGCCGAGGAGACCGGCGCACAGGGCCTGCGTGTCCTGCTGCTCGCGCGTGTCGAGCAGCCGGTCGACGCCGAGGGCGCGCCCGGTTCGGTCACGCCCGTCGCGCTGGTGGTGCTGGAGCAGAAGATCCGCGGCGACGCCAGGGCGACGTTGGACTACTTCGCCGCACAGGGTGTTGCGGTGAAGGTGATCTCCGGTGACAACGCCGTCTCGGTCGGCGCGGTGGCCCGCTCGCTGGACCTGCCCGGCGCCGACGCCCCGGTCGACGCTCGCACGCTGCCGGAGGATCCCGGAAAACTGGCCGACGTCGTCGAGCAGGGCGCGGTCTTCGGCCGTGTCACCCCGGCCCAGAAACGGGCCATGGTCAAGGCGCTGCAGTCGCGCGGGCACACCGTCGCGATGACCGGCGACGGCGTGAACGACGTCCTCGCGCTCAAGGACTCCGACATCGGCGTGGCGATGGGCGCGGGCAGCCCGGCCACCCGGTCGGTGGGCCAGATCGTCTTGCTGGACAACGCCTTCGCCACGCTCCCGCACGTCGTGGGGGAGGGCAGGCGGGTGATCGGCAACATCGAGCGCGTCGCCAACCTGTTCCTCACCAAGACCGTCTACTCGGTGCTGCTCGCCCTGATGGTCGGGATCCCCGGCCTGATCGGCTTCGACGCGCTGCCGTACCCGTTCCTGCCCCGGCACGTCACCATCGTCGGCTGGTTCACCATCGGCCTGCCCGCGTTCGTGCTGTCGCTGGCACCCAACAACGACCGGGCCCGCGGCGGGTTCGTCGGCCGGGTGATGCGGATGGCCGTACCCGCCGGTGTCGTGATCGCGGCGGCCTCGTTCGTGTCCTACCTCCTCGTCCACCCCGGAGCGAACGCGGGGGAGACCGCGCAGGTCCAGGCCAGCACCACCGCGCTGATCACGTTGATGGCCATCGCGCTGTGGGTGCTGGCGATCATCGCCCGCCCCTACACCTGGTGGCGGCTCGGCCTGATCGTCGCGATGGTCGGGATCTCGGCGCTGATGTTCCTGTTGCCGCTGAGCCGGAAGATCTTCCTGCTGGATCCGGGCAACGTCGGGTACACGCTGTCCGGGCTGGCCTGCGCCGCGGTGGGGATCGTGCTGGTCGAACTCGGCTGGTGGATCGACGGCTGGCTGCGTCAGGAGAAGCGGCGGCTCACCGCCTGACCGCTGCTCAGAACCTCACCAGGACACGGCCCTCGTTGGTCGCGTCGGCTTCCACGCTGCGGTAGAGCTTCTTGAGGTGCGGCTGGTTGAGCATGGCCAGCACGCGTTTCTTGAGCTTGCCCGACCCCTTGCCGGGGATGAACTCGACGACCGGCACCCGCTCCTTCGCCGCGCGGAAGATCGTGCGGCGGACCGTGGCGTCGAGGTCCCGGTCGTTGCGGAAGAACGGGTGGAGGTCGACGGTCAGCTTCTCGGGCACGGCACTCCTCGGCTCGGTTCGGCGGGGCCCCATTGTGCCGGTGCTGCTTCGGAGTGTGCTGGTCCGTAGGCCCGAACGGAGCATTTTGGACATCGCCGGATGACCTGACACGCCGTCAGGACTTTACAAGCATCTTCCACTTGTCAAATCCACTGTACAAATCCTATGGTGTTGTAAAAGCACGCTCGTCGAGGAGGACGCTGTGGCCGTCGCAGCCGAGGACACCGGCACGATCCCCGAGGGATCGACCGGGCAGTGGAAGGACAGGAAGCGCTACCTCTGGCTCATCGGCCTGGTAGTGCCCTCGCTCGCGTTCATCGCGGTGGGGATGCGGGAACTCACCGGCTGGGGCGCGTGGTTCTGGATCGGCCCGGTGGTGATCCTGGTGATCGTCCCGGCCATCGACCTCATCGCGGGCCTCGACCGGTCCAACCCGCCGGACGACGTCATCGAGGCGCTGGAGAACGACAGGTACTACCGCTGGATCACCTATCTCTACCTGCCGATCCAGTACATCGGCTTCATCGGCGCGTGCTGGCTCATCGCGAAGGGTGATCTGTCCCTTGTGGACAAGATCGGGCTCGCCGTCTCGATCGGATGCGTCGGCGGCATCGGCATCAACACCGCGCACGAACTGGGACACAAGAAGGAAAGCCACGAGCGCTGGCTGTCCAAAGTGGCCCTCGCGCAGAGCTTCTACGGCCACTTCTACATCGAGCACAACCGCGGCCACCACGTCCGTGTCGCCACGCCGGAGGACCCGGCGAGCAGCCGCGTCGGCGAGAGCTTCTACCGGTTCTGGCCGCGCACCGTGTGGGGTTCGCTCAAGAGCGCGTGGAACCTCGAGAAGAAGCGTTACGCGCGCCGGAACCAGCACCCGTTCCGGCTCGGCAACGACGTGCTCAACGCCTGGCTGATGTCCGCGGTGCTGTGGGCGGGGATGATCATCGCCTTCGGCGCCGGCATCCTGCCGTTCCTGATCATCCAGGCCGTGGTCGGCTTCTCGCTGCTGGAAGTCGTGAACTACATGGAGCACTACGGGATGCTGCGGCAGCGCACCGGCCCGGACGGCAAGGGCCGCTACGAGCGCGTCGATCCCAGCCACAGCTGGAACTCCAACAACATCGCGACCAACGTGCTGCTGTACCACCTGCAGCGGCACAGCGACCACCACGCGAACCCCACCCGCCGCTACCAGACCCTGCGCGACTTCGAGGAGTCCCCGGTGCTGCCCACCGGGTACGCCGGGATGATCGTGCTCGCCCTGGTGCCGCCGGTGTGGCGCCGGGTGATGGACCGCCGCGTGCTCACGCATTTCGACGGCGACATCTCCCGGGCGAACATCCAGCCCGCCAAGCGCGGCAAGGTGCTGGCGAGGTATCCGGCGGTGGCGTCATGAGCGAAGCTTGCGAGCGAATCGAAGACATCATGCGCCAAAAGGGATTCAACACTGTCTCGCGGAGCGAGGCGATCGCATGAGCCGGTTCGTCTGCCCCGGCTGCGAGTACGTCTACGACGAAGCCGCCGGCGATCCGCGTGAGGGCTTCCCGCCCGGCACCGCGTGGGACGAGGTCCCCGACGACTGGTGCTGCCCGGACTGCGGGGTGCGGGAAAAGGTCGATTTCGCAGCAGCCGACAAGGAGTCACTGACATGAACATCGTGGTGGATCGGACCAGGTGCGAGGGCCTGGGCATGTGCGAGGCGATGGCGCACGAGTTCTTCGAGGTGCAGGACGACGGCACCATGGTCGTCCTCGACGAGAACCCGGGCGAGGAACATCGCCGGGAGCTGGCCGCCGCCGTGGACGCGTGCCCGGTGCTCGCGTTGACGTTGAAGGGCTGAAGCCGTGGAGCGCCTCGTGGTCGTCGGCGCCTCGCTCGCGGGACTTCGCGCGGTCGAGAGCGCGCGGCGCGGCGGATACACCGGCTCGATCACCCTGATCGGCGCCGAGGAACACCTGCCGTACGACCGGCCTCCGCTGTCGAAGGCCTTCCTTGGCGAGGGACACGACGGCGTCGTGACGCCGTTCCGGTCCGCGGACGAGCTCCGGGACGACTGGGACGTCCGGCTGTGCCTTGGCGCTCCGGCGCAGGCGCTCGACACCGCCGAGCGCGAGGTGGTCGTCGACGGCCGCCCGGTGCCGTACGACGCGGCGGTGATCGCGACCGGCGCCACCCCGCACGCTTTCCCGGCAGGACAAGGGATCGCGGGTGTCCACCAGCTGCGCACCGTCGAGGACGCGCTGGCGATCCGGGCCGCGCTCGACGCCGGTGCCCGCACCGTGGTGATCGGCGCCGGGTTCATCGGGTCGGAGGTGGCGTCGGCGGCACGTAAGCGCGGGCTGCCGGTCACCGTCGTGGAGGCGCTGGAACTGCCGCTCATCCGGTCCGTCGGACGCGACGCCGGCGCGATCTGCGCCGAACTCCACCGCGAGAACGGGACCGATCTGCGGCTCGGCACGCGGGTCACGGGCGTCGCTTCGCACGCGGGCCGGGTCATCGGCGTCGTGCTGGACGACGGTGACGAGATCGCCGCCGACCTGGTCGTCGTGGGCATCGGCGTGGCGCCCGCGACGGGCTGGCTGCGGGGGAGCGGTCTGGTGCTGCACGCCGTGGACGGCGGAGTGGTCTGCGGCTCGACGCTGTCCACGAACGTGCCGGGTGTCTACGCGGCGGGCGACGTCGCCCATGCGGCCAGCCCGCTCTTCGACGGCGACCTGATGCGGCTCGAGCACTGGACGAACGCCGCCGAGCAGGGAGCGGCGGCGGCGCGCCACGCGCTCGACCCGGCGTCGGCCGTGCCGCTGGAGCCGGTGCCCTACTTCTGGTCGGACTGGTACGGGCATCGTCTCCAGTTCGTCGGCACCCCGCGTGCCGACGAGGTCCGCGTGACTTCCCGCGCCGTCAAGGGATTCACCGCGCTGTACCGGCGGGGCGACCGGCTGGTGGGCGCGCTGACCGTGGACCGGCCCCGCGAGATCATGAAGTACCGGCGGCGCGTCGCCGAGCGCGGCGAGTGGGAGGAGGCTCTCACCTTCGCCGCTCTGGGGCGGAAGATTGGCTAGCATCACGGATATGACTGTCGCGCCGCCGTCCTCGCGGGAGAAGGAGCTGACGCTGCGAAGCCGGATCGTCGGTGCCGCGGCCAGAGCCACCGTCGAGACCGGCTGGTCCTCGGTGACGATGGGCAAACTCGCCGACCTGGTCGGGGTCAGCAGGCAGACCGTCTACAACGAGATCGGCGGGAAACAGCAGCTCGCCGAGGCGATCGTGCTGGCGGAGCTGCAGAACTTCCTGACGGCGGTGGACGCCGCGTTCGAGGCCTATCCCGGTGATCTGGTGAACGCGGTGCGGCGTGCCTGTCACAACGTGCTCGTCCTGGCCACGAAAACCCCGTTGCTGCACGCGATCGTCAGCGCGTCGCACGGCGCGGGCCACGATCTCCTGCCGCTGCTGACCACCCAGTCGCGGACCCTGATCGAAACCGCGAAAACCGTGCTGCGCGAGCATGTCGAGGCGACGGCGCCCGCGCTGCCCGCCCGCGAGCTGGACGTCGCCATCGACACCGTCGTGCGGACCGTGCTGAGCCACATCATGCAGCCCAGCGCGAGCCCGGACCGCACCGCCGACGACATCGCCCTGCTCGTCGAACGCTTCCTCGCCGGGGTCGCCTCGTAACCGGTTTCAGCCGAACAGCGGGGCGATCTCGGTGACGACGTCGTCGAGCGGGACGCTGCTGCGTTCCGCCCGGCACAGGATCACCGCGCCCTCGATCGCGGCGACCGCGAGGGTGGCGAGCCGCCGCGCCCGGTCGGTGGGTACGCCTTCGCCGACGAGCAGGTCGCGGAGTTTTTCGTGCCAGCGCGCGAAAATCTCCCGGACCAGCTCGGCCGCCTCGGGCAGGTCTTCGCGGTTGTCGACGGCGAGCGCGACGATCGGGCAGCCCGCCCGGTAGCCGCTGTCCAGCAGAGACCGCTTCCAGAACGCCACGAACCCGTCGAGCACCGCGCGGGGATCGCCGTCGGCCACCGCCTGGTCGATCAGCCCGCCGATGAACTCGCCCGCCTGGCCGACCGCGCTGGTGATCAGCTCGTTCCGGCCGCCGGGGAAGTGGTGGTACACCGAGCCGCGGGGCGCGCCACTGCGTGCGAGGACGGCGTCGATGCTCACCCCCGAGGCACCCCGTTCTCGCAGCAACGCGATCGCGCTGTCGAGCATGCGCTGACGGCTCTGTCCTGGCCTTCGCCCCAACTCCGCATCCTCCTCTTCGGTCGGACCCGCTTGACTCAGCATTATGACAGAGTCCATAGTTACTCGACAGTAGCCCTATGTCACCCCCTGGAGGCCGTCATGCCGCTGATCGACATCACCGTTCCCGCCGGCGCCCTCGGCGACGCCGCGGCCAAGTCCCTGCCGGACGAGCTCGCGACGATCCTGCTGCGCTGGGAAGGCGCCCCGGACACCGAGTTCTTCCGCGAGATCACCTGGGTCTACCTGCACGAGATCCCCGAGGGCGGGCTCGCCGTCGGCGGACGTCCCGGTGGTGCGCCGCGCTACCGCGTCGACATCACCGTGCCGGAAGGCGCGTTGTCGCAGCGGCGCAAGGACGGTCTCGTCGCCGACGTCCACGCCGCCGTCGCCGCGGCCGCCGGGCTCGACCCCGCCCAGGCGCTGCACGTGTGGACGTTGATCCGCGAAGTCCCGGAAGGGAACTGGGGCGCGGCGGGACAGACGATCCGCTTCGCCGATCTGAAGAAGTCGGCCGCGGCCGAGCGCGAGCGCACCGCGGCGTCCTGAACCGGGAGCGGGAGTCATGACCGACCAGTGGCGCAAGTCCGCGTGCATCCTCTGCGAGTGCAACTGCGGCATCGAAATCAAGCTCGACGGCCGCCGCTTCGACCGGATCCGCGGCGACAAGGAGCATCCGGCGTCCGCGGGGTACACCTGCGAAAAGGCGTTGCGGCTCGACCACTACCAGAACGGCAGGCACCGGCTGACCTCCCCGCTTCGACGTCGTGAAGACGGAACGTACGAGGAAATCGACTGGGACACCGCGCTCCGCGAGATCGCGGAACGGCTTTCGGCCGTGCGTGACGCCCACGGCGGCGACAAGATCTTCTTCTACGGCGGGGGCGGCCAGGGCAACCACCTCGGCGGCGTCTACAACCGGGCGCTGCAGGCCGCGCTGGGCGCCAAGTACTTCTCGAACGCCTTGGCGCAGGAGAAGACCGGCGAGATGTGGGTCGACGGCAAGCTCTACGGCGGGCACACCAAGGGCGACTTCGAGCACGCCGAGGTCGTGGTGTTCGTCGGCAAGAATCCCTGGCAGTCGCACAGTTTCCCGCGGGCGCGGCCCACGTTGCGCGAGATCGCGAAGGACCCCGGCCGGACGATGATCGTGCTCGACCCGCGGCGCAGCGAGACCGCGGCGATGGCCGACATCCACCTCCAGGTCAAACCCGGCACCGACGCGTGGTGCCTCGCCGCGCTGCTCGGCGTGCTCGTCCAGGAAGGCTTGCTGGACAACGACTTCCTGGCCGAGCACACCACCGGCACCGAGTCCGTGGTGGCCGCGCTGGCCGAGATCCCGGTCGCGGTGTACGCGCGGCGGTGCGGTGTCCCCGAAGATCTGCTCAGGACGGCGGCGCGGCGCATCGGGACCGCGTCGAGCGCCACCACCTACGAGGATCTCGGCGTGCAGCAGGCACCGAACAGCACCTTGGTGTCCTATCTGAACAAGCTGATCTGGATCCTCACCGGCAACTTCGGCAGGCCCGGCACGATGTTCCTGCACTCGAGCTTCGCGGCGATCGCGGGCGCCGGGACGGGCGGCAGCGGGAAAAGCGTGCGCGGCAAACGGACCCCGGTGACCGGGGCGCGCATCATTTCCGGCCTGGTGCCGTGCAATTCCATCGCGGAGGAGATCCTCACCGATCATCCCGACCGCTTCCGCGCGATGTGGATCGACAGCGTGAACCCGGCCCATTCACTGGCCGATTCCCGGACTTTCCGCGAGGCGCTGGACGCACTCGACCTGGTCGTGGTCGTCGACGTCGCGTTCACCGAAACGGCCCGGCACGCCGATTACGTGCTGCCCGCGTCCAGCCAGTTCGAGAAGTGGGAAGCCACGTTCTTCAACGTCGAATTCCCGCACAACACCTTCCAGCTGCGCCCGCCCGCGCTCGATCCGCTGCCCGGCACCCTGCCGGAGCCGGAGATCTACGCCCGCGTGCTGCGGCATCTCGACGTCGTCGATGCCGAGGTGATCGCGAAACTCACCGCGGCGGCCCATGCGGGACGCGCCGAGTTCGCGGCCACGTTCTTCACCGCCGCGGGTGCCGACCCCGCGCTCATGGGCCTCGCGCCGTACGTGCTCTACGAGACGCTGGGCGCGGCCCTTCCCGCCGGGCAACGGGGGACCGCCGCGGTGTGGGGGCTGGCCCAGCTGTGCGCGATGACCCAGCCCGAAGCGGTGCGCCGCGCCGGATTCGCCGACGGCAACGAACTGTTCGAGGCCATCGTGTCGACGCCGTCGGGCGTGACGTTCACCGTCGACGAGTGGGAGGACGTGTGGACCTACGTGCGCCGTCCCGACCGCCGGTTCACCGTCGGGATCCCCGAACTGCTCGGCAAGCTCGGCGAACTGCGGGACGCCGAACCCGGCTGGGTCAGCGAGGAGTTCCCGTTCGTGCTGTCGGCGGGGGAGCGGCGTTCCTTCACCGCCAACACGATCTACCGCGATCCGACCTGGCGGCGCCGGGACGCGGCGGGCGCGCTCCGCGTCAGCCCGGACGACGCGGCGCGGCTCGGGCTCACCTCCGGCGGCCCCGCGCGCGTGGTGACCGAACGCGGCGCGGCCGAGGTCGTCGTCGAGATCACCGACATGATGCAGCCCGGTCACGTCTCGCTGCCCAACGGCCTCGGCGTCGATCACCCCGAACACGGGATCGCCGGTGTGGCCCCGAACGAGCTGACCTCGCTCGGGCATCGGGACTGGCTGGCGGGAACGCCGTGGCACAAGCACGTTCCGGCCCGCGTGGAGGCCGTCGCGCCGTAGTGTCCTTTGTAGACTCAAGTGGGTCCGGGCCCCGCGGTGGCCGTCGTCACCCGGGTACCCGGGCCGCGCGTCCGGCCTCGGGTATACGGTGGGAGGACGGTGCCCAGGGGAGGGCACCCGGGGGAAGGCGAGGAAGCACATGTCCGGAGCGAATCGGTCCAGTGCCGTCGTGCCCGCGCTGGTGACGGCGAGCGCGGCCGTGCCCGCGGCGCTGCTGTTCGTGCTCAGCGCGGTGCTCGGCATCGGCGGTCTGCCGCTGGCCGCGGCCACGCTCACGCTCGTCGGCGCCGCGCTCGGGCTGATCTGGCTCGGCCAGTCGATGCGGGAGCGAAGGGCCCTCGCGCGCGGCTGACCGGAGTCAGTGCCCCGGCCACACGGGTGCGATGCCGCCGTCCGGGTCGATCGGCCAGGTGTCGTCGTTGAGGAGCCGCTTGAGCACCTTGCCCGTCGCGTTGCGCGGTAGCTCCGGGACGAAGTAGACGTCGCGCGGCACCGCGAACCGGGCCAGCCGCTGGTGGATGTAGGCGCGGATGTCCTCGGCGTGCAGCCGCGCGTTGCGCCGGGGCACGATGTAGGCCGCGAGCCGCTGGCCGTACTCGTTGTCCGGCACCCCGACCACCGCGACCTCGTAGACCCCGGGCAGCGCCATCAGCGCCTCCTCGACCGGCCGGGGGAAGACGTTCTCGCCGCCGGAGACGATCATCTCGTCGGCCCGGCCGGTGACGAACAGCCTGCCGTCCGCGTCGACGTAGCCGACGTCGCCGGTGGCCATCAGGTCGTGGGCCCTGGGCAGGCTCCCGCCGTCGGTGTAGCCGTCGAACAGCATCTCGTTGCCGACGAAGATCTGGCCCTCGCCGCCGGGCGGGACGGGACGGCGGTCCTCGTCGAGGATCGCGACCCGCGTGCCGGGTGGGCAGCGGCCCGCGGTCGTCGGCGCGGCACGCAGGTCGGCGGGGTCGGCGATGCTCGCCCAGGACACCTCGGTCGAGCCGTAGAGGTTGTAGAGCACGTCGCCGAAGGTTTCGGTGAACTCGCGGACGAACGAGCCGGACATCGCCGAGCCGCTGCTCGCCACGATCCGCAGCGAGGACAGGTCGTAGCGGCCGCGGATCCGGGACGGCAGGTCGAGGATCCGCTGCAGCATGATCGGCACCGCGAACAGCGCATGGCACCGCTGTTCGGCGATCGTCCGCAGGGTCTCCTCGGCGTCGAACCGGCGCACCATCGACAGCGACGCCCGCAGCGCCATCCCGATCTGCATCGCGGCCAGCCCCCAGGTGTGGAACAGGGGAGCGGCCACCACGATCCGGTCGTTCGCGCGCAGCGGGATGCGGTCCAGCAGCGCCGCCGCCGCGCCGACACCCTTCGGGGTCGGCCGCCGGGCCCCCTTCGGGACACCAGTGGTGCCGGAGGTGAGCACGACGATCCGGCCGGGCCGGTCCACCGGTTTGCGCCGGGTGGCCGCCGCGCCCGCGATCAGCTCGTCCACAGTCGGGTACCCCGCCTCGGCCTCCGGCCAGGTGCTGACCCGGAGGAACTCGCCGCGGACGTCCTTGATCACGTGGGCGAACTCGTCGTCGGCGAGGACCGCGACCGGCTGGTGCGAGGCGATCACCTTCGCCACCGCGCTCGCCGACAGCCCGGTGTTGAGCAGCACGACGTCGGCGCCGAGCTTGCCGCAGGCGATGAACGACTCCACCATCGCGGCGTGGTTGCGGCACATCAGGGCGACCCGGTCGCGGGCCTTGACCCCGCGGTCCGCGAGCGCGTTCGCCAGGCGGTTGCTGCGTTCCTCGGTCTGGCTGAACGTGCGGACGCAGCGTTCGTCGTGCAGGGCGAGCTCGTCCGGCCCGCGTGCCGCCGCGGCCTGGTACCCGCCCGCCACCGTGGCGCCCCACTGCGCGAGCGAGGTCAGCTGCCGGGCCACCTTGTCGGGCCGTCCAGGGGACAGGACCCCGGCCCGTACCAGCGTGCTCGCGGTTCTCAGCGTCGTGGCTCTGTTGTCCTGCGCGCGGTCCGGCGGGGCGGGGCGGCCGGACAGGTGCAGGTCGATGCGCTGCGCGATCTCCTGAACACTGCGCCGGAGTGCCGCCGAGGACATCTCGCCGCGGGGTGAGGGCAGCATCAGCCGCGCCACGAGTTCGGTGCGGCTGTCCGGGAGCGGGTGTAGTTCGACCGAGACCCAGCTCCGCTCGTCCTGCACGCCACGCCATACGACGTGCTCGCCCGAGCGGTGCACCACGGCGTGGATCTGTTCCTCGACGAGTTCGCCCCGGCGCGGCCGGAGCCGGATCAGGCAGCGCGGGCCGCGGCCGAACGAGGCCGGTTCGACCACCTCGCACCAGCTGATCTCCGGCACGAACCGCGAGTAGCGCTCGGGCGAGCCGACCACTTCCCACACCCGCTCGGGCGGGTGTGCCAGCACGGAGCTCGCCTGGACCACATCGTCACGCATCTGAACCTGCCTCACACCGCGCGCTCGGGCGTTCCCCGGCAAGAACTGACGCCTCCGCGAGCTCAGGATCTGGGGACGCTATCAGCAAACGGGGGTTACCGATACTCCGAATGATCGACTTCGACCCGTCCTGGCGACACCGGCGGTGGGTCCGGGCCCGCGGTCACGGCGCCGGGGTGGCAGCGCTTTCCGTGTTCTTCTCGTTCTCGTCACTGCGCGCGTTGGCCTCGTCGATCTCCGCCATGTGCTCCTCGGCCCACGCGCGGACGGCGGCGAGCGGCTCGTCGAGGGAGCGGCCGAGCGGGGTGAGCCGGTAGTGCACCCGTGGCGGCACGGTCGGTTCGACGCGGCGGGCGGCCAGGCCGTCCCGCATCAGGCTGTGCAGGGTCGTGGACAGCATTTTCTGCGACACGCCGGGCATCCGGCGCTTGAGCTCGGCGAAGCGCACTTCGGGCGGATCGGCCTCGGCGAGGACCTTGACGGCCATCGACGTCCACTTCGTGCCGATGCGGTCCAGCAGCCGCCGGGCCGGGCACGCCGGGTCGAACACGTCACCGCGCGGGGCCGGTCGGGAGGTCACCTCGGGCTCACCACCTGTCGGGAAAGTGCCGTCTTGGCGAAGCCTTGACGGTTACCTACGTTGATCTGGTCACCAATGGTAACCACTATCCGGGAGAAGTCATGACCACCACCGTCGAAGGGGTTACCCTGCGGCGCGTCGCGACCAACGGCATCGAGACGTCCGTCGCGGTCGCCGGCACCGGCCCCGCCGTCCTGCTGCTCCACGGCTTCCCGCACACCTGGCGGCTGTGGAGCGCGGTCATTCCCGTGCTGGCGCGGCATTTTCGCGTGCTCGCGCCGGACTTGCGCGGCCTCGGCGCCGGCACGAGGCCGGCCGACGGCTACGACGCGGGCACGCTCGCCGATGACGCGGAGGGGATCCTCGACGCGCTGGGGGAGCCGTCCGCCGCGGTGGTCGGCATCGACGCGGGCACACCGCCGGCGTTCCTGCTGGGCCTGCGTCGCCCGGAGCGAGTCCGGCGGCTCGTGCTGATGGAGTCGCTGCTGGGCGTCCTGCCCGGCGCCGAAGAGTTCCTGGCGGGCGGGAAACCGTGGTGGTTCGGCTTCCACTCCGTGCCCGGGCTGGCCGAGACGGTACTGACCGGGCACGAGGCGGAGTACATCGGCTGGTTCCTCGACTCCGGGACGCACGGCCGTGGTGTGCCCGAGCCGATTCGTGACGCGTTCGTCAGCGCGTACACCGGATCCGATGCACTGCGCGGCGCTTTCGCCCACTACCGCGCGATGCCCGCGAACGCGGAGCTGATCCGGGACGCCGTCCGCGACCGGCGGCTCACCGTGCCCACGATGGCCGTCGGCGCGCACCCGGTCGGGCGGAGTCTGGAACGGCAGCTGCGGCCGATCGCCGACGACCTCGAAGGTCATCTCGTCGAGGACTGCGGGCACATCATCCCGCTCGACCGGCCCGAGGCCCTGCTCGGCCGTCTGCTTCCGTTCCTGGCCGCCTGAAGCGGGCGGCGGCGCGAAAAACTGTCACGGCCGTGCGGGTTCCACATTTCGATATTCACCGGAGGAAGCGTCGAAATCCGCAGCCGCATGACAATGAATGCCGGATTGTTTCGTGCCAGTGTGATGAATAGGAAGATATCCCGTTAAAGTCACACGGCCCGGTTGTCGGGGCCATTATTTACCCACTACCGTTGCCATCGAGCGGCCGGGCGCCCGGCCTGCCATTCATTATCCCCCAGTTCAGTATTCGTTCAACGAAGAAGGAGCTGAATGTGACAGCGACCAAAACGCGTACCCGGCTCGCCAGGGCCGGGATCGTCGCGGTGGCGGCGGCCGTCGTCACGGTGTGCGGCGCGGGCGCGGCCAGCGCCGCGGACAAGCCGCTGACCTGGAAGGGTGGCTTCCCGATCATCGGTGACCAGCAGGTGAAAACGGTCGTCCACGTGGACATCCCGGCCAAGGCGACCCCAGGGCAGCCCGTTTCGGTGCCGTTCACCCTCGACGTGGACACCGGGGACGGCGTGGGCGACGGTCTGCGTCTCGTCGGCGGGAAGAAGATCGGCGGCTCGATCGACGCCGCGGTGGCGATCAAGGTCAGCGACGGGAAGTCCATTTCCCTGAAGGTGAACCTGCCCATCCCGGACACGCAGGTTCCGCCGAGCGGCCCGATCAAGTTCACCTCTCAGGGCAAGGTCGATTTCACCGTCCCGCAGGGAACCCCGACCGGGAAGGCGACGATCTCGGTCGACCCGAAGGCCGTCACCCACGTGACGACCGACGTTTCGGACCCGTCGCTGGCGAAGTTCGACGTGAACCTCGCCCTCGACCCGCCGGACCAGGACGCGGTGCTCGGCAGCACCGACGTCGGCTGACGGAAGCACACGACGGACGCTTTCCGCCCGCCCCCCACGGGAAGTGTCCTTTGTGGATTCCATAGCTGTGAAGGCCTCCTTGCCCGCCTTGAGCGCCGGTAAGGAGGCCTTCACGGCATGGGACCGCTTTTTGTCATGCCGATGCGTATTCCGGGTTCCTGTTTTTGTCACTCCACAGTGGACTCCGAGCCTGGCAGGGGTCGTGCTAGGGTTTCGCGGTGAGCGACTTTCCGCCCGTCCCGTTCGGTTCGCGGTTGCTCGGTCCCGCCGGGCAGGATGGGCAAACGCTGCGGATCCGGATCCAGGTGCTGCTCACCATCACCCTGATCGTCGCGAACCTGATCGGCGCCGGAGTCGTCGTGGTGCTGTCGGTGCTCGTCGTGCCGAGCGCGGGGATCGAAAGCCGGACGCTGTCGGTGTGGGCCATCGCGACCCCGGTCTACATCTGCGCGGCGGTGGCGGTCGGCGCCGTCTGGGGCACCCGTGACGCGTTCCGTGCGCTGCGGTGGGTCACCGAGCAGCGGGTGCCCGACGCGGGCGAACGCCGCGCCGCGCTGCGCGTACCGCTGCGGCTGACGCTCGTCCAGCTTTCGCTGTGGGGGCTGGCGACGGTGCTGTTCACCGTGCTGGCGGCGATCCTGCAGCCGAACCTCGTCGCGGCGATCGGATTCACCGTCGGCTTCGCGGGGATCGTCGTCTGCGCGAACGCCTACCTGCTCGGCGAGTTCGCCCTCCGGCCCATCGCCGCCCGCGCGCTCACCGGCGCGGCGTGGCACTCCGCCGGCGCGGGGATCGGGCTGCGGATGCTGCTGTTCTGGTGCCTCGGCACCGGCGTCCCGGTCGCCGGGCTGGTGACGGTCGCGGTGTTCGCGCTGGCCCGCCAGGACGTCTCGGCCACGAAGCTCGCGGTCACCGTCGTCGTGCTCGGCGTGGTGGCGATCGTGTTCGGCATGCTGCTCACGGTGTTCACCACGCGCGCGACGGTGGCGCCGATCCGCTCGGTCCAGGCGGCGTTGCGCAAGGTGCGGCACGGCGAACTGGACGTCGAGATCCCGGTCTACGACGGGACGGAGCTGGGCCTGCTGCAGGCGGGGTTCAACGACATGGTGGCCGGGCTGCGGGAACGGGAACGCATCCGCGACCTGTTCGGCAGGCACGTCGGGCAGGAGGTCGCCCGCGCCGCGGTGGACCGGTTCGCGGAACTGGGCGGCGAGGAACGCGAAGTGTCGGTGCTGTTCGTGGACGTCGTCGGGTCCACCACCATCGCCGCGACCCGCCCGCCGACCGAGGTCGTCGACCTGCTCAACCGCTTCTTCGCCGTCGTCGTCGACGAGATCGACCGGAACCACGGGCTGGTGAACAAGTTCGTCGGCGACGCCGTCCTCGCGATCTTCAACGCGCCCGTCGCCCTCGACGACCACGCCGGGGCGGCACTCGCGGCGGCCCGCGCGATCGGGTCCCGGTTGGCGGCCGAGGTGCCCGGCTGCGCCGCGGGTGTCGGGGTCGCCACCGGGCAGGCCGTCGCGGGCTACGTGGGGGATCGGCGCCGGTTCGAGTACACGGTGATCGGCGACGCGGTCAACGAGGCGGCCCGCCTCACCGACCTCGCGAAGGACGTTCCCGGCAAGGTGCTCGCCTCCTGGCACGCCGTCGAGTCCACTTCGGACGGTGAGGCCGCCCGATGGCGCCCGGCGGGCGAGGTGACGCTACGCGGCCGTCTCGAAGGCACCACCCTCGCGGTCCCGAACTGAGGCGGTCAGTTCTTGCGGCTGCGCGAGCCGAGGATCATCAGCGTTTTCGTGCCGGTCACCGCGCCGGACCGGCGCAGGTGGTCAATGACCTGCTGCAGGTGGTCGATGTTGCGGGCACGCAGGTGGATCAGCGCGTCGGGGTCGCCCGCGATGGTGAACACCGTCTGCACCTCGGGCAGTTCGGCGGCGTTGCGCATGATCTCCTCGATCCCGGTGGTGCCGACATACCGGATCTCGGTGAACGCCTCGATGCCCCAGCCGAGCTTGGCGTGATCGATTTCGACGGTGAACCCGGTGATCACCCCGATGTCGCGGAGACGGTCTACGCGCCGCTTGACCGCGGCGACCGACAGCCCGACCTCCTGGGCCATCTCGGAGTACGTCCGGCGGCCGTCCTCCCGCAGCAACTGCAGGACCCGCAGGTCCGTCTCGTCCACATCGGCCACTCCGCGCCTCCTCACTCCGGCACGCAAACAATAGCCGCCGAATCAGCGTTCATGAAGAGTTCTTTGCGTGTTGCGCTACGCTTCGCGGGACTTGCTTGCGCGAGGGGTCGCGCTTCGGCTGTGCTGTGGCGTAGCCCACCACGAACGACCCTGGATGGAGGCTCCCCGTGAGCGTCGACCTTGCCGCCGTCTCCCTGGACGACCGCTACACGGCCGAACGCGGCAGGGTGCTGATCTCCGGCATCCAGGCGCTGGTCCGGTTGATGCTCCAGCAGCGGAAGCTCGACGAGTCCCGCGGCCTGGACACCCGGGTGTTCGTCAGCGGCTACCCCGGTTCGCCACTCGGCGGGCTGGACATGGAGCTGGCCAGGGCCGCGCGGTTCACCGAACCCGCGGGCATCGTCTTCCAGCCGGGCCTCAACGAGGAACTCGCCGCGACGGCGGTGGCGGGCACCCAGCTGCTCGGCGAGACGCCCGGCCGCCGCCACGACGGCGTCACCGGGTTCTGGTACGGCAAGAACCCCGGCCTCGACCGGGCCGCCGACGCGATCCGGCACGGCGTCGTCGCGGGCACCGCCACGCTCGGCGGCGCGGTCGCGCTCATCGGTGACGACCCGGACTGCAAGTCCTCGACGCTACCCAGCGCGAGCGAGCAGCTGTGCCAGAGCCTGTCGATGCCGCTGCTCGCGCCCGGCTCGATCCAGGAGATCGTCGACCTCGGCCTGCACGCGGTCGCGATGTCGCGGGCCAGCGGGCTGTGGACCGGACTGAAGATCGTCGCCGACATCGCCGACGCGTCGGCCACCGTCGACGTCGCCGGGCTGGGCCACGAGATCCCCGAACCGCCGAAGACGCCGCGGCCCGCGCCCGGCGCGCTGGTCGGGCCGGCCGCGGTCGACGCCGAACACGACGTGCTCACCCGGCGGCTCAACCTGGCCCGCGCCTACGCCAGGGAGGCCGGGCTGAACCGGGTCACCTTCACCGCCGAGCGGGCCACCTTCGGCGTGCTGGCCTCGGGCATGGCTTACTCCATCGTTCTGCGCGCGCTGGCGGACCTCGGCATCGACGAGGCCGCGATGGACACGCTCGGCCTGCGGCTCATCCGCCTGTCCATGCCCTTCCCGATCGACGCGGACGAGCTGGCCGCGATGACCGGCGACCTCGACGAAGTCCTTGTGGTGGAAGACAAGACGCCGTTCCTGGAGGACGCGCTCAAGGCCGCGTTGTACCGGCGGCCCGGCGCGCCGAACGTGGTCGGCCGCCACGACGAGACCGGCAGGCCGCTGTTGTCCGCGCGCGGCACGCTCGGCGCGGACGAGGTCGCCCGCGCGCTGGCCGCCCGCCTCGGCGCCGACCGGTTGCCCCGCGCCGCCACCACGCATCTGAAAGCGCTTGCCCCGGCCAGGGTCTCGCGGATCACTCTGCCCACTGTGGACGCCCGGACGCCGTACTTCTGCTCGGGCTGCCCGCACAACACCTCCACCCGCACCGGCGACGACACGCTCGTCGGCGTCGGCATCGGCTGCCACGCGATGGTCGCGCTCGACAGCGCCGGGCGCGGGCACCAGATCGGGCTGACCCAGATGGGCGGCGAGGGCGCGCAGTGGATCGGGCTCGCGTCGTTCACCGACGACCGGCACTTCGTGCAGAACCTCGGGGACGGGACGTTCCACCACTCCGGTTCGCTGGCGATCCGCGCCGCCGCCGCGGCCGGCGTCACGATGACCTACAAGCTGCTCTACAACGACGCCGTCGCGATGACCGGCGGGCAGCAGGCCGAAGGGCGGCTCGGTATCCCGTCGCTGACCCGGTGGCTCGCGCTGGAAGGCGTCCGCCGCATCGTCATCACCACCGCGGAGCCCGAGACGTACCGCGGGGTCGCGCTCGACGAGATCGCGTCGGTCCGGCATCGCGACGACTTCGCCGACGTCGAACGTGAACTCTCCACTGTGGACGGTGTCACGGTGCTGATCCACGACGACCGCTGCGCGGCGGAGGAACGGCGCCTGCGCAAGCGCGGGCAGCTGCCGACCCCGGCCGAGAAGGTCGTGATCAACGAACGGGTCTGCGAAGGCTGCGGCGACTGCGGTGACGTGTCGACCTGCCTTTCGGTGCGTCCCGTCGAAACCGAGTTCGGCCGCAAGACCCGGATCCACCAGGCGTCGTGCAACTCCGATTTCAGCTGCCTCAAGGGCGACTGCCCGTCGTTCCTGCTCGTCGAGCCGGGTACGAAGCGCAAGCGCGCGGTGCCGTCCCTGCCGGTCGAGCTGACCCCGCCGCCGATCAGGTTCACCGGGGACGGCACGTTGCTGCGCATGCCGGGGATCGGCGGCACCGGCGTCGTCACCGTGTCGCAGATCCTGCAGATGGCCGCCCACCTCGACGGCCTCTACGCCGCCGGGCTGGAGCAGACCGGTCTCGCGCAGAAGGGCGGCCCGGTGATCAGCGACGTCCGGATCTCGAAGCAGCCCATCGACGGCGCCCTGCGCGCGACGAAGTCCACTGTGGACGTCCTGCTCGGCTTCGACCTGCTCGGTGCCGCCGCCGACGTGAACCTGGCCGCCGCCCACCGCGAGCACACCGTCGCGGTGGTCAACACCAGCGTCGTCCCGACGGCCGCGATGGTGACCAACAGGGTGGTGGTGCCGGGGACGCCGGACGACGCGCTGGAACGCGTCGAATCCGTCACCCGGGGCGCGGACAACTTCTACCTCGACGCGCTCGCGCTGTCGGAGGCGTTGTTCGGGGATCACATGCCCGCCAACATGCTGCTCGTCGGTGCCGCGTTCCAGCACGGCTGCGTCCCGGTGTCGGCCGAGGCGATCGAGCAGGCGATCCGGCTCAACGGGGCGGGTGTCGAGAAGACGCTGGCCGCGTTCCGCTGGGGCCGCGCGGCCGTCCTCGACCGGGACGCGGTGCTGGCCGCGACGTCGTCGCCGGAACGGGCGACCGTGGCGGTCGACGAGGTCGCCGTCGCGATCGCCGCCGCGCACGCCCCGAGCGGGGAACTGGGCCGAGTTCTCGCCACTCGCGTCGCGGACCTCGTCGGGTTCCAGAACGAGGACTACGCCCGCCGCTACGCCGAGGAGGTCCGGCGCGTCGCCGACCTCGCCACCGAGCGGGCGGGCGCCGAGGCGGAGCGGGTCGCGGTCGCGTATGCCAAGGGACTGCACAAGTTCATGGCGTACAAGGACGAGTACGAGGTCGCGCGCCTGCACCTCGACACCGTCGAAAAGGCGAGGCGCGACGACGAGTTCGGGCCGGACGCCTCGGTGTCGGTACTGCTGCACCCGCCGGTGCTGCGGGCGATGGGCATGAAGCGCAAACTGCGGCTGCGGCGTTCCGCCGAGCTGACGTTCAAGGCGTTGCGGGCCGCGAAAGGCTTGCGCGGCACGCGGTTCGACGCCTTCGGTTATGCCAGGGTCCGCCGCGTCGAGCGCGCTCTCATCGGCGAGTACCAGCGTCTGGTGCGGGACGCGCTCGCGCACCTGAAGCCGGGCACCGTCGACGCCGTCACCGCGATCGCCGAACTGTCCGACGTCGTCCGTGGCTACGAGGACATCAAGCTCGCCCGCGTCGAGGAGTTCCGCGCCCAGGCCCGCGAGTCGCTGGCGAACCTCCGCGCGGACGCCGCGCTCAGCGTGCGCTGACCCCGGAACCTCCGCTGTAGTCCGTGAATGCCACATTGAGGGATTCAGAGTCCCTCGACGTGGCATTCACGGACTCGCCGGGATCACGGGAGTTTGCCGTCGTAGTCGGGCAGTTTGAAGGTGCGTTCGGCGTGGCCGCCGGCGAGGTCGGAGGCGCTGTTGCCGATGTTCGCGACGATCGTGTAGCCCTTGGCCTCGATGTCGGCGCGGGCGGTGGTCTTGAACTTCTGCAGATCGAGCAGGTCCGGGAGGTCCGTTTGGTAGAGACCCGCGTACCGGTAGCCCGCCTCGTCCAGATTGTGCCGGGTCACCGCGTCACCCAGCTTCGGCCTGCCGGTCACGAAGAACACCGTGGCGCCGCGCTCTCCGGCGAGCCGGGTGACCCGCAGCGTCGGGGCCAGCGCGGGAACGTCGGCCAGTGACGGGTGGTAGGTCGATTCCAGCGACGTGTTGTCGATGTCCAGGACGATCGCGGGACGGCCGGCGCCGGGGAGCCGCTGGGTCAGGTAGCTCGCGGCCTGGTCGGTGATCACGGTGACGTCGGCGATCCAGGTCGCGTACGGCGGGAGACCCGCCTGTGCCGTCGCCGGGGTCGCGGAGGAGGTGGCGGGCGTGGCGAGCAGCCCGGCCACCGCGAGGGTGGCCACGAGGGGAGTCCGGACGCGCTTCATGCGAGCCTCCTCGGCCGTCGATAAATGCCGAAGCAGTTTCATGTTCAATCGGAAGATACTGCGCGACACCGATTCGCGCGACCCGGTCAGGTGATCGTCCGCGCGACGGGCTGACATCCCCTGGTGCGGCGGCCCGCGGTGCGCTGAACTGGGTCCGTCGCGCGAGAGTCGCCGCAGACAAGAGGAGGATCGATATGGCCGTATGGACGAGATGCGCGGTCGCCATGGCCGCGACGGGGCTGGTTCTCTGCGCCCCGGCCGTGGCACAGGCGGCTCCCGGCGGTGTCGACGGGGGAGAGTCGGCCGCGGTCGCCGCCGAGGCCGCCCCGGCGGTCCCCGCCGCGCTCACCGTCAGCCGCGGCGAGATGATCAAGCGGGCCACCACCTGGCACCCGCACACCGCCGAGCGCGTCCGCTATGACCAGAACAAGACGCACGACGGCTACCGCACCGACTGCTCCGGCTACGTGTCCATGGCCGCCGGGCTGGCCAAGCCGGGACCCAACACCGTCGCACTGGCCGGGAGCAAGGTGTCGGTCCCGATCAACAAGAACGACATGAAGATGGGCGACTTGTTCATCGACGCCATCGGTGACCACAACACCCGGCACGTGGTGATCTTCGAGAAGTGGTCCAACGCGCAGCACACCAAGTACTGGGCGTACGAGCAGCGCGGCGGCTACGGCACCGACCACCGCGAGCTCACCTACGGGCTCGACGCGGGCAGTCAGTTCAAGGCCCACCGCCTGAAGAACATCACCGGCTGACCTCCGCGGGCCTGCCCGGCCGATGGGGACCGGGCAGGCCTGCGGACCGTTCACGGGGCGGGGACGGCGGCGCCCTGGCCGAGTCCTTCACCCTGCCGCCCGGCACGGCCGAGCCGGAACTGCTCGGGCCGCTGCGGGACCCAGAAGGCGAAGATCGCTGCGAGCGCCGTGGTGAAGATCAGCAGGCCGAACGCCGCGGTGTAGGAGAACGTGTCGGCCAGCCAGCCCATCAGCAGCGGCGCGCTCGCGCCCGCGACCTGGCCGCCGAAATTCAGCACGCTCATCCCGGTCCCAGTGAGCGCGGGCGGCAGCACCCGCAGCGGCAGGCCGAAAACGCACATCGTGCTCAGCCCGGACAGCCCGATCGCGAGGGTCTCGTACACGGTGAACTCCACCGTGGTGCCCGCGGCCGTCATCAAGCCCAGCAGCACCGCGGTCCCCAGCGTGATCGAGGCGAGGAACCACCGCGTGCGGTGGGCGAAGAACCGGTCGAACAGCCAGCCGCCGAGGATCGTGGTGACCACGGTGACCAGCATCGGGATCGCCGAGAGCACCCCGGTCTGGGCCATCGACACGTGCCGGGCCTCCAGCAGGTAGCTCGGCACCCAGGTGATCAGGCCGTAGGCGAGCATGTTCATCGAGCAGAACAGCACCGCGAACTTCCACAGTTGCGGCGACCGCAGCACTTCCCGCCGCGACGCGGAGACCGGCGGCGCGTTGTCGACAGTGGCGTTGAGCCGGGCGGGCAACGGCTTCGGCAGCAGGCTCCACAGCAGCACGCCGATGAGGACCCCGCCCAGCGCCAGCCAGAGGAACGTGTGCCGCCAGCCCACCGCGGCGATCAGCGGGGCGACGATGAGTGGCGCGATGCCCGGCCCGACGCCGCTGGCGGCCAGCATGACGCCGGTGACCGTCGCCCGCCGGTCCGGGGTGGTCCGCTCGGCGACCGCCTTGAACGACGCGGCGGGGAAGCAGCCCTGCGAGATCCCGAACAGCGCCCGCATCGCGAGCAGGACGCCGAACGTGCCGGCGAGGCCGGTCAGCGCGGTGAACCCGGACCACAGCACGAGCGTGACGAGCATCGGCTTGCGGGACCCGAAGCGGTCGGCGAGGAACCCGGCCGGGACCTGACAGGCCAGGTACACCACGGCGAACGTGGTGACCAGCAGCCCCTGCAGGGTCTTGCTCAGCCCGAACTCGGCGCCGATCGAGGGCAGGGCCATGCCGATCGCGAACCGGTCGATGTAGTCGATCGACCAGGCGAGCAGCAGGATGATCATGGTCAGGCTGGCGGTGCGGCGGATTCTGCTCCGCGTCCAGTCCTCGGTGACGGGCGCTGGATTCATCGGTGAACCTCCGGATTTCGGTGTGGCGCCCCCCTTCGTTCGCGGTGCCTGAGCGGCGTCAGTCCTCCGTCTCCAGTACGTACTTCCCGTCCTTGGTGAAGCCGGTGATCGCGGCGCCCCCGGCCATCCGGCCGCTCAGCGCCGCGCGCATCCGTTCCCGCCACAGCGCGGCGCACGCCGGGTCTGCGAGGCGCAACCCTTCGATGTCGGCCGGGGTGTCCACCAGCACGACGGACGCGCCGGTCTCCCTCGGCTCCGGCCTGCCGTCCTCGTTCGCCAGCGCGCATTCGGCGTGGGGGACCGGCTGCGCGAAGCACGGGTGCCCGGTCGCCGCGGCTTCGACGTCCGGGGCGGCCAGCTCCCACGACATCAGCAGCCGGTCGGTGGCGCCGCCGCCGTTGATGTGGTCGTCCATCGGGCCGTAGAAGTCGGGCAGGTACTCCGCCGGGCGGGCGCCGAGCTTGACGAGGTTGAAGTGGGCGTTGCGGCGGACCAGCGGGTCGAACGTCCAGGTGATCCGCGCCAGCCCGCGCTCCAGCGCCCACGCCCGCTGGTGCAGTTTGAGCGCGAAGCCGACCGAACGTCCCCGTGCCAGGGCCCCGACGCCGGTGATGTGCGAATGCAGTGCGTACCCGGCGGGTTCGGCGAACAGGCCGATGGCGGCGCCGACGAGCCCGCCGTCGAGGAACGCGCCGCCGACGTAGTTGCCGGTGTGCGCGAGCACCCGCAGCAGTTCCTCGGTGATGGGCGGGTTGCGGGGATCGGGCCGCCAGATGCCCCGGAACAGCTCGTTCAGCTCCCGCAGTTCGGCCGGCTCGCCGAGTTCCCGGATCCGGATGCCCGCCGCGGCCGCCGTGTCGGCCGCGACCTGCTTCGCGTCCCGGTGCGCCACGGTCATGCCACGGCCTCGAAGTCTACTGTGGACACCTTGCTCCCTCCGGCGATGTGCTGAGCACGCTACGAGGCGGAACCGGGGGAATGGGTCGTGCGCCGCCACGAATGTGGCCGGCGATTCTTGTGCCGCTCCACGAAGGGTTCGGCCTCACCGTGTGACACCGTACGAACGGGCCCCGCTGAGCCACGAAAACCCGGTGAGGAGAAGGATGACTGACCGAGTCGCGCCGGAGGTGTTCCGGCACGCGCTGCCCGCGATGCTGGCCGACCTCGAGCGGCTGGTGTGCCGCGAGTCCCCGTCCGCCGACCTCGGCGCCGTGGCGCACAGCGCGGAGCTGGTGGCCGAGCTGGGCGACAGGCTGCTCGGCGTCCCGGCCGAACGCATCGTCGTCGAAGGGAGAACGCACCTGCGCTGGCGGCTCGGCGACGGACCGCCCAGGGTGCTTGTGCTGGGCCATCACGACACCGTGTGGCCGCTGGGCTCGCTGCGGACCCATCCCTTCGGCGTCGAGGGCGGGATCCTGCGCGGCCCCGGGTGTTTCGACATGAAGGCGGGCGTGGTGATGGGCTTCCACGCCGTCGCTTCGCTGCCTGACCCGTCCGGGGTGACGGTGCTGGTGACCGGCGACGAAGAACTCGGCTCGCCGTCCTCGGAGAAGCTGATCCGGGACGAGGCCACCGGCTGCGCCGCCGCGCTGGTGCTGGAGGCCGCGGCTGACGGTGGCGCCTTGAAGACGGCGCGGAAAGGCGTGTCCCAGTACGAAATCCGTGTCCGGGGGCGAGCCGCCCACGCCGGGCTCGAACCCGAGCGCGGGATCAACGCGACCGTCGAACTGGCCCATCAGATCCTCGCCGTGGCCGCGCTCGCCGACCCGGCCGCGGGCACCACGGTCACCCCGACCGTGCTCGGCGCGGGCACCACCGGCAACACCGTCCCGGCCGAAGGCGCCTGCATGGTGGACGTGCGGGTGCGCGAACCGGCCGAACAGTCCCGTGTGGACACCGCGATCCGCGCGCTGCGACCGGTGTTGCCGGGTGCGGAGGTCGAAATCGTCCCCGGGCCGCGTCGGCCGCCACTGCCGCTGTCGGCGTCGGAGGAGCTGTTCGCCCGCGCGGTACGGCTCGGCGGGGAACTGGGCATCGGGCCGATCACCGGGGTCGCGGTCGGCGGTGGCTCGGACGGGAACCTGACCGCCGGGGCGGGCACCCCGACGCTGGACGGGCTGGGCGCGGTCGGCGGCGGCGCGCACGCCGACGACGAACACGTCGTGGTCTCGGCACTGCCCGAACGGACCGCGCTCGTCGCCGCGCTTATCGCGGAAACACTCGAAACACAGGAGGACGCGTGAAACTCACCGGGATCGAGTTCCGGCGGGTCCGGATGCCGTTGGTGGCGCCGTTCCGGACGTCGTTCGCGACGGAGACCACCAAGGAGGTGCTGCTGCTGCGGGTGGTCACCGACGAGGGTGAGGGCTGGGGCGAATGCGTCGCGATGGCCGAACCGCGTTACTCCTCCGAGTATCTCGACGGCTGCGCCGACGTGCTGCGCCGGTTCTTCCTGCCCGCGCTGGCGGGCCGGGACGTCACGGCGGCAGGGGTCGCGCCCGTGCTCGAGCCGTTCCGCGGGCACCGGATGGCGAAGGCGGCGCTGGAAATGGCCGTGCTGGACGCCGAACTGCGCGCACGGGGCGTGTCGCTCGCCGCGGACCTCGGCGCGGATCGCGAGCGGGTGCCGTGTGGCGTTTCGGTCGGGATCATGGACTCGATCCCCGAACTTCTGGAGGCGGTCGACGGCTATCTGGACACCGGCTACCAGCGGATCAAGCTGAAGATCCAGCCCGGCTGGGACGTCGAGCCGGTGCGGGCGGTGCGGGAGCGCTTCGGCGACGACGTGCTGTTGCAGGTCGACGCGAACACCGCGTACACCCTCGCCGACACCCGGCAGCTCGCGAAGCTGGACGCGTTCGGGCTGCTGCTCGTCGAACAGCCGCTGGACGAGGAGGACGTGCTGGGCCACGCCGAACTCGCGCGGCACCTGGAGACCCCGCTCTGCCTCGACGAGTCGATCACCTCGGCACGGGCGGCCGCCGCCGCGATCAGCATGGGCGCCTGCCGGATCGTCAACATCAAGCCCGGCCGTGTCGGCGGGTACCTGGAGGCGAAGCGCGTCCACGACGTCTGCGCGGCCCACGGCGTCGCGGTGTGGTGCGGCGGGATGCTGGAGACCGGGCTGGGCCGGGCCGCGAACCTCGCGGTCGCCGCGCTGCCGGGCTGTACCCTGCCGGGCGACACGTCGGCGTCGGATCGGTACTTCCGCACGGACATCACGACGCCGTTCGTGCTCCAGGACGGGTATCTGCCGGTCCCGGCCGCGCCGGGCATCGGCGTCGAGCCGCTACCGGACGCGCTGGCGGAGTTCACCACCGGGACAGAGTTCGTGTCCTTGTAGGGCAAACCTCGCGGTGCCCGACGTTCGCCGGCGTATGTTCGGAGCATGACTCCGGCTTCGCCACTGGACAATCCGACCTGGGCGTCGTTGACCGGCCCGCACGCCCGCTTCGCGCAGCGGCACGGCCAGGCGCTGCGGTACCCGGCCGACGTCGTGCCGTTCTACGCGGTACCCGGCGAACCCGGCGAGCGGATCTGGCACGACCTCGCCGGGCTGGCCGGGCCCGGCCAGGTCGCCGCCATCGCCTTCCCCGACGGGGAACTGATCCCGCCCGACGGCTGGGAGGTGGTCGACCACATCCACGGGGTGCAGCTCGTCGACGCCGGCCTGACGCCCGCGGAGGATCCCGAGGCGATCCGGCTCGGTCCCGCCGACGTCCCGGAGATGCTGGACCTGGTCGGGCGCACCCAGCCCGGCCCGTTCCTCCCGCGCACCGTCGAACTCGGGACGTACCTCGGCATCCGGCATCGCGGGGCGCTGGTCGCGATGGCTGGTGAGCGGCTGCACCCACCGGGCTGGACCGAGATCAGTGCGGTCTGCACCGATCCGGCGTACCGCGGCAAGGGCCTGGCGACGCGGCTCGTCCTCGCCGTCGCCGCCGGGATCCGCGGCAGGGGCGAAACCCCGATGTTGCACACGACCGCGGCCAACACCACCGCGATCCGGCTGTACGAGTCGCTCGGGTTCGCGGTGCGCCGCAAGGCCGAGGTCCTGGCGGTCCGGGTACCACCTTCGGCGTAAGGCACCGCCCGCGATATGAGATCACCGGTCCAGGCACCGGGGCGGGGCCTACGCTCGGCAACGTGACCGCGCTGCCGTTGATCGACATCTCGAAGTTCCGCGATCCCGCCGCGGATCGCGCCGCCTTCCTCGACGAGCTGAGGCGTGCCGCCCGCGAGGTCGGGTTCTTCTACGTCGTCGGGCACGGTGTGCCTGAGACGCTGACGACCGGCATTTTCGACGTGGCCAAGCGGTTCTTCGCGTTGCCGGTCGAAGCGCGGCTGGAGATCGAGAACGTCCATTCGCCGCAGTTCCGCGGTTACACGCGCACCGGGCACGAGTACACCGGCGGCTCCCCGGACTGGCGCGAACAGCTCGACATCGGGCCGGAGCGGGCGCCGGTCGAGCCGGGGCCGGGCGAACCGGCGTGGCGCGGGCTGATCGGGCCGAACCAGTGGCCGGAAGCGTTGCCCGAACTCCGGGAGACGACGCTGGCCTGGCAGGCCGAGGCGCTGCGGGTCAGCCGTGAGGTCCTGCGCGCGCTCGCCGCCGCGCTGGGCCAGGAGGAGAACTACTTCGACGCGTGGTTCGACGAGGAAGCCGCGACCCACGTGAAGATCATCCGCTACCCCGGCCGTCCCTCGGAAGACGCCGACCAGGGCGTCGGCGCGCACAAGGACTACGGCTACCTGGCGCTGCTCCAGCAGGACGAGGTCGGCGGCCTGCAGGTCCAAGCGGCCGACGGCAGCTGGATCGACGCGACCCCGATCCCGGGCAGCTTCGTGGTCAACATCGGCGAAATGCTGGAGATCGCGACGCGGGGCTACCTGACGGCCACCCGCCATCGGGTGGTGAGCCCGCCCTCCGGTGTCGAGCGGTTCTCGGTGCCGTTCTTCCTCGGCCCCCGGCTGGACGCGGTCGTCGAACCGTTGCGGTTGCCGCCGGAGCTGGCCGCCGGCGCTCGCGGGATCAGTGACGACAAGGACAATCCGCTCCTCGCGGCGTACGGGGAGAACGCGCTGGTCGGCTGGCTGCGTTCACATCCGAAGGTCGCCGAACGCTGGTGGGGCAATGTCTTGGCCGACCGCGCATGAGCGACGCTTGCGAGCGAATCATGGTTATCATGCGCCAAAAGGAATCAGACACTGTCTCGCGGAGCGAGTCGATCGCATGAGCGACGACTGGTCGTTCGAGACGCGGCAGATCCACGCCGGTGCCCGGCCCGATCCGACGACCGGGGCCCGTGCGACGCCGGTGTATCAGAGCACGTCGTTCACTTTCGCGGATTCGCAGCACGCCGCGGACGCCTTCGCCTTGCGTGATCTCGAATCGCACGCCTACACCCGGCTGTCCAATCCGACCACCGCGGTCGTCGAGGAGCGGCTGGCCGATCTGGAGGGCGGTGTCGCGGCGGTCGCGGTCGCCAGCGGCCAGGCCGCGTCGACGCTGGCGTTGCTGAACCTCGCGCGAGCCGGTGACCACGTGGTCGCCGCCTCGGCACTCTACGGCGGGACGTACAACCTGCTCGCGTACACGTTCGCCGAGCTCGGCATCGAGGTCGGCTTCGTGCGCGACCCGGACGACCTGGCCGCCTGGCGTACCGCGATCCGGCCGGACACCAAAGCGCTCTACGCCGAGAGCGTCGGCAATCCGCTGGGCAACGTGCTCGACGTCGCCGCGGTCGCCGAGGTCGCGCACGCGGCGGGTGTGCCGCTGGTGGTCGACAACACCGTGCCGACGCCGTATCTGGCCCGGCCGCTCGAACACGGCGCGGACATCGTGGTGCATTCGACCACGAAGTTCCTTTCCGGACACGGAACCGGCATCGGCGGGATCGTCGTCGACGGCGGGAAGTTCGATTTCGCCGCCGAACCGGACCGCTGGCCGCAGCTCACCCGGCCGGACCCGAGCTACCACGGCCTGGTCTTCGCCTCGGAGTTCGGCGAACTCGCCTACAGCCTGCGGTTGCGCACCAAGCTCGTCCGTGACCTGGGGCCCGCGGTGTCCCCGTTCAACAGTTTCCTGCTGCTGCAAGGGATCGAGACGCTCTCGCTGCGGATGGAACGGCATGTCCGCAACGCCGCCGAGGTGGCCCGATGGCTGGCGGAGCACCCCGCGGTCGAGCAGGTCCACTACGCCGGGCTGCCCGGGAACACCTGGTACGACGCGGCGAAGCGCTATCTCCCGCTCGGTGCCGGTGCGGTGGTGGCGTTCGAGCTGAGCGGTGGTGTCGAGGCCGGACGCCGGTTCGTCGACCGGCTGTCGTTGTTCAGTCATCTCGCCAACATCGGCGACGTGCGCAGCCTGGTGATCCATCCGGCCTCCACCACGCACGCGCAGCTGGACGAACGGCAGCAGCGCGAGAGCGGGGTGACGCCGGGCCTGATCCGCCTGTCGATCGGCCTGGAAGGGGCGGGCGACCTGATCGCCGACCTCGCGCACGCGCTGGCCGCCTGAAGCTCCACTGTGGACATGAGTGTCCACAGTGGAGCTTCACGGTCACTGCGCGGCGGCGGGCGTGAGGACGCCGTCGAGCACGCCGGACTTGATGTCGGCGACGAACACGTCGAGCTGCTCGCGGCTCATCTCGACCTTCTGGCCGAAGTCGTCGGTGAGCACCACCGCGCGCTCCGGTGGCGCGTCCTCGGCGAGGAACAGCTCGGGGCAGCCGCAGTCACACTTGCCACAGAACGTCGCGATATGCCGCACGGTAGCACTCCTTGATACGGGAACGGGTTTCGCGTCGGTAGTCGGGCGTGGCGGTACCCCGGTTCCCTGGTGATCCCGGCGTCGCTCGATGGGGCGAAAGCGCTCTCTCGGCTTGACGGCGGATTCCGCATGATGGAACGTCGAGGTAAGGCGGACCACTGTGGACCGTGAAATAACAGGCCCGTAGCGCGCTCGTAACGAATGGCCACTATGGTCCCCTAGTCATGTCGGTAGGGCAGGCGGCCGGGGCGATCGCCGGTGGCGCCACACAGCGGAAAACGCACGTCAGCGAGGAAGATCTTGCCGGTGCTCATGCCGCGACAGCCGTGGGCCGGTGGCTCCCGGTGGTCGCCGCGTTGCTGGGCGTCGTGACTTTCCTTCTGGTACGCAGAAGTTTGACCGACGACGCGTACATCACCTTGTCCTACGCCAAGAATCTCGCCATGCACGGCACATGGGGGCTGGTTCCCGGCGAACCGGCCAATTCCGCCACCTCGCCGCTCAACGTGCTGCTGCTCGGCGCGCTGACGCTGGTGACAAGGGTTTCCGGCGCGCCGCATCCGGTGCTCGCGCTCGGTGCGCTGACCGTCGCCGCCGGTGCTGCGCTCGGCTGGTCGTGGCTGCGTCTCGTCCGCGCGCTGCGGATCCCGCCCGCGGCCGGGCTGCTCGGCGTCGTGCTGGTGCTGGTCAACCCGTTCCTGTTGTCCGCCTTCGGGCTGGAAGTGCTGCTCATCCCGGCCGTGCTGATGCTGCTCACGGTCTTCGCCGTCGAGGGCAGGCCGATCCTCTACGGCGCCGCCGCGGGTCTCGCTGTGCTCACCCGGCTCGACCTAGTGGTGTTCGTCGTGCTCATCGCGGCGAGCGCGGCATCGATCCGGCGGCGTGCCTGGCTCGCTTTGGTGGCCGCGGTCGCCGTCGCGGCGCCGTGGTTCCTGTTCAGCTGGTTCGCCTTCGGTTCGTTCGTCCCGGACACGCTGGTCATCAAACAGTCGCAGGCCTCGTTGTTCGCCCCGTGGAGCTATGTGAACGGGCCGGTCATGTACGCGCTCGGCCGGCCGATCGTGGTGCTGCTGGCCTTCGCGCCCGCCGTGCTCGGCGTGCTCGCGCTCGCCGCGTGGGCCGCGGCCCGGTTCGCCGTGCGCTGGCCGGAGGTGCCGCCACTGGGCCCGGTCGCCGCGCTCGGCGCCGGCGGCGTCGTCAGCTACGTGGTGTACTCGCTGCTGGATGTCGGTCCCTACCACTGGTATTACGTGACCCCGGTGGTCGCGACGGGCGCGTTCGCCGTGGCGGCGTTCGGGGTGTGGCAGGGCCGGGCCAGGGAACGTCCGACGCTGCGGCGTGGACCACCGCTGGCCGCGCTCGGCCTGGTCGGCGTGCTGACGCTGGCGCTGGCCGGGGTCGACGGCGCACAGGGGGTGCCGTGGCGGTCGCCGGTCATCTTCGGGAACTGGGCGAGCGCCCAGGACTACGCGAGGGTCGGCCAGGAACTGGGGAAGCGGCTGAACGGCGCGACCGTCGCGAGTCCCGGGGAGATCGGCACCCTCGCCTACTACTGCGACTGCGCCATCCTCGACGTGTTCTCCGACCGCGGGCAGGTCGTCGGGCTGGTGAACGACCAGATCGCCGCGGCGGGCCCGGTCATGCGGACGGCGTTGCGGGTGAACTACCACTGGTTCGACCGCTCGCACACACCGCGGAAGGTCGACTACCGGCTGCGTTACGAGTCGGGCCCGGCCTCCGGGCCGGACAGCTGGCAGGTGTACTCGGCGACCAAGGGCGTCGGCCATTTCACCCTGGTTCGTGAGGTTTGACGGCCTTGACCGATTTCGCCGCAGCCGCCACGAGAACCTCGCCCCCGGCCGGACGGGCCGGGGGCCGACCTGTCGACGTTCCCGAACCAGCCGCACCGAGCAGCGTACGAAGGGCCCAGAAAACCATGCGTGGCAACGCTTCCCTCATCACCGAGAGCGCGGGCGAGCCGCGACTGACCGAGCGCGCACCGCAGGGCAGGTTGACCGCGCAGCGTGGGTTGTATGCGGGTCCGGCTCCGATTGTGAGCAAGGATTTGTATGCGGAGCTGGAGTGGGGCTCGGCGGTGCGGGATCGTGGTGGGGTGACGGTGGAGCCGTCGTCGCGAGTGTCGGGGAACACGTATTTCGGGCGGTTCCCGGCCAGTTACTGGCAGCGGTGGACGACGGTGACCGAGGTGTCGGTCGAGGCGGTTGTGTCCGGGGACGGTCAGCTGTCGATGGGTGCCTCGGATGTCGAGGGTGAGCCGCGGGTGATCACCGCTGAGCAGGTCGCGGGCGCCGAGCAGCAGCTGGTGACGTTGACGGCGAAGCTGGACAAGTTCTACGACGGTGGCGCGTTGTGGCTGGATATAGAGACCGAGGGCGGGCAGACGCTGCGGGTGGAGCGGGTCCGCTGGACGGTGGAGGCGCCGGAGAAGATCCGGCCGACCGCGGTGACGATCTGCACGATGAACCGTGCGGATGACTGTCTGAAGAACCTGCGGGCGCTGGCGGCGGATGTGTCGTCGCTGGACACGCTGGATGCGATCTATGTGGCTGATCAGGGCAGTGATCTGGTGGAGTCGCGGGACGGGTTCGCGCAGGTCGCGAAGGATCTGGGGGAGAAGCTGCATTACATCAAGCAGCCGAACCTGGGTGGTGCCGGGGGGTTCACGCGGGGCTTGTATGAGGTGGCCGGGCATACGGTGACTGAGCACGCGAATGTGTTGTTCATGGATGACGACGTGTTGCTGGAGCCGGATCTGGTGATCCGGATGACGGCGTTTTCGAACCGGCAGGCGAATCCGATCATCGTGGGTGGGCAGATGCTGAATCTGCTGCACCCGAATCAGCTGCATGTGGGTGCGGAGTACGCGAATCTCAACAGTTTGGAGCCGGGTAAGCCGGTGGAGCATTCGCTGGAGACGGCGGATCTTTTGGGGATCGATGAGGAGACGTTGAAGCCGAACCGGCAGGATCGGCGGCTGGACGCGGGTTACAACGGCTGGTGGTCGTGTCTGATCCCGTATGAGGTGGTGAAGGCGGTCGGGTATCCGATGCCGTTCTTCTTCCAGTGGGATGACGCGGAGTACTCGTA